>NZ_LR134201.1:3185629-3504192 GCF_900635955.1 Cedecea lapagei
CGGTTCAGCGGCGGCGTGGGATCGTCCGGAAACGACGCTTCGCATAGCTCGACAGCCGACCGGGGAAAACTAAAACGCAGCCGCTGCCAGGCCGCGGGCGTGAAAAGCGGGCGAAGCAGATAAAGCACAGCGTAGTCAGACTCCCCGCTAAAACTGAGGGTTGGCGGCAGCCAGACGCCGGGGCGTAAGCCACGCGTTAGCCGCTCGCACCAGATGCGCTGCGGCTCAGCAATCTGCCCTGCCCGACTGCCTCTCTGGCAAACCTCCGCCACCAGCGCAAACAGCGCTTCTCGTTGGGCAGAGTCAAGGGAAGCTAGCGCCAGCAGCCTGGCATCCGGGCTTTCCGGCAGACAATTTTCAAGCGCCAGCATGGCCGACAAAGCCTGCGGTGACTTGCGCATCAGGCTCTGGCGGCGCGCCTCATCCAGCTGAAACCAGGGAAGCGTGAACCAGCTGCCGTCGGCCTGCTGCCAGAATCCCTGCTGCCACCAGCGCAGCCAGCCCGTTACCGGCGAGGTTTCCCAGTCAACCACCGCTTGTTACCGCCGCTCTGAAGGCACAACGGCCAGTTCAGTGGAGCCGCTGTTTTTGCCGCGTTTCATCGCCTTTAGTTTCGGCACCAGCGTAAAGATACCGCCCAGCAGTAACAGCAGGCCGACCAGCGAGAATAACAGCGTTCTCACGGTGGCATATTGTGAGAGCGTCAGCTGAAAAGGCCCCAGCGTCACCAGCTCAACGCGGTCGTGATAGACCGACGCGGGCACAAACACCACGGACAGCGCGCCGTCATTTTTTCCCGAAAGACCTGGAATACTCGCCGCAACCAGCCGGCGGATCCTCGGCTCAATGCTGTCGGGATCCATCTCCTGGGTATATTTGATAAAGACAGAAGCAGACGCAGGCTGCACCGGCTCACCGGGCGCTACGCGTTCAGGCAGAACGACGTTAACCCTCGCCACCACAACGCCGTCAATTTGCGAAAGCGTTGATTCCAGCTCCTGAGAGAGCGCATAGATATAGCGGGCCCGCTCTTCCAGCGGGCTGGAAATAATGCCGTTTTTCTGGAAAACCTCGCCCAGGTTGGTCCGCGCTTTATGCGGCAAACCATTGGCGTTAAGAATGCGAACGGAACGTTCTATGTTGTCCTGGCCGACCAGCACGGTCACCCCGGTTTTATCGATCTGTTTGTCGGCCTCAATCTTGTATTTCGACAGCTCAGAAATGATGTCATTGGCATCATTTTCACTCAGGCCGGTGTTCAGAATGACCTGCGAGTCACAGCCTGCCAGCAGCAGGACCAGCAGCCAGGGCTGCAGGATTTTTCGCCAGCGTCGTTGCATGATGGATTACTGCAGGTTGGTCAGTTTATCGAGCCCCGAGATGCTTTTCGAGACGATCTTGGCGTTCATCATGCTCTCCAGATAATAGTTAGAGAGCTGGTCATCCACCTGGTTGAGCACCAGCGGATCGGTAGAGCGCGCGGCTTTACGCAGCACGTTGTTCATCTGTTTCTGGTCGCCTTCCATCTGTTTGAACATGCCGGAAGCCTTCTCAAACATCGCGGCAGGTTTGCCGCCAATACCGCCCATCGCGGAAACGGCGTCAGGCTGCTCAAGCGCAGCGGAAAAGAAAGCGGCGTCGCTTTGGTTTGCCACATTGCTGCCAGAAGGTAATGCAACCTGGGTAGATGAAAGGCCCAGAGATTCGGGTTCAGGCATAGGCATACCTGTAGCAGGATTAAGAATGTGCATATGAGAGATTCCGTCAGCAGCAAAAGAGATCAGGGATCCACGCCGCGGTGGATCCCTGATAATCATTAGAAGGAAATTTTGTTCTGCGCCAGAGAACTGATCATGGTGGTGGCGGAGTTCTGGTAGCCGGACACGTAGGCGTTCTTACGGTCACGTTCAGCTTTATCCAGAGAGTCCTGCATCGATTTGTTTTCGATAGAGTCCATCTGAGACTGGAAGCTATCTGCCAGGCTGCTGCTTGCACCTGCGTTGTTACCGGTATTGACTGATGGCATGATGTTTACTCCTCGTTAATTAAACAGCAAATGTTGTGTCATTCACTGATTAAGTGGCGCGGCGTAAGCAGCAGTTCCAAAAAAAACTAAAAATTAATTTCCCTTTTCAGTCAATGACTTAATTCTTTGGTACAGGGTTCTTCTTGGGATACCTAATTCGTGTGCGGCGCTGACTACCCGATTTTCATGCCGGGAGAGGCAGTCTTCTATCAGGCTATATTCAATACGTCGCAGCCGTTCACGCAGCCGAACGGAGCGCATTTCCGGATGCGCAACCTGGCCCAGCGCCGGCAGCCCCAGAACAAACCGTTCGGCGGCACCTTTAAGCTCACGAATGTTCCCCGGCCAGCGGTGCATCAGCAGCGCCTCGCTGAGGTTTTGCGGCATTGGTGGCAGCGGGCGGTTGAGCCGCAGCGCCGATTCCTGAGCAAAACGCCGGAACAGCGGAATAATACATTCCACGCGCTCGCGCAGTGCCGGGAGGGAAATCTTTACCGTCGTCAGGCGAAAGAAGAGATCCTGGCGAAACAGCTTTTGCTCCATCAGTTGGGCAAGAGGCTTTTGCGAGGCAACGATCACCCGCAGGTTGAGAGAAATCGACTGAGTGCTGCCGAGGCGCCCAACGGTGCGCGTTTCCAGCACTCGCAGCAGTTTGGCCTGCAGGCTAAGGGACATGCTGTCTATTTCATCAAGAAACAGTACGCCGTTGTTTGCGCTTTCAATGTAGCCCGCGCGGGAGTGATTAGCGCCGGTATAAGCCCCGGCCGTAACGCCAAACAGTTCGCTCTCGGCCAGCGTTTCGGGAATGGCGGCGCAGTTAATCGGCACAAAGGCGCCCCGGCAGCCTGAATGTTCGTAGATACGACGGGCAAACGTGTCTTTGCCGGTGCCCGTTTCGCCTTCCAGCACCAGATCGACCTTAAGGGGGGCTAACGTTTGCAGCCAGATATCCAGCCCGTCATGTACGTTTTCAGACGGGGGCAGCGCCGCTGCCGACCGTGGCATATTCAAGTCGATATCGACAGGTATATGCTTTATCTCCCAATGATTCGCACTGTTTTCTTTCATAAATCCCCCGCTGCCTGGCTTATTCAAGGTCTGGCGTATGAGTCCCACCTATGAACCATAAACGTGAACCATAAAATGATTGCCGCCTGCTGCCGTGGGCAAAAGACGGCATCAAAATGTATTAATGAGTTTTGTTTATGAGAAGCAGCGATAACCTATCACCGAGTCGCGAATTCACAATCAGACAAAATTTTAGTGTCTTGTAGGAATATCCCTACCGGGCAATGCAGAATTAACTGCTCCGATGTCTGGATAGCAGGATATTTTTCGCGGTACACGCCGATTGAGGCGCGCCGCTTTTACACATTAATTCCGTGAACTGCACTGGAAAAAAATAGAGGTTTGGCTAAATGTATCCAAATGCATTAAAAAAAAACAAAATATATCAATAAAACAATAAAACTATGATTTAAATAAGGAAATTAATTACAAAAAGAGAAAAAATGTTTCCTGAAGGGTCGATAGCCGAAAAAATGAAGTTTTTCGCACGGCGGGAACTTCCATCGCGGATCCTCCGACAAAGTTTCCTCACAATCGGCAAAGCCAATAACATATCTTTACTATTGTTTACAATGAAACCCCGCGACAGACACACCTATTTCTTTTTGAAATATATTTCACTTCCAGTATTTATGTTTAATTGGGAACATTCCTGGTCCTGTTTATTGCCATTAATCACGGAAATTTAGGCTGTCAACGAAATAAACTGCTTTGTAACTAAAAAAAGCAGCCATCTCTCAACAGAGAGATGGCTGCTAATGTTCGCCTTTTTGTAAAGAAAAGCGGACAATAAGTGCCAGCTATCAGACAAATTTCGCCATGTGGCTGTTCACTTCATTAACGTAATTCGGATCGCCTAAAGAGACGCTGGAAAGGTTATTGAGGTTCACCTGATTGTCGCCGGAGTTATAGGCACGCAGCGCGGCATCATAGCTGCCAAATTTCTCTTTCCCTTCTTTAAGCATCAGCGCCGAACACATGATCTGGTTGGCCGGTGAGTTCATGTCGCTGCCCAGCTTATCCGGATATTTGCTCTGCATTGCCCGGTAGGTGTCCGGGTTAATCTGGTTCATGCCGCTGTCGGTCAGCCCGTTACCCGGGTTAGTCGATTTCGCGTTCACGTCCCCACCCGACTCCTGCATCGTCAGCGCGGCCAGCAGTTTGGCCGGTACGCCGGTCTCAGCGGAAGCTTTTTCATATTCGCCGCCGAACTGGGAGACGATTTTTTGCAACGTTGGGTCGCTGGTTTTCAGGCTGGTGTCGCCCGGCGGCAGACTATCCGCCGACGGCCCTGACGCACCGGAAGGACCGGAAGGACCAGCGGAGGAGCTGTTCAGCGGCCCTGAAGCGTCGCCGCTGCTGCCCGCACCAGATCCCGATCCGGAACCAACGCCGCTGGCCGGTGAGGAGGAAGCATCTTCGTCTTTCTTCTGTCCGCTGTTCATGCCAAAGAGCTGCATCAGCTCTTTCAGGAACTGCTGCAGCATCTGCTGAAGTTCCTGCATCATGCTATCGGCGGAACCGCTGCCGTCGCTTCCCGAAGCGTTCGCCGGGCTGGTGGCCGGGCTGTTATTGCCCGCCGGCGAATCGCCAAAGTTGATAGCCGACGGCTTATCGCTGGCACCGGCATTGGCAAAGTTCAGCGCCAGCGGTATAGCCAGCGTGTTCCCGCCGTTATTCAGCAGCAGCTTCGCGGTAATGTTGTTACCGCCGTTTTGTGAGTCGGGTGACGCACCGTCCAGGCCTGGAAAATGGTTTTCCGGCAAAAGAGGAGAGAATCCCCCCGGTCCTGATGATATCTGCATACAACACACTCCCCTAAGTGATACCCAGTAGCAATCACCGGCCGCCGCCTGACCTTGCAATGGAGCTCGGACAGGCCGACAACCAGCATGTTTAACTGAGTGAGATGCAGGGTTAAAGAGTTCCCGCCGCAGCGCCTTTTGTTAGCAATAAACTGCCAACCGCCACCAGAAAAGGTGGGAACCCAGGCCCGTTTTTCGCCACACAGGTCAGTGAGAAACAGAGGAGAGAGACCTATGCAGACTAAATCGTGGCGCTGGGGCCTTTTGCTGCTCAGCCTGCCGACCCTCGCCCAGGCCGAGTGCTTTACCCGCGTGGGGCATGCTTTTGGCATCTCCCCCGCGCTGCTGGAGGCGATTGCCTGGAAGGAGTCGAAATTTAGCCTCTCTTCGGTAAACGCCGCCAACTCGAACCACACCGAAGATGTGTGCATGATGCAGGTAAACAGCGTGCATTTTGGGCGACTCAAGCAGCTTGGCGTCACCCGTGACGGCCTGCTGCACGACCCATGCACCTGCATCGCCACCGGCGCCTGGGTGCTACACGGGCTGTTTCGCCAGTATGGCCGCTCCTGGGATACCGTCGGCATGTACAACACCGGCCCTTCCGAAAAACGCCACCAGCTTCGTCAGCGCTACGCCAGCGATGTGCAGCGAATCTATCGGATTTTGCAAAAACAGCAGCCGGCTCGTCGTGAAGAGGATTTATTTGCCAGTAACGAGACGTCGGCTCAATAAAAAACCGGGAGAAATCCCGGTTTTTTATTGGCAGCGGTTTTAACGCGTCTCCAGCATCGCCGGCAGTTCGGCAATAAATGCCCTGACCTCGCCGCTTTGATTGATAAACGCGCTTAACCAGAGCGCAAACCGCTCCGCATCCAGAGAAGAGATCTCACACTGGGTGCACAGGCGAACCGCATTTCTGTCGTCAAGCGCCAGCCAGCAGCCCCGCATCGCGTTCATTTCAAAATTCATCGCCAGCAGGTTCGGCAGCAGCGCGGCATCCTGACCGGTTAACTCCGCCACCTGACAATGTAAAACGACGGCGCTGCTCTCCGGCGGCAGTTCAATCACCGCAGCCTCCTGCTGCTGGGCATCCGTCAGCAGACAGACTCCCTGCTCAAGGCGTAACGTAATTTTCTGCTGCCGTCCCCAGGCGTCGATCCACTGTTGAAGCTGTTGCTGCATAGTCATCTCCTTATCCTCCCTTCACCATAAATCCGGCTTCAGCGGCGTCGCGTAGCGCCGACTTCACCTCTTTTTCTGCCTGAGCCACGCCGCCATCTATGGTGTAGCTGAGCGGGGCGCTGTCGTCCTCACCGTAGCTGAAGTTGATGGTGCCCAGGTTTTCATTCATCGACAGCGAAACGCCGTTGGAGCCGCCGAGTAAAAATGACGGTGTTGAAAAGCCGTCGGACTTGCTTTGCGTCTTGGTAAACGCGATGGATTTCAGGCGCAGCTTGTCGCGATCCTTCAGCAAATCGACAATCGAATCCTGGGTCACCGTGTGGTTTGCCCACTGATCGGCAAGCTTTTCGCGCGGCTTGGTTTTCAGCTCAAGGGAGACAACCGCCTGCGAACTGCTGTTGTCCTGCAGCTCACGCAGCAGCGCCTTTAACCGATAATCTTCGCCCATCATCTGGGTTATACGGTCGGCGTTACTCGGTGAAAACTCCCCTTCCATAAAGTGGCGCACAAAGTGGAACAGACCGTTACTGTCGATACGCGACAGGTTTTTGTAGGTGGACTGGTACTCCGCCTTGTTCACCAGCTGCTGCTGGCTAACAACCGCATTTTGCTGGCGCACGGTTTGCTGCAGAGACTGCAGCGCGGCCTGTGGGCCGTTCCCCGTCAGCTCATGATGACGGGAGGGAGGAATAAAGCGTGCAAAGTGGTTTTCCAGCTTCTCAAGCCGCTCGCTGGCTGACATTGGCAGACGAGGAGCGCCCTCCACAGGTGTGAGATCGCTCAGCAATTTTCGGCTGGCAAGGTCGGTGAATTCGCCTTTCAGTCCGTCAATCAACGCATCAACCTCCGCGTTGGTCGGCTCCGGCTGAGTCGTCTGTACGGAAAGCGAGTCGGCCTGCTGCTGCCGGACGGTGAGCTGCTGCAGGGTATCCAGCAGCGGACGACGCGCTTTCGCATTCTCAACAGGCGGATACCAGCGCGTGAAATGGGCATCCAGCTGGCTGAGCTTGTCGGCCACGGAGATCGGCAGCTCCCCTTCTTTCGGCTCCTCTTTCAGTTTGGCCAGCAGCTGCGTGGAGGCGCTGTCGGTAAACTGCTTGCCCAGCGTAGTCATCAGTTTTTCCAGATGCACCCCCTCCACCGGCTGGGCATTTTTTAGATCGACGGTGAGGCTGTGCGTCGTGCGGTTGTTGATCGACAGCTGCACGCTGGCCCCGACGCCAACGCCCACCGAGAAAGGATCTTTGCGCTTCGGCTGGATGGTGGTGCTGACCGGGATCGCGATATTGGCCCCGGCGTTCATCTGGTTAAATGCCCTTAAACGGTGGTCGCTGTGGCTGACTCCCTGGCCTTCAGCATTGCGGGAATCCGTGCGTTCGCGGCTGCCCGCCAGCAGGTTGGTGTTGGCGTACACGCCGCCGCCAAGGCGAGCGCTGGTGGGAAAATCTTTCTCATGGCTGTCGGTAAACGGGAAACCGACGCTCGCCAGCGCCGCGGCGTTAATGTCCACGCTGAAGCTCTGGGTCGCTCCGTTCTTCACGCTGTGGTTGGCGCCCCGGTTGAGAAACTCCAGCGGATCCAGCGTTCCGCCGGCGAGCTGTTCGATAAAGCCTGGGATCTCATGCTCCGCCAGCTCAAAGGAGACGCCGTGCTGGGACTGAAGCTGACCGCCCAACGTCACCCCTGCGCCGAGGCGTACCCCCTGTGAAAGCGGATGCTTGTGGTCACCGTCCAGGTAAGTTTTATGGGTTTTGTTGTAGTCGGTCAGCACGTTGTAGCCCGCGCCGACGATGCCGGTTGCCGATACGGCACCGGTACGCCCAAAGCTAACGTTGATGCCGGTATCGCTGCGGGAAAAACTCATCGTATACCCACGATCGGCGCCTACCCTGCCGCCAACGCCCGCGATAACCTGCGTCCCCGGCGCCACGGTGGCGGTCGCAGAAGCGCCATAGGTACGGCTGAAGGCGAGGTTTTCCCCGCTTTCCAGCGACAGCACGGTGGAGACCATCTTGTCCTGCATCTCGCGCTGGCTTTCAGCCTGCATCACGGTTTTGGTGTTGATGTTGACGCCGTGGTTTTCCTTGCTGAAGGCTTTGGTCATCGCTTTGATGGCGTCATAGTTGGCCTCCAGAGATTTATGGTTGCCAAAGCCCTGAGTGGTGACCGTTTTAATGACGTTCCCGCCCCATTCCGTGTCGCGCAGCCGGGCCACCTTGCCGGCAATTTCCGTCATTTTCGTCGAACGCTGCGGCTCGCTTAGCAACGACGCCTGCTGTAGCTCATCCACCGAGTCATGCAGAGATTTCAGCGTCAGCACGTCCAGCATCACCCTGGATTTCACCAGCCCGATATCGTCGTGAATGTCGCGCTGACGCCCCATCGGCACCTGCTCTTTCTGGTGGTTAAGGGTGATGTTCCGCGCCTCAAGCTCGGCGACGATCGCCCCGGCATGATTACTTTTATCGGCGGGATAACGGCGAAGCAGTTCGCTAAGCTGCCCGGTCAAATTATCCTGACGGCTGCTTGACGGGTTGAGCGTACCGCTGCTGCTGTGGTTAAGACCAAAGCGCGACGGCGTGGCGGCCTGACGGCGTTCGTCACGTACACCGTAATGCTGGCCAATCTGCTCGCAGTAATGGGCGCTGCTGTCGGAAAGCTGCCGCGCAAAACTGCTTATCTCGTCCAGCAGCGCTTTTTCCTGCGGCTGCCACTGGCGAGCCGTTTCGCCGCTCATGATCTCAATTCGCTGGCTTAATCCGGGCTGTGGTGCCTTCCTCGACGGCTGCTGAGAGAGAGCCTTCAGCTGCCGGGTCAACTCTCCCTGCTGCTGATATACGTCCTTCAGCCCTTCCCGCCCGGCATAGCGATGCTGCAGAGAATAGACGGCGGTTTTCATCGGCCGTGGCCATTCAAGCGACGGGCGGAATGCAAAGGTGCTCAGGCGAGTGCGGAACGAGGTGCGGACCTGTTTGCCGTCCTGCCCGGTCTGGCCGAGGAAGTTAACCTCACGCTTAAAGGTGATGCCCGTACCCGGTAAACGCCAGTCTTTTGAGGCCTTCGTCAGCCGCTCGTAGTTCTGGCGAGCCATATTCGGCTCCTCTACCGGCGCGGTAGCCGGTTCGCCCTTTTCCCACGCGCCGGCTTTGAAGACAAACGTATTGCCCTGGGTATCCAGCGCGCTGATTTGCCCCTTCGCCGAGGTTTGTAGCGCGCTGAGTTCAGGCTGGCTGCCGTCCTCATTGGCGGGCAGGACGGCTTTCATCAGGCCATCGGCTTTTCCGCTGTTCCAGTGATTTTCCGGCAGGCTGAACAGCCCGCCCGCTTTGCTTAACAGCCAAAGCTGTTTGTCTTCGCCGAGGGCGAGATCGGTGATTTTTGAGGCGTCTTCGTTTTCGGCACTGCCCGGCGACAGCTTCTCGATTTTCTCCGCCAATGACGTCTGACTAAGGGTTTGGGTTGCACGCTGATTGCGGCGCGTGGTGGTATCTATGTGATGAAAACCGATATCGCCCTTTTCGTTCACCGCCAGATAGCGCCGGCTGTCTATCACCGTGAATGCCTGAGCCTTCTCGGCTTTGTCCAGCCCGGCCGTCGCCAGGTCGACGCTGACGCTTTTTGTCACCTGCGGCAGGGCAAACACGTTGCTGCCGTGGTCAACTTTGTTGCTGCTCAGGTTAACCTTGAGGCGCTTTAGCTCGCCGTCTTTCATCAGCCACGGCTGGCCGTCAAGGCCGCATTGAAGCTTGTCGGCTTTTTCGTCCGAGGCGGCCCACAGGCCGGTGGTCTCATTGAAGTAATGCACTTTGCCGTCGTGGAGCGCCAGCTTTCCCAGCCGCCCGAGATCCACCACATCGTGGGCGGCTGGCGCGATCTGCGGCAGCCCTTTCTGGTAGTCCAGCACCATACTGTCGCTGAGGTTCCAGCTGCTCTGCGGCTTAAGGTCACCGCCGTGCCAGTGGAAGGTGATGGCGTGCTTCTGGTCGTACTTATCCTTGACGATAAGATGCAGACGGTCAGTTTCATCGGCCAGCATATCTTCGACGCGGGCCTCATCGCCGACGGTGGCGGTGACGTACTGCGTGATGTTATCCAGCAGCGGTTTATGCCGGGCTTCGCCAAAACTCAACGCCGTGCTCTGCTCGGTGGGCTTGTCGCCGCAGTGAAGACGGCCATTATTGTCCAGCGCAAACAGCAGCGGGCCATGCAGCGCCGTTTTTTTCAGCGTCATATTCTCGGGCAGCGTCAGCGCTTTAGGTTGGGGGTCGGTTGCCGCCAGGTCGGCCACGTAGGCGACATGCGGTTTTTTCTCATCGTCGCTCATCAGCACCAGGGCATCGCGCTTCGGCCCCACCGCGTAGTGGTCAATTTTGTTCTCAAAATCGACCTTAATCGTTTCGCCCACGACGCTGCCAAGCTGTTTATCGTCGTTAACTCGCCACAGCATGCCATCGCTCTGGCGCGACAGAGATGAGAGTTTATCGTCCTCGCCGGAAAGCGATTGCCAGGCGTTGGCGGCGCTGTCAAAGCTGTAGAGTTTTTTATCATGAAGCCGGTAGCGCGTGCCGTCGCCGTCGGTGACGCTGTCGGTGAGGCGGTCCCGCACGCCGGTTTCCGGCAGGCGCACTTTCTCCCCGCCAATGTCGACCGTCTGGCGGTCCAGCCAGGAAAGAGGCTGCGTCGCAGGCTCCAGGCTCTGACGGCGCATAAAGCCCTTGCGCTGCTGATGCGCCTCCTGCCACTCCACCTTTTGCTGGCTGTGGCTAAGGGCAATAAATACGCCGGGCTCGCTGCGCAGGGTCATCAGCCGCCCTTCTTTATCCAGCAAAACATGCTGATGCCCGTCATCGCTGGACAGATGGGTTTGATAGCGCAGGCGGTCGTGACCGAGGGTTTCTTTCATCAGGGCATGCAGCGGGGCGGAGGTCTCCGGGGTATCAATTTCAAGACGCCCTTTCTTATCAAGCGTCAGCCGGGTTTCCAGCAGCATATTCTTTTCGGGAACCGGCTCCAGCGGCAGCTCGACAAACTGGCTGCCCGGCGTAGCCACCTTATTGCTGGGAATGACGTTCGGGTCGGAGACATCCGGCTGGCTGTAAAGACTTGCTGAGCTGACGCCGGGCTGGTCGTAGAGGCTGGGCCTGCTGGCGCTGGCCTGGCTATAAAGGCTTGGGCTGCTGGCGCGCGAAGCGTTAGCCGTCGCTGCCGCAGGCGTGGATTCTTGTGCACCGCGACGCCGCCCAAGAAAGCGGCTAAACATCCCGTTTTGCGAACGCTGCGTGGCTGCCGCGCTCTGCTTAAGCCCGCCGGGTACGGGCGCGGCGGCCTCGGTATGCAGCGATCCCGATGCAGCTTGAGTCGGTGGAGCCTTACCTTGCTTAATGGCGGAGGGTTGCGAACGCCCCTGCTGTAAACTAGCGATTTCCTGGTCGCGGATCGCACGGCCTGGTTTGATAAAAGTCGATATTCCCAATCCCATTCTGTTACCCCTTAACAGTCAAACAGGTTCTCCATTCAGTAGGTGGTAAGAAATCAGTTCCGGTTCCGGGATAAATTTTTTTCATCACTGGGAAATATTAAAAAAACCAGAGCTGGCAAGGCCTGCGCGACCGTTTTCGCACCAATTAAAATCAGAAAAAACCGATAGCGCGGCCATTTATCCCGGCAGAATGTCGCGGCAGATTGACCCATGACAAGGTCAGCGGTCGTCGCCGCTCTCTATAATCGGCCTCCTTACGCACAGGGATAAACAATCGTGGATTATCAACTCAATATTAACTGGCCAGAGTTTATGGAAACTTACTGGCAGAAAAAGCCGGTAGTACTCAAAAACGCGCTGCCGGATTTTGTCGACCCCATTACGCCCGACGAGCTCGCAGGCCTTGCAATGGAGAACGAAGTCGACAGCAGACTGGTCAGTTTTAAAGATGGCCGCTGGCACGCCAGCAACGGGCCGTTTGAGCACTTTGATAATCTTGGCGAAACCGGCTGGTCGCTGCTGGCGCAGGCCGTCAACCACTGGCACGAGCCTGCCGCCGCGCTGGTGCGCCCTTTCCGCGTGCTGCCGGACTGGCGGCTGGACGATCTGATGATCTCGTTTTCCGTGCCGGGCGGCGGCGTTGGCCCGCATATTGATAACTACGACGTTTTCATCATTCAGGGCATGGGCAGCCGCCGCTGGCGCGTGGGCGATAAGCTGCCGCTTAAGCAGTTTTGCCCGCATCCGGCGCTGCTGCACGTTGAGCCGTTTACCCCGATTATCGACGAAGATTTAGCCCCGGGGGATATCCTCTACATCCCGCCTGGCTTCCCGCACGACGGCTTTACCCATGAAACGGCCCTCAACTATTCAGTTGGTTTCCGGGGGCCAAACAGCCGCGATTTAATCAGCAGCTTTGCGGATTACGTGCTGGAGAACGACCTGGGTGGCGATCACTACAGCGACCCGGATCTCACCTGCAGGGCAAACCCGGGCAAAGTAGAAGACCACGAGCTTGAACGCCTGCGCAGCATGATGACGACGCTGATCGGCCAGCCGGAAGCGTTTAACCAATGGTTCGGTAGCTTTGTCACCACGCCTCGCCACGAATTGGATATCGCCTCCGTCGAGCCACCTTATGAGCCGGAAGAAGTGGCTGCGGCGCTGGCTGGCGGAGAGGTGCTGATCCGCCTTAGCGGGCTTCGCGTGCTGCAGGTTGGCGAGCATTTCTACGCCAACAGCGAGCCGCTGGGCGTCACCGATCGGACTGCGGCCGTCGCGCTATGCCGCTACACCCGGCTGACTAAAGCCGAGCTGGGCGCAGCTGGCGGAGACGCCGAATTCATCAGCCAGCTGACGGCGCTGATCAACCAGGGATACTGGTACTTCGAAGATTAAGTTTACCCGCCTGAAAACCTGGCTGCTTAAGGCCAGGTTTCACTAGCTCCCGTACCGGTGAACGGAATCACTGCGCAGCGAAAGATATCTGTGGAAGATTTGAAAGGAAAATCTGACTAAAAACGATCAAGCCGTTGCCCGGCGGCGAAAAGAGGGAAAACCGGGTTTTTCCCTCTTCGCCACAATCAAAGGTTCATTAACAACCCCGCTTCCCTTTATAATCGCTCCGTTAACAAACGGAGCAACGGATGAAACTGTCAAAAATTGCCCTTGTGGGCGGAATGCTTGTTATGGCGGTCGGCGGTATCGGCGGCGTGATGCTGGTCGGCTATATCGTTATTTTGCATGGCGCGTAATGTAGCCTTCCAGGCGTTCAAACAGGCGGTCGGTGACAATTGCCGCCAGCGCCACCAGCACGGCCCCCTGAATCACGTAGGCGGTATTAAAGCCGCTAAGCCCGATAATAATTGGTGACCCCAGCGTATTGGCTCCGACAGTGGAGGCAATCGTCGCGGTGCCGATATTAATGATCACCGACGTTCTTATCCCAGCCAGAATCACCGGGGCGGCGAGCGGCAGCTCCACCTTTCGCAGCATCTGCCAGCGGCTCATCCCGACCCCAAGCGCAATTTCACGTGCGGACTCGGGCACCGCGCCGATGCCCGCCAGCGTGCCCTGTAAAATCGGCAGCAGGCCGTAGATCACCAGCGCGATAATCGCCGGCTCTTGCCCAAAGCCCATCACCGGCACCGCTACGGCCAGCACGGCAACCGGCGGGAAGGTTTGCCCGGCGGCGGTAATTGTCTCCACCAGCGAGCGAAACTCTTCTCCCGCCGGACGAGTGACCAGAATCCCCAGCCCCACGCCAATAACCACCGCAACCACGCTGGAAATGCCCACTAACGTTAAGTGCGCCAGCGCCAGAGAGGTGAAGCTGTCCTGCTGGTACATCGGCCTCGTCAACTGCGGAAACAGCCAGCTAAACAGCCCGCTGGTGTAGGGCATCAGCACCAGCAGCGCGACAAAAAGCGCGATAAGCCACAGCAAAGGATCACGCAGCAGGCGCATTTTCCCTCCTCACTAAATCGCTAAAGTGCAGCACGCCGCAGGGCTGATTTTGCGCATCCACCACCGGCAGCTGCTGGCACTGGCGGTCGATAAACAGCGACAGCGCTTCACGCAGCGTCATGTCAGCCCGGATAGGCTCCCCTTCCATGCGCTCATCGGCACGAATGCTGTCCGCCACGTGGCGCAGCGACAGCAGCCTGACGCCAAGCTCGCTACGGCCAAAGAAATCGCGCACAAAATCATTTGCCGGGTTGGTCAGCAGCTCCAGCGGCGTTCCCTGCTGAATCACTTTGCCGCCGTCCATCAGCACGATGTTGTCCGCAAGGGTCAGCGCCTCGTCGATATCGTGCGTCACCAGCACGATGGTGCGTCCAAGTAGCTGATGAATACGGATCATTTCCTGCTGTAACGTCGCGCGCGTCACCGGATCAAGGGCGCCAAAAGGTTCATCCATCAGCAGCACTTCAGGGTCAGCCGCCAGCGCGCGGGCCACGCCCACACGCTGCTGCTGCCCGCCGGAAAGCTGGTGCGGATAACGGTCTCGGAACTGTGCGGCGTCCAGGCCCAGCAGCTCCAGCAGCTCGTCAATACGTTCTGCTACCCTCGCCTTCGGCCACTTCAGCAGCTCGGGCACCGTGGCAATGTTCTGCGCTACCGTCCAGTGGGGAAACAGGCCGATAGACTGGATGGCATAGCCCATGCGGCGGCGAAGCACCTTAGGATCGAAGCGGCGAATCTCCTCCCCGGCAAAGCGGATAAGCCCTTCGTCGTGCTCCACCAGGCGGTTGATCATCTTCAGCGTGGTGGACTTTCCTGAACCGGAGGTGCCGATCAGCACGGTGAACTGCCCTTCGCGAATGTTCAGCGTCAAATCACTGACCGCCGCTTCGCCATGGAAGTATTTGCTGACGCGATCGAACTCGATCATTATTTTGCCTCCAGCAGAGAAATAAACAGCTTAAACAGCGCGTCGATGACCACCGCCAGCGCGATCACCGGCATGACGCCAAGCAGAACCAGATCCAGCGCGCTGCTCAGCAGCCCCTGGAAAATAATCGAACCAAATCCGCCGGCGCCAATCAGCGCGGCAATCACCGCCATCCCGATAGTTTGCACGCAGACGACCCGCAGGCTGCGCAGCAGCACCGGCAAGGCAAGAGGCACTTCGGCCCGCCAAAAGATTTGAGCACGAGACATGCCCATCCCCTGTGCGCTTTCCACAATATTACGCGGCACCTGCTGCAAGCCTGCCACGACGCCGCGCACAAGCGGAAGCAGCGCATAAAGCACCAGCGCGATCAGCGCGGGCGCTACGCCAATGCCGCTTACGCCGATTTTCCCCAGCCACGGCAGCCATGTGGCAAGGCCAGCCAGCGGCGCAATTAGCAAGCCGAACAGCGCCACGGATGGCACCGTCTGAATCACATTCAGCAGCGGAAATACGCCGGACTGCCAGGTCGGACGGTGGTAGCAAAGGATCCCCAGCGGAACGCCGATCAGCAACGCCGGCACCAGCGTACCCACCAGCAGCGCCAGATGGCGACTCAGGGCATCGTCAAAGACGTCCTGCCGGTTGACGTACTCTTTCATCAACGAAAGATCGCTGAAGTAGCCGCTCACCAGCAGCGCAACGGGCACAATCCAGATTTGCAGGTTCAGCAGCAGGCGCCACAGCGGGCTTGCGGTGAGGCGGTTAGCCGCATCGGCACACAGCAGCAGGCTTAACGCTAACATCAGCCACAGGCCGCTGCCGGGGGAGGTTCGGGCCAGCGAGCTGCCTTCCAGCGCGAATTGACTCGCGCTGTTGCCCATCAGCAGCAGCAGGCCAATAAACAGCAGCTCTCCCGCCACAATGGTCGCCAGAAGCGCAAGAGGACGCCCCGGCGCCAGCGTCAGGCCAGCCAAAACAAGAAGAGGAAGCGCGAGCCAGTAGTGAAGCGTTCCGGGAAGCTGGGTGATGCCAAACGGTTCACCGGAAACCAGGCGGTTAGGCGCATTGTTGATGATCGGGAGCAACATCAAGGCTGCCGCCAGCAGTAACACCAGCAGCAGCAGTACCCTGTTATGAATTTTTAGCAAACGTCATTCCAGCAGGCTATTTAACGAAGCCTTTTTGTTTTAAGTAATCGGCAGCCACTTTTTTGGCATCCTGACCTTCTACCGCAATCTTCGCGTTCAGCTGCTGCAGCGTTTTCTGGTCAAGAGAAGTGAATACCGGTTTCAGCCAGTCGGCAATCTGCGGATATTCTTTCAGCACGGCTTCACGCACCACGGCGGTTGGCGCAGAGACGGCCTGTACGCCTTTCGGGTCGGTCAGCGTTTCCAGCCCCAGCGCCGCCACCGGGCCGTCGGTGCCGTAGGCCATCGCGGCGTTAACGCCGGAGGTCTGCTGCGCGGCGGCTTTAATGGTTACCGCCGTATCCCCACCGGCGAGCGACAGCAGCTGGCTCTGTTCCAGCTTAAAGCCGTAGGCTTTTTCAAAGGCCGGCAACGCATCGGAACGCTCAATAAACTCGGCGGAAGCCGCAAGCTTAAAGGTGCCGCCTTTTTTCAGGTACTCGCTGAGATCGGCCAGCGAAACCAGATGATTTTTCTCCGCCAGATCCTTACGTACCGCGATGGTGTAAGTGTTGTTGGCCGGTGCCGGCGTCAGCCACACCAGGTGGTTTTTGTCGTAGTCGAGCTGCTTAACTTTTTCATAGCCCTTTTGAGCATCTTTCCACGCCGGATCGTTTTCCGTTTTAAAGAAGAACGCACCGTTGCCGGTATATTCAGGGTAAATATCCAGCTCGCCGGAGGTGATCGCCCCGCGGACAACAGGCGTGGTGCCGAGCTGAACCTTGTTGATGGTCTTCACATCATGGCTTTCAAGCACCTGTAAAATAATGTTGCCAAGCAGCGAGCCTTCGGTATCGATTTTCGAGCCCACTTTCACCGGATCCGCCGCCTGCGCGCCTGTCGCCAGCATCACTAACCCTGCCAAACCCCATCGTGTTGATAAGTTCATAGTTATTCCTCGTTGTTCTTTACTTAAAAATCATGCAGTAAACAAAGGATAGCTGAGTTTGAATCAGCGGGGGAAAGCACTAAGCGGAATATGATATGCGAAGTCGTTTGCACAGCCTGGCAAACAGAGATCCCGTGTCGGTCAGCCATTCCACCCGGCTAAATCCCTACTCTCAATGCCATTTATACTTTTTTTACCCGCCGCTTTTGCATTTTTACCTTCTTTTTATATGCCAGCGAATATGCTCTTTTCGTCGCCGAGAGGCTCTGATAAAGACTGCCATGAACTCACTTATTAATCACTCACTGGTAAAAAATATCTTCACGCTTTTTGCTTTCCCACAGGTCTCTTCGAATGAGGAAGTCGTTAGCCAACCTGCCCTGATAAAGCCTGCGGAGGAGCGAACGAAAGACTTCTACGATGAAGTGCACCGTTATCTGCAGGCTCATCCCGCAACAAAGCATATTGATATCTATCTCAACGACGTAAACGGCGCTTTCCGTGGCAAGCGCATCGCGGTAGACAGCCTGCTGTCACTCTCTTCGGGCTGCTATTTCCCGCAGTCCGTTTACGCGATGGATCACGAAGGTAAGCCGTTTAGTCAGGCAGCGGGAAACATGGAATTCGATGAGCCCGATGGGCTTTGCCTGCCGGTAGCCGGCACCTTAAGACCCTGCGCACACGATCCTGAACATAACGCCCAACTGCTGTTAACCATGAAACAAAGCGACGGCAGCGGCTACGCGCTGGAGCCAAGAGTGGTGCTGGAGAACGTCCTGCAGAAGTTTCATTACCACGGCCTGTATCCGGTAGCCGCGCCAGAAATAGAGTTTTATCTGGTGAGCAAAGCCCAGCAGGAAGCCCCGGCACAGGGCTGTTTTTATATGCCGGTACCTTCAGATTACACCGCCTTTATTGAAGCGCTGGAGCAGGCAGCCGCCGACCAAAGACTGCCTCTGAGCGGCATCGTCTGCGAAGCAGAAGCCGGGCAGTTCGAGCTGAACCTGAAGCATGCCAAAGATATCGTTGGCATTTGCGAGAGCGTGCTGGCGCTGCGGCGCTTAACCAGCATTGTGGCCGACAAATTTGGCTACCAGGCAAACTTTATGGCTAAGCCCTTTTCCCACCTGGCGGGAAACGGCCTGCATTTTCATATCAGCCTGAACGACAGCAAAGGCGAAAACGTCTTTGCCTCACCGGCCGAAGCCCTGAACGAAATGACCCAGCTCTGCCTTGCCGGGATGCTGCAAACGATGCCTGCCGCCGTGGCGGTTATCGCCCCGCACGTCAACTCCTTCAGAAGGCTGCGCAAAAATCTTAATGAGCCGCTTTTTAGCTCGTGGGGCTACAACAAGCGCAGCGCTGCCCTGCGCATCCCCTGCTCCGACGACGGCAACCGCCGCATCGAGTATCGCCTTGCCGGCGCCGACGTTAACCCGTACCTGGCGATGGCCGCCATTCTTACCGGCATGCTTTACGGGCTGGAGAACATCGACAGCGATACGCTAAAAAACTCCGCGCTGTTTGCCCCTGAGCTGCCGCTGTTCCAGAACGCGGCCATCGAAGAGTTTCAGCAAAGCCAGTACATGATCGAAAGCCTGGGCGAAGCTTTCTCCCGCCAGTGGGTGACCCACAAGCTGTCGGAACTGGCCTGGTTTGAGACCATCGTAACGCAAGAAGAGGCGGTGCTGTCCCGCTAGCGCTTTATCAACCTGAACGCCGACCTGAGGTGCTGTATGTCTCGTCTAATTATGCTGTCTAACCGCTGCGAGCCGGAACGCGGCCAGCGGGGCGATCCTTTACTTCCGGTACTCCATTCCATCCTGAAGAAACGCCCGGGACTTTGGTTTGGCTGGAACGGCGAGGTGGCAACCGGGAGTAAACACAGAAAAGAGCGCTTTTTCAGCCAGTCCGGCTACCAGCAGCACAGCTGGGCGCTGACGCCCAACGAATATGACAATTTCTATCAGGGCTATGTTCATCAGGTGCTCTGGCCGGTTTTCCATAACCGCCCGGACCTGATTCACTATAAAAAAGAGTATTTCACCACCTGGAAGAACTATAACCACGACGTCAAAACGCGGGTTGCCGCTAAGATTGAGGCCGAGGATCTCGTCTGGGTGCAGGATTACCATCTGTTATTTACCGGCAAGATGCTGAAAGAGGACGGGCACACCAACCGCTGCGGTTTCTTCCTGCATCAGCCCTTCCCACCCGGCGATGTGCTGCGTTCGGTCCCCGACCACGACAGCATTATGCAGGCGCTGTTCAGCTACGATTTACTTGGGTTTCAGTCGAGCGGTGATGCCAATAATTTCCTGGCCTACGCGCTGCGTTTTTACCGCGTGGAACGGCTGGCGGATAACCTGATCCAGCTCAACGGGCACGTCATCAGGCTGGGCATTTTCCCCTGCGGCATCGAGAAAACGATACCGACTTTGTCACAAACCGATGCCGAAGCGGTCCGCAACTATCCCCGGCAGATAGTGATCAGCAATGACGCCGTCAGCGACATCAGCGGCGTGCATTGCCACCTGAATACCATGGAAACGTTTCTTGGCAGTCATCCAGAATTCCTGCGCGACGTTAGCCTGCTGCAGATTTCGGATGCCTCCAGAGGTTACTCGTGGTCCGCGCGGGATCTCTGTACCCGTCTCGAACACCAGTGCAAAGAGATTAACGACAGGTTTGGCGACGCCTCCTGGTACCCGATTAACTACATCCGCAATCAGCTGTGCCACGCTGACCTGATTCACGCCTTCTACCGCAACGCGCACGTGGCGATGTTCACCCCGCTCTCCGAAGGCATGAGCCTGCAGGCCAAAGCGTTTATTCTTGCGCAGGATGCAGAAGATCCTGGCGTGCTGATGCTGTCCGCCCTGACCGGGACGGCAGAACAGCTGACGGATGCGGTACTGATCAATCCCTATGACGCCAGTGAAGCCAGCCATGCACTTTACTCCGCGCTGACGATGCCGCTGCATGAGCGTAAACGTCGGCATCAGCAGCTGCTGGCAAAGGTGGAAAGGTACGACAGCCAGTGGTGGGCAAGAGTTTTTCTCGATGCGCTAAACGCGGAGCCTGCCGTAGCCCCGGCGACGGCGATCCCTTTCCGCGCTTCCCATCACGGCATTTTCACGCCGCAGAATTTGTATTAATGGCTTCCGGGCAGGATCAGCATCCCCGGCTCTCATCGCCTCCGGTGATAACCCCGCTCAGGCGGGGTTGAGCTGCCGGGCGCGAATTTTAATTTCGATAGCGATGTTGTCATCCACGACGGCCTCAAATTTATCCATATTGAAGGCCGATCGTGAAATCACCGTGGTCGCACGCAAAGAGACCGTGCTTTTATCTGCCGCAGACGCAGAACGGCTGTCCATGCTGGCATCCAGTACCACCGGGCGCTGAATATTTTTTACCTGAAGCAGGCCAAAAATTCGGTAATGCCCCTGCCCTTCGGCCACGATCCTGGTGCTTCTGAAGGTGAGTACCGGGTAATGAGCGGTGTCGAAAAATAACCCACTCCGCAGCTGATAGGTCAATAAGCTATTGGATGCCTGGAGCGTAGAGGACGGAATGCGCACGCTGATGCTGTCGTGTATGTCGTTAGCCTCATCCAGCAACAGCGAGCCCGTGATGCCGTCGAGATTCGCCTGTGACGTGCTGCCGAAGGCATGCCACGAGAGCCCGATAGCGGTTTGTGGCGTAATGACGCTGTAATTTTCCGGCATGGCATACAGCATAGGGCTGACCAGCAGGCCGAGGGTTATTTTCAGAAGAGTTCGCAGCATGGCACGTTTCCGGTAGCAGACATACTCAGTTAACGTTTCACAACCTCGTTTTATTCATCGCTAATTTTCACCACGTGATAGCGGAAAAAATTTAAAAAAAAGCCACCTTCAAAAAGGTGGCTTTTAAAGCATCACTGGCTTATTTCAACTCAAACTCACCCTGCTGCACGCGGGCAGAGTCGAGGCCGATAAACACGTTGAACTTGCCCGGCTCCGCCTCGTATTTCATCTTCGCATTCCAGAACTTCAGGGCGTTGATGTCGATTGGGAAGCTGACGGTCTGGCTCTCACCCGCTTTCAGCGCCACTTTCTTAAAGCCTTTAAGCTCTTTCACCGGGCGGCTCATGGAGGCGGTCACGTCCTGCAGATACATCTGCACGACGGTTTCCCCTTCGCGGTCGCCGGTATTGGTGACGGTGACCGAGGCTTCCACTTTGCCCTCGCGCTTCATGGTTGGGGCGGAAAGCTTCACGTCAGACACTTTAAAAGTGGTGTAGCTCAGGCCATAGCCAAACGGATAGAGCGGCCCGTTGGCTTCATCAAAGTAGCGAGACGTGTATTTGTTAGGTTTTTCCGGATCGTACGGGCGACCGGTATTGAGGTGGCTGTAGTACGTCGGAATCTGCCCAACCGAACGAGGGAAGGACATCGGCAGCTTGCCGGACGGGTTGTAGTCGCCAAACAGAACGTCAGCGATGGCGTTGCCGCCTTCGGTGCCGCCGTACCAGGCTTCCAGCATCGCGTCTGCCTGCTGATCTTCCTTCACCAGCGCCAGAGGACGGCCGTTCATCAGCACCAGCACCAGCGGTTTACCGGTAGCTTTCAGGGCGGTAATCAGGTCGCGCTGGCTCTGCGGTAGCGTTAGATCCGTGCGGCTAGAAGCCTCATGCGCCATGCCCTGAGCCTCACCGACAACCGCAACCACCACATCGGCGTTTTTGGCCGCGTTAACCGCTTCGTCAATCATCGCTTTCGGCGTACGCGGATCCACGGTGACCGCAGGTTCGTACTGGTTCAGGAACTCGACAATATCTTTTTCATCCGTGACGTTCGCGCCTTTCGCAAACACCACTTTACCCTGCTGGCCAACGGCATTTTTGATGCCTTCCAGCGGCGTAATGGACTGTGCAGCAACGCCAGCGGCGGACCAACTGCCCATGGCGTCACGCTTGCTGTCCGCCAGCGGACCAATCACCGCAATGGTGGAGGTCTTTTTCAGCGGCAGCGTTTGCAGACGGTTTTTCAGCAGCACCATGCTTTCACGCGCGACTTCACGCGCTTCTTTGCGGTGAAGGCGACTCTCTGCGTTGGTGTCTGCCGGGTCAGACTCTTTCGGCCCAAGGTGGCTGTAGGGATCGTTAAACAGCCCCATATCGTATTTGACGTTCAGCACGTGGCGAGTCGCGTCATCCAGCTCTTTCATCGGCACCGCGCCGCTTTTCACCAGCTCCGGCAGGTATTTGCTGTAATACTCATCGCTCATACTCATGTTGATGCCGGAGTTGAGCGCAATGCGCACCGCGTCTTTCGGGTCGCTGGCAACGCCGTGTTTGATCAGCTCTTTAATCGCGCCATGATCGGAGATGGTAATGCCTTTGAACTTCCATTCATCGCGCAGCAAATCTTTCAGCAGCCAGCTGTCCGCAGAAGCCGGCGTGCCGTTCAGGGAGTTGAGCGCGACCATCACGCCGCCGCTGCCCGCGTCCAGCGCGGCTTTGTACGGCGGCATATAGTCGTTAAACAGGCGCTGCGGGCTCATATCGACGGTGTTGTACTCTTTCCCGCCTTCCACCGCGCCATAGGCGGCGAAGTGCTTCACGCTGGTCATCACCGAGTAGCGATCCGCCGGGCTTTTGCCCTGCATCGCCTCAACCATCGTGCGGCCCATAATCGAGGTCAGGTAAGTATCTTCGCCAAAACCTTCAGAGACCCGGCCCCAGCGCGGATCGCGCGAGACGTCGACCATGGGTGCCCAGGTCATGTTCAGACCGTCGTCCGCAGCTTCATAGGCGGAAATACGGCCAACGGTTTTCACCGCATCAAGGTTGAAAGAAGACGCCAGCCCCAGGCTTATCGGGAAAACGGTACGCTGGCCGTGAACCACATCGTAGGCGAAGAAAAGAGGAATTTTCAGGCGGCTGAGCTGCATCACCTGGTCCTGCATGGAGCGGATATCCTGACGGGTGACGGTATTGAAAATGGCCCCCACCTGTCCGTCTTTGATCATCTCGCGGATGGCTTCTTTCGGGTTATCCGGACCGACGCTGATTAAACGCAGCTGGCCGATTTTTTCATCGGTGGTCATTTTTTTCAGCAGGTCGGTGACGTAGGCATCACGCGCTTCCGGCGTTAAAGGGTGCGGGCCAAACATCTCGTCGGCGAGCGCAGGCTGCAGCGCCAGGCTAACGGCTATCCCTACAGAACAGAGCCATTTCATCGGATTCACTCTCACAAGCTTTTGTTAAGGCGTGCAGTTTGCCACATCGCCCGCGCGGTAAGAAGAGCGTAGCAAAGCCTGGCTTCTGATTTCGCGGAGATTTCCTCGTTACGCTCACGTTTTTCGGCGCTATGCTTAACGGCAGGCTTTTTGATGCCACCACAAGGAGTGGATACATGTCTGTTGTGATGAATTCCGATAATAAAACGCTGATAAACGAACTCTCTCGCCACGTTGGCTCGCACCATGTTTTAACCGATCCGGCAAAAACCGCACGCTACCGTAAGGGCTTCCGTTCTGGACAAGGGGAAGCGCTGGCCGTGGTGCTCCCCGGATCTCTGCTGGAGCTGTGGCGAGTCTTAAGCGCCTGCGTCGCCGCCGATAAAATCATTATTATGCAGGCCGCTAACACCGGCCTGACGGAAGGCTCCACGCCGAGCGGCAACGACTACGATCGCGAAATTGTGATTATCAGTACGCTGCGCCTCGACAAGCTCCACCTGCTGGATAAAGGCGAGCAGGTACTGGCCTGGCCGGGCACCACGCTCTACTCGCTGGAAAAGGCGCTGAAGCCCCTGGGGCGCGAACCGCATTCGGTGATCGGCTCTTCCTGTATCGGAGCGTCGGTGATTGGCGGCATTTGCAATAACTCCGGCGGTTCGCTGGTGCAGCGCGGCCCGGCCTATACCGAAATGTCGCTTTTCGCTCGTATTGATGAAAGCGGCAAGCTGCAGCTGGTGAACCACCTCGGCATTAATCTGGGCACCACGCCGGAGCAAATTCTTAGCGCGCTGGATGACGAGCGCGTGAAGGACAGCGACGTTATGCATGATGGCCGCCACGCGCACGATCACGATTACGTCACTCGCGTGCGCGACGTTGAGGCCGACACGCCTGCACGCTACAACGCTGACCCGGATCGCCTGTTTGAATCTTCTGGCTGCGCGGGCAAGCTGGCGGTCTTCGCCGTGCGTCTCGACACCTTCCCGGCGGAAAAACGTCAGCAGGTGTTTTACATCGGCACAAACCAGCCCAGGGTGCTGAGCGAGATCCGCCGCCACATTCTGGCTAACTTCAAGAACCTGCCGGTGGCCGGAGAATATATGCACCGCGATATCTACGATATCGCAGAAAAGTATGGCAAAGACACCTTCCTGATGATCGACAAGCTGGGCACCGATAAAATGCCGTTCTTCTTCACCATGAAGGGGCGCACCGACGCGATGCTCGACAAGGTTTCTCTGTTTAAGCCGCACTTTACCGACCGCTTTATGCAAAAACTTGGCGGCGTTTTCCCGGCTCACCTGCCGGAGCGGATGAAAACCTGGCGCGATAAATATCCTCACCACCTGTTGCTGAAAATGGCAGGTGAAGGCATCGACGAGGCCAAAGCCTGGCTGACCGAGTACTTTAAAACCGCCGAGGGTGATTTCTTTATCTGTACCGCAGAGGAAGGCAGTAAAGCCTTCCTGCATCGCTTTGCCGCCGCCGGGGCGGCGATTCGCTATCACGCCGTTCATGCGGATGAGGTGGAAGATATTCTGGCGCTGGATATCGCGCTGCGCCGCAACGACAGCGACTGGTTCGAAGAGCTGCCGCCGGAGATTGGCGATAAGCTTATCCATCGCCTCTATTACGGCCACTTCATGTGCCACGTTTTCCACCAGGATTACATCGTTAAGAAAGGCGTGGACGTTCATGAGCTGAAAGAGCAGATGCTGGCGCTGCTGCACGAGCGCGGAGCGCAATACCCTGCCGAGCATAACGTGGGCCACCTCTACAAAGCGCCCGAAGCCCTGAAGCAGTTCTACAAGGCCAACGACCCGACCAACAGCATGAACCCGGGGATCGGCAAAACCACGCGGCGTAAAAACTGGGTCGAAGAGGAGAGCGCAAAGGGATAAGTTTCTCCTATGACGGGCAAACTAGGCTTCGCGCTTTTTTGGGCATAAATTAGTGAAACGGGGGTGAAGAATATCTTCCCCCTTTTCTCTGGTTAAGGAGCGAAAGATGTCCGCAGTAGAAACGTTACCCCTCTCTTCAGTCCACCTGAGGGAAGCGACGCCCGACGATATTCCTGCCATTAAAACGATTTATGACTGGCACGTGCTGAACGGCAAAGGATCGTTTGAAGAGACGCCCCCCGATCTCCAGCAAATGGCCGAGCGGCTGGCGGCGGTTCGCAGCCATGGTCTGCCGTGGCTGGTCGCGGTGATTGACGACCGCGTTGTCGGCTACTGCTATGCCACGCTGTATCGCCCTCGCCCCGGCTACCGCTACACCATAGAAGATTCAGTTTATATCGACGCCAGCATGACCGGGCGTGGTATCGGTAAAGCTCTGCTGAGTGAGTTAATTGCGCTGTGCGAAAAGGGGCCGTGGCGGCAGATGATCGCGGTCATTGGCGACGGAGAGAATAATACCGGCTCGTGCAAATTACACAGTCAGCACGGATTTGAAACCGTCGGGCGACTGCGCAGCGTCGGGTTTAAGCTGGGCGACTGGCGGGATACCTTGATGATGCAGCGTCCCCTCAACGGCGGAGACGAGACGCTGCCGAACTGATTATTCCTCTTCCGCTCCTGCGGCGGTGTTGTTCGCCATCTGCGCCGCCTTAGAGCGCTTATAGCTTAGCGCCGCCGCCGGAACCGGCGTCACCTTCCCGGTTTCCATCCAGTTGCGCAGGCGGTTAGCGTCCGCGAAATGGGTGTACTTACCAAAAGCGTCCAGCACCACAAGCGCCACCGGGCGGCCTTTGATCACCGTGCGCATCACCAGGCAGTGACCGGCATTATTGGTAAAGCCGGTTTTCGTCAGCTGGATGTTCCAGTTATCGCGGTACACCAGGTGGTTGGTGTTGCGGAACGGCAGCGTATAGGCCGGATTGCGGAAGGTCGCCATATCTTCATGCGTGGTGCTGAGCTGCCCCAGCAGAGGATATTTCTGGGTCGCTACCAGCAGTTTGGTCAGATCGCTCGCCGTCGAGACGTTTTCAATCGACAGGCCGGTGGGCTCCACATAGCGCGTATGGGTCATGCCCAGCGATTTCGCCTTCGCGTTCATCGCGCGGATAAAGGCATCATAGCCGCCAGGATAGTGGTGCGCCAGGCTTGCGGCCGCGCGGTTTTCTGACGACATCAGCGCCAGCAGCATCATGTTTTTGCGGCTGATTTCGCTGTTCAGGCGTACGCGAGAGTAAACGCCGCGCATTTCCGGCGTATGGCTGATGTCCACCTTCAGCATTTCATCCATCGGCAGATGAGCGTCCAGCACCACCATCACGGTCATCAGCTTGGTAATTGAGGCAATGGGACGAACCAGATCCGGATGGCTGGAATAGAGAATTTTATTGGTTTGCAAATCGACAATCATGGCGCTGCCGGAGGCGATCTCCTGGCCGGCGCTGGCCGCGTGGGTAACGGCCTTGCTGGCTTCTGCCTGCGGGGCAAAAGGCACAGTCATCATCAGCGCAAGGCTGAACAACGATAAACGGATTTTTGTCGGCATGGTGACACTTCTGTAATGATTCCGGAAAAGTATAGGCTCACCGCAGCTATTCATCAGAATGACATAAACAGGCGGGGCGCCGGAATCATACTCCGGCGCCCCGCTTGACTACCAGTTAAGAATCGTAACGTTATATCAAAACCTTCTGTTAATTCACCTCGTCAGAACAGACGGTAGCCATAGCCCCACAGAATGACCGCCACGGCCAGCAGTACCTCCAGCACCAGCACGCCAATGGCAAGGGTTGAGCTGGAAAAACTCATCCCCTCTTCTTTATCAATGCCAAGGAAGTCAGGTACGCCGACGTAGAGCAGATAACCGGTATAGACCAGTGCAAGAGCCCCCACCGCCACGCACAGCCAGACCAGCGGATAAAGCGCAACAATCCCGCTTAAGAACAGCGGCGTCGCAACATAGCCGGCAAAGACCATACAGCGGGCAAGCGACGGGCGCTGCGGATAGTTACGCGCCATCCACCAGATAACCCTCCCCATTACCGCCACGCCAGCCAGCATCAGCGCATAAAAGAGAATACCGAGGTAGAGACCAGTAAACAGGGAGAGCTGAACGTAGGTGCCGTCACCAAAGTTCCAGCCGATTTGCGTGGTGCCGATAAACGCGCAGATGACGGGGATCGCCGCCATCAACAGCACATGGTGTGTGTAGTGGTGCGAGACAGATTCATTCTCGCGCTTAATTTCCTGCATTTCCCGATTGGGATGGGAGAACAATCCCCAGACATGGCTCATACAACCTCCGGACCAGCGGCGCAAATGGCTGCGATACACCAAGTATAATTCACCTTCAGGTTATTATTTAACCAGACGAAAAATATCTACGATTATCTGCAGGCCAGGCGGCGATGAGTTGTATGCTTTAAGCAGGCGTTTTTACATGGAGGAGAGTCCAGCTTAATGGATATCAATGGTTTAATAGAACAGTATGGCTATGCCGCGCTGATTATCGGCAGCATGGCGGAAGGTGAAACCATTACCCTGCTCGGCGGCGTAGCCGCCCATCAGGGACTTTTAACATTCCCTCTGGTGGTGGCGGCCGTCGCGCTGGGCGGCATGATTGGCGATCAGCTGCTGTTTTTGGTGGGCAGGCATTTCGGCAGCGCCCTGCTGGATCGTTTTAAAAAGCATCAGAAGAAAATTACCAAAGCGAAGGCGCTGATTAACCGCCACCCTTATCTGTTCGTGATCGGGAGCCGTTTTATGTACGGCTTTCGCATCGTCGGGCCGATTATCATCGGCGCCAGCAAGCTGCCGCCCAGGCTGTTTATCCCGCTCAATATCTGCGGCGCCATTTTATGGGCCACTCTATTTACTACGCTCGGCTACCTCGGAGGCGAAGTTGTCGGCCCGTGGCTGCACCGCCTGGATACTCATCTGCGCCACTGGATTTGGCTCATTGCTGCTGTGGCGCTGGTCGTGGGCATTCGGCTGTGGTTTAAATACCGGCAAAAAGACGATTAACCCTCGGCAACAGGCAGCAGTGCAAGCCAGCCCCTCAGCAGCAAAAGCGCCTCTTCGCCGCTGCCTTCGCGCTGGGCTTTGACTATCGCGCCGTCAATCACCAGCGCCAGCATTTCTGCCTGCTGCCTTCCGCCTGCGTTATCGGGCAAATAATCAGCCAGACACTGCACCATTGCCTGCTTGTGAGCGCGGGCAATGGGCAGCGTTTCCGGCAGCGCCTCGGCCATTTCCACCGCCGAGTTGATAAACGCGCAGCCGCGAAAACCCTCCTTCTCAAACCAGCTTTGCAGCGTGGCCGCTAGCGCCTCCGCCAGCCCTTTTTCTTCGTTTAGATGCCCTTCAAGCGTGCGGCTAAACCACGTCATCCAGCGCTGATGACGGTAATCCAGGAAGGCCAGAATCAGGTCGTCTTTGGCCGGGAAATGTCGGTAAAAGGTCACCTTGGTGACGCCGGCCTCTTTGATAATCCGGTCGATGCCGGTGGCGCGAATACCATCGCGGTAAAATAAATCATGCGCGGTTTGCAAAATCCGGTCGCGCGCGCCGGGGGTCGCCGTGGTCATGTTCGCTCCTGTTAAAAATCTATCATGCCGTATGTAGACAAGTCTGTCTACCCAGGTTAGCCTAGCGATGTAGACAGACCTGTCTACTCACTCACAGGAGCAGCCCCATGACGGTCAAACCCCCAATTCCTCCCTTTACGCTCGAAACGGCCAAACAAAAAGTTCGCCTCGCGGAAGACGCGTGGAACAGCCGCGATCCTGAACGTGTATCGCAGGTTTACGCCCTGAATACCCACTGGCGTAATCGCGCCGAATTTGTGGAGGGCCGCGAGGCTGTTGTCGGCTTTTTAACCCGTAAATGGCAGCGCGAACTGGACTACCGCCTGATCAAAGAGATCTGGGCGCACGACGGCAACCGCATCGCGGTGCGCTTCGCCTATGAATGGCATGACGATTCCGGCAACTGGTTCCGCAGCTTTGGCAACGAGAACTGGGAATTTGATGAACAGGGGCTAATGATTAATCGCCACGCCTGCATTAACGATACGCCAATCAAAGAGAGCGAACGCGCCTTCTTCTGGCCGCTCGGCCGCCGTCCGGACGATCATCCCGACCTGAGTCACTTCGGTTTTTAGCGGCTCTGCCGCAGGCGCGCTTTTCTTTCCGGCGGCGTAGCGTCTAAAATTCATCCGGGCCAATAATGGCCTTACTGATGCGGAGGATTTATGACGCAAAATATCTACGACGATCCGGCATTTTTTGCCGGTTACGCCACGCTGGATCGCTCGATAAAGGGGCTGGATGGCGCGCCTGAATGGGCAAAAGTTGAGGCAATGCTGCCGCCGCTGGCGGGCAAGATGGTGCTGGATTTAGGCTGCGGCTACGGCTGGTTTTGCCGCTACGCGCGCGATGCAGGCGCGGTAAAAACGGTCGGGCTGGATGTCTCCACCCTTATGCTCGCCAAAGCCCGTGAAATGACCGAAGGGACAGGCATTGAGTACCGTCGGGAAGATCTTTCCACGCTGCAGCTGCCGGCGAACAGTTTCAATTTAGCCTACAGCTCGCTGGCGCTCCACTATCTGGAGGAGATCCGCCCGCTATTCACCACGCTTTATCAGGCGCTGGTGCCGGGCGGCAAACTGGTCTTTACCGCCGAACACCCGATCTATACCGCGCCGCTGGAGCAGGCCTGGCTAAGGGATCGAGCGGGGCAGCGCAGCTGGCCGGTGAATCATTATCAGCAGGAAGGGGTACGCATCAGCAACTGGTTTGCCGAGGGCGTTAAAAAGCAGCACCGCAAGCTGGCAACCTGGATCACTGCCCTGATAGAAAGCGGCTTTGTGCTTGAAAAACTGGACGAATGGGGCCCGGAAACCGAGCAAATCGCCCTAAACCCCGCGCTGGCCGAAGAGGCCGAACGCCCGATGATCTTCCTGCTTGCAGCCGGTAAACCTCAACGCTAGTCCGCAGTAGCACCGTTTTTTTCTTCATTATTCCGTCTACGGGGAGGCAACTCCCCCCGTCTTCAATTCCTTGCCTATACTCAACAAGACCAAATCAAAAGGGAAGGAGCGCTAATGAAAATTATTTTATGGGCCATTCTGATCATTTTCCTCATTGGGCTGCTGGTGGTGACCGGCGTATTTAAAATGATCTTTTAATGTTAATGATGCTGGCGCCACGCTCCCGTGGCGCCATTTGCTTTTTCCTGTCTGACTTCCTCCCGCCTCGCTTGCCGCCCTGCTTTCCTCCGGGTATCATCACTTCAATTGATTGGAGAAATGATGACCATCAAAGAAAATGATTTCCGCAAAATCGATCTCAATTTGCTGATCGCTTTTGCAGTGCTGTTCCGCGAGCAAAGCGTCTCGCTGGCCGCCAACAAGCTGCATCTCGGCCAGCCCGCGGTCAGCGGCGCGCTGGCTCGGCTGCGCGACATGTTTGACGATCCGCTGTTTATCCGCAGCGGCCATCGCATGCAGCCCACCGCCCGCGCAAGCGAGCTGCATACCGAGCTGATGCCCCTGCTGGAGCAGCTGCAAAGCGCCCTTTTCCAGCAGGCAGAGTTTTGCCCGGCCAGCGCGAAGGCGACCGTCACCCTCGGCATGACCGACTGGGTGGAGATGTGGCTGATGCCAAAACTTATCCCCGCGCTAAATCAGGAAGCCCCGGCCATGCGAATTAACGTCGTGGCAAGCGACCCGTTTACCGATGCCCAACGGCTGGAAGGCGGCGAGCTGGATATGGCGATAAGCATGGCGAACGAAAGCGCCCGCTGGCTGGAGCGCGAAGTGTTGACGAGCATGGATGTCGTCGCGCTCTGGCATCCACAGCAGATTGCGGCCAGCGCCCCGCTGTCGCTTGAGGCCTACATTGCCCATCAACACGTGATGGTTAACTATCGCGAAGCCAACGGCAGCCAGACAGACACGCTGCTGGCGAAGCTCGGGCAAACACGCCACATCAGCTACACCACGCCGCATTTTGCCGCGCTGCCGGGTCTGCTGATGCAAATGCCCGCCCTGGCGACCGTTCCGGCGGGGCTGTCTGAAAGCTGGCAGCGAACGTGGGGACTGGCGGCCAGTCCGGTGCCGGTAGAAGTGCCGCCGTTTGAGGTGGCGCTGCTGTGGCATCAGCGCCACAACAGCGATGCAGCCCTAATGTGGCTGCGTGGGTTTATTCAGCGGCTGGTGAATGCGGCTTAACGCTTAAGGCTGCCGCCGTTGGTGGCAATCACCTCTTTATACCAGTGGAAGCTTTTCTTTCTTGAACGCTCAAGCGTGCCGTTCCCCTGGTCATCACGATCTACGTAGATAAAGCCGTAGCGCTTCGACAGCTCGGCTTTCGAAGCGCTGACCAGATCGATAGGCCCCCAGCTGGTGTAGCCCATCACCGCAACGCCGTCCTCGATAGCCTCCCCTACCTGCACCAGATGGTCGTTCAGATAGCTGATGCGGTAGTCATCGTTAATCCTGCCTTCGGCATCGGGCTTGTCCTTCGCGCCGAGGCCGTTTTCAACAATAAACAGCGGCTTCTGATAGCGATCCCACAGCGTGTTAAGCAAAATACGTAGCCCTACCGGGTCAATTTGCCAGCCCCACTCGGAGCTTGCCAGATGCGGATTGGGCACCATGCTGAGAATGTTGCCGCGCGCCCTGGCGTTAAGCTCTTCATCCGCCGTGACGCAGCCGGTCATGTAATAGCTGAACGAAATAAAATCGACGGTATTTTTCAGAATTTCACCATCGTTTTCGCTAATTTCAAGCTCAATGCCGTGCTCCCGGAAGTAGCGCAGTATATAGCCGGGGTAGCTGCCGCGACACTGGACGTCGCCGAAGAACAGCCAGCTGCGGTTTTCCTGCAGGGTTTCCAGCACGTCGTCTGGCTTGCAGGTGAGCGGGTACATCAGGCCGCCCAGCAGCATATTGCCGATTTGCGCATCCGGGATAATCTCGTGGCAGGCCTTAACCGCCAGGCTGCTGGCGACCAGCTGATGATGAATAGCCTGATAAATTGCACCTTTTGCAGGCTCGCCCTCCAGCCCGACGCCGGTCAGCGGGGCGTGCAGCGACATGTTGATCTCATTGAAGGTCAGCCACAGCTTAACCTTATGCTGATAGCGGCTGAACACGCAGCGGGCATAGCGTTCAAAGCAGTCGATAACTTTACGATTTCCCCAGCCGCCGTATCGCTTAACCAGCCCCCACGGCATCTCGTAGTGGGACAGGGTCACCATCGGCTGAATACCGTGCTGCGCCAGCTCGTCAAACAGGCTGTCGTAAAACGCCAGCCCGGCCTCGTTTGGCTCAGGCTCATCGCCCTGCGGGAAGATACGCGTCCAGGCAATAGAAATGCGCAGACAGCGGAACCCCATTTCGGCAAACAGCGCGACATCCTGCGGGTAGCGGTGATAAAAATCGATAGCCACGTCTTTAATGCCGCTGTCGCCCGGCGCTCGCTCTTTTACCGGGCCAAACACGCCCTGTGGCTGGACGTCTGAGGTAGAGATCCCCTTCCCGCCCTCCTGCCACGCGCCCTCAACCTGGTTCGCGGCGATCGCGCCACCCCACAGAAATGCCTTTGGAAATGCAGTCATGTCACTCTCCTTTGCTTAGCGTTCTACCGTCAGGAACGGCATACCTGAATTGATGGTTGATTGCTTTGTCACACGCTTAACGCCTCGATAGTCGTCGCTGTTGCTGACGATAACCGGCGTGGCGAGATCGTACCCGGCGGCAAGGATCGCCTCGCGGTCGAACTCTATCAGCAGATCGCCGGGTTTAATTTTGTCCCCCGGCTGAACGTGTGCGGTGAAGTGCTGCCCCTCCAGCTTCACCGTATCGATACCAATGTGAATTAAGACTTCGATGCCGCTGTTGCTGAGCAGGCCGATGGCGTGGCGAGTCTGGAACAACGAGGCGACCTCACCGTAAAACGGCGCCCGGACTTCGTTGGCGAGCGGGATAATGGCTGCGCCCTGCCCCAGCAATCCACCAGAAAACGTGGCGTCCGGCACCTGATCCATCGCCAGCACCGTGCCGCTCATCGGCGCCAGAATATCATCGTCTCCGGCAATGGCGGTGGGGGAAGCGGCAGGCTGCAGGCTGCGCGGCAGGCCAAAGGCCCAGGTCAGCGCACAGGCCAGAACCAGCGACAGCATCGTCCCGCTAATCGCCCCCCATACCGAGCTGTCCATTCCTCCTGGGGGAAGCATCTGCGCCAGGCTGAAAATGCTCGCCAGGCCGAAGGAGTAGAGATTGCTCTGGCTGTAGCCAACGATCGCCCCGCCGATAGCGCCGGCGACGCAGCCAAAAATAAAGGGTCGGCGATAAGGCAGCGTTACGCCATAAACCGCTGGCTCGGTAATCCCGAAGATCCCCGCGGTGGCGGCGGAGCCCGCAAGGACTTTCAGTTTGGCATCACGAGTGGCGAGGAATACGCCAAGCGCAGCGCCTACCTGGCCCGTCACCGCCGGCAGCAGCAGCGGCATTAGCGTGTCGTGGCCCAGCACGCTGAGGTTGTTGATCATGATGGGCACCAGCCCCCAGTGCAGGCCGAAAATCACGCAGATTTGCCAGATAGCGCCCATCACCGTTCCCGCAAGCCACGGCGCAAAGGCGTAAATGGCCTGATAGCCGTGCGCGAGCATCTGGCTAAGCCAGGTTGCCGCCGGGCCGATAATCAGGAACGTTAGTGGGACGACTACGGCCAGGCAAACTAGCGGCGTAAAGAAGTTCTTCATTGCGGAAGGGAATACGCGGTTGCAGCGCTTTTCCAGCCAGCAGCAGATCCAGGCGGCGAAGATTATGGGGATAACCGAGGAGCTGTAGTTGATAAAGGTCACCGGAATGCCCAGGAAGCGTTCAGGCTGGGCCGCAGCGTCAAGGGCCTGGGTAATGAGCGGGTGCGTTAAGGCTCCGCCGATAGCCATAGTCAAAAATGGGCTGCCGCCAAATTTTTTTCCGGCGGTGTAGCCCAGAACCAGCGGGAAGAAGTAAAACAGCGAATCGCTGGCCGCAAACCAGATTTTCCAGGTGGCGGAAGCGGTATCCAGCCAGCCGCAGACTACGCTTAGCGCCAGCAGCCCTTTAAGAATACCGGAGGCGGCCATCACGCCGAGGAAGGGGGTAAATATTGCCGAGACGATATCGATCAGCCTGTTAAGAAGATTATTTCCTCCGCCCTTCTCTTCCTGCGGCGTCGTATCCTCATTAATGCCGGCGGCCGAGCAGACGGCGGTATAAACATCGTGTACATGATTGCCAATCACCACCTGAAATTGCCCGCCGCTCTCCACCACCGTGATAACATCCGGGTTGTTTTTCAGCTCGGGATCGGCCCGCGAGTTGTCTTTTAGCTTAAAGCGCAGCCGGGTAGCGCAGTGTACCAGGCTAACGATGTTTTGCTTTCCGCCGACATGCTTGAGGATCTCCTGCGCCAGCGCTTGATAGTCCATAACCGCTTTCCTTCTACGTCACGCCCGCAGGCGTAGTGTGCTGAGTTAAGGTTAAAAAAAAACCTGAGCCAGCCGCCCACAAGGGGAGCTAACGCTCAGGTTTTGCCTGCCGAAGCAGTCACAATCCGTCTTGTTGTGTTAAGCCTTGCGGCTCTCTTTACGCACTCGCTCAATGTGAATCGCGAGAAACATGATCTCTTCATTACTCAGCTCGCGCTGATGGCTTTTTGCCAGATGCCGCCGAAGTTTCTCCGCACAGCGCCATGCCAGCGGGTAGTTATCCTTCACTGCCGCATACAGGGTTTGATCATCGTCCTCTACCGTCGAACGGTTTAACAACCTCTGGGCAAAGAATTTCAAGTGGGTCACAAAGCGCTGGTAGCTGAGGCTCTCTTCCTGGTATTCAATCTGCAGCTGGTACTTCACGATATGCAGGATTTCCTGCATCACGCGGGTGACGTCCATCACCTCCGGCATCTCACCTTCCAGCTGGGCGGTAACCAGGTGCAGCGCAATAAATCCCGCTTCATCTTCGGCAAGCTGCACGCCAAGCCGCTGATGGATAATGCCCAGAGCCTCCCGCCCCAGCGCAAACTCTTTTGGATACAGGCGCTTGATTTCCCACAGCAGCACGTTGCGGATGGCCATCCCTTTTTTCTGACGCTCCATCGCAAAGTGGCAGTGGTCCGTCAGCGAAATGTAGAGGCTTTCCTGCAGCTTGCCCAGCCGTTCGCGAGCCAGCTGAATAATGCGATCGCTGGCGGTCATCACCTCCAGCGGGATCTGATTGAGCAGCTCGCTTAACCTCGCCACCAGCTCGTCGCTTTGCAGAGCAAAGACCTTTTCTATTTTGCCGCGGTCAAGGCTGTCTCCCGGCTGTTTCTGAAAGCCCAGCCCCTTTCCCATCACCACCTGCTCGCGCCGATGTTCGTCGAGGATAACCACTACGTTATTGTTCAGTATTTTGGCGATTTCCATGGTGACCCCAGAAACAAAAAAACCTGACCTCTGGCAGGGCCAGATAATCAGGTTTTGCCTGCGAAGCGCAGTAACAATCCAACCTATGCACTCTATCACGGAGGATATATCGCTCAACGCCTCAGGGTGAAAAGCGTGATAGCGATCTCGGCACAGCTTCGCTATTAGCCGCCGACTTCCGCCGCGAACAGTTTGCGGTACTGTTCTTCAAACTGCGGGGCATTCCACTCCCCGTCAAACAGAGTCCAGGTGATGTACCCGCGGTTCAGCCAGCCGGTGTCGGTATCGGTATCCACCGGCGTCAGCACTTTTTCGCTGAGGATTTGCTGAGTTTTACCGTCAGGCAACAGCTTGTAGTAGTGCTGTGGTACCGGATTACGTTCGTTTTCGACGAATTTCACCCCCTTTATGGCCTTTTTCTCCAGCGCCGGATAGTTAATGCTTAACCCGGAGCCCGCAGGCAGTACCGCCTGACCCGGATGCCAGTTTTTTGCCAGCGCGTCTACCAGACCTGCGACATAGTCGACGGAGTCAGGCCAGTACTTGTGGGTGCTTGGCCATCCGGCCTTCATCTCTTTTTCGCTAAGAATGTAGCCAATGCTGGCGGCGATGGACGGATAACCATAGCGTACCGCACGGGCTGCCGCGCCGATGGTGCCCGAGTTAAGCTGCGCGACGCCGGTGTTCGGGCCATCGTTCACGCCCGAGATAACCAGATCCGGCGGCGTCTCTTTCATCACGCCGAGGACGCCAAAATCAAGGGCGTCTGCCGGCGTGCCAGGGAAGCAGTAGCGCTTGTCTGCACTCTTTTTGACGTCAAAAATTTTATTTGGCTTAAAGGTAATGGCTGAGCCAATACCGCTTTGGTTCGTTGAAGGCGCAACCAACCAGACCTCATAGCCTTTTGCCGTCAGTTTATCCTGAAGCGACGTGGTGCCCACAGACTGACAGCCATCGTCATTCACCAGCAAAATACGCATCGGACGCTCGGCGGCAAAGGTGGAGCCGGCAATGGCTGTCAACATCAGCCCGGCGATGATTTTCTTTTTCATTTTCACTCCTTCTTTATTACGTAATCAGAATAAATTAAAACGATATTCAACACGAACGGTGCCGCCCACGCCTTTAGCGCGGCGGAAACTGCTGTTATTTTCATCCAAAGCAGGCATTTTCGATGAAGTTAATTTCCAGCTATAGCTTGGGCCAAACCCGGCAAATACATCCAGCCCTTTTATTTGCGGACTGTTCCAGAGGAAATAGCCACCGCACTCCCACTCTTTCAGTGCAACATTTTTATATTTCATGCCAAAACCATAATTACCGTACAGGCCAATTAATAATTCAGGTAAGAGTTGATACTGGCTGTACAAATAAACCATCTGCTCGCCATCATTGATATAATCGTTACCCTCGCCGTCTGCCTTACTATTAAAGGCCCCGCGGGTATTTTTACCAAAATGCCAGTAGAAGTGGCCTAAGCCATTATCCAGGCTGGCCCGGGTATGCGACCAGCCGACCCCGGACTCAGAACGCCCGTACTGATAGCCCACAAGGGCAAACAGGTGCTGAGCGGTGCGGCTAAACCCCCGGGCGCCTTCCCATTCGCTGAGTCCCCGGGCGTAGTAGTAGGTGCTTTTTGCCAGCAGATTAAGCTCTTCACCCAGCGGCATCATGGCGCTGGCTTCAACGCCGTGACGCAGCAGATAGCTGGCGCTTTCGGCGGCAATATAGCTAATTTTGCTGCCCTTCACGGGCGTCCAGCTCATTTCTCCGGTGGCGATATAGTCAATCTGCTTGTTGCTTTTCAGCGTCCTGAAGCGGCGCTTCTCCGGCTCATCTCGCTCAGAAAAACGGTTTACGACCGCCGCTTTTATCCCCATGCTATCCCACTTCAGCTCAGAGCTAACGCCTTCCCAGGTGCTGGGCGCGGCGCGGCTACGGGTCACGTTGAGCGCGGCAAATTTATAGAGCTGACGCCAGCCCGCCCAGAGCGAGAGGTGCCGCTGAGCATCACCCCAGCGCGCTTTAGCGTAAAGCTGCCCGAGCTTGTGGAAGCCCTGCGCTTTGCCGTTTTTATCGCGCAGCAGATCCCTGCCGTAGAAGGCATCGTTGGCGTACAGTTTTGCCACGCCATACCACGAAGCATCGACGCCAACGCGATCCCCAAGCCAGCCGCTTTGCCAGTCCAGATGCAGCCCCTGGGCCCAGGCACTCTGATTGCCGATACCCTGATCCGACATCGAGTCGGTGGTATTCAGCATCCAGACATTTTTAAGCGTTGAATCGAGATGGCTGCCGGTAAAAAGACCGCCGTCATAGTCAGAATAATCGGCCAGCGCTTCAGGAATCGCGCCCCAGCTAAGCAGCAGCATCAGGCTGCCTGTTATTTTTGTGTGTGAGTACATGGTAAACTTCCCTTGTTTTAAACAAAAAAAGAAGCAAAAAAAAACCTAAGTTCCTTCCCCGTTAATCGGAGAGAGAAACTTAGGTTTTGCCTGTCAAACAGTAACAATCCTTAATTTAGGCTGCCATTCTGGCATTACACTTTGGTCATCGCCAGCACTAAATAAATTGAATATGCAAAACTGTGAACCTGATTGCGAATCGGATGAAAGAAAAGAAATTAGTTAACAGAGAAAAGCGTCATCCGTTAATTAAAGGAAACGTTAACGGATTCCGCATAATAGATTATTTCAATGCACCAATGACGCAGGCGATTTCCCCGGAGGTTTTTAAAGTACGGATAACCGTAAACAACTCCGTTGCCTCAACATATTCTTTGCGTAAATAGCCGAGCCACTGCTTAATACGTGCCACGTGGTACATCCCGGTATCGCCCTGCTTTTCCAGGCGGCTGTATTTTTGCAACAGCGTAACAACATCGGCCCACGGCATACGGGCTTCGTTGTATTTGATAACCCGGCTCAGGTTGGGCACGTTCAGCGCCCCACGTCCAATCATCACCGAATCGCATCCCGTGGTCGCCAGGCAATCCTGAGCGCTTTGCCAGTCCCAGATTTCACCGTTTGCAATGACCGGAATCGACAGCCGCTGGCGGATTTCGCCGATTGCGCCCCAGTTGATAAGTTCGGCTTTATAGCCATCTTCTTTAGTACGCCCGTGAACCACCAGCTCCGTCGCGCCCGCCTGTTCGACCGCATCGGCAATTTCAAACTGCCGCGCGCCGCTGTCCCAGCCGAGGCGAATTTTCACCGTGACCGGTAAATGCGCGGGAACGGCCTCACGCATGGCTTTCGCCCCACGATAAATGAGTTCGGGATCTTTCAGCAATGTTGCGCCGCCGCCGCTGCCGTTGACCAGTTTTGACGGACAGCCGCAGTTGAGGTCAACGCCCCAGGAGCCCAGTTCAACCGCGCGAGCCGCGTTCTCGGCCAGCCACTGAGGATACTGCCCAAGAAGCTGGACACGCACCAGAGTGCCGGACGGAGTACGGCTGGCATGGTTCAGTTCGGGGCAAAGTTTTAGAAAGGATTTCACCGGCAGAAGCTGATCGACCACGCGAAGAAATTCGGTGATGCAAAGATCGTAGTCATTAACTTCGGTTAGAAGCTCACGAACTAAGGAATCAAGAACGCCTTCCATCGGGGCAAGAAGAACACGCATGACGCATCCGATAATATTGGTGTTGTTGTCCCCTCACCCCACCCTTCACCACAAAGGGAGAGAGGGAAAACAAAGCTCCTCGTCCCGAAGGGGAACACAGGGCGTCTTTAATCCCCTCTCCCTTGTAGGGAGAGGGTTAGTGCGAGGGTATAAAAAACTTACTGCGCAGCCGCCGGTTTGCGAGGTGGACGACGACGACGGGCATTATCACCTGCCGGCTTCGCTGCACCTTCGCCCTGCGGTTTACCGCCGCGGCGTGGGCCGTTGTTGCGATCGCCGGAAGCGCTGGCGTTACCACCGTTGCCGCCGCGACGCTGACCCTGGCCCTGGCTTTGGCCACCACGACCGCCGCCGCCGCGCTGCTGGCGACCATTTACGATAGGCTCGGCAGGAATAGAAGGATCAACATCATATCCCTCAAGCGCCATACGTGGGATCTCACGCTTCAGCAGACGCTCGATATCACGCAGCAGCTTATGCTCATCGACGCAAACCAAAGAGAGCGCTTCACCGGTTGCCGCCGCACGGCCGGTACGACCAATACGGTGAACATAGTCTTCCGGTACGTTAGGCAGCTCGTAGTTAACGACGTGAGGCAGCTCTTCGATATCCAGACCACGGGCCGCGATATCGGTCGCCACCAGCACACGAATGCCGCCGCTTTTAAAGTCGGCCAGCGCACGGGTACGGGCGCCCTGACTTTTATTACCGTGGATCGCCGCCGCGGTAATTCCGTCTTTTTGCAGCTGCTCAGCAAGGTGGTTAGCGCCGTGCTTGGTGCGGGTAAACACCAGCACCTGCTGCCAGTTGCCTTCGCCAATCATCTGCGACAGCAGTTCCCGCTTGCGTTTTTTGTCCACAAAGTGAACGTGCTGCGTGACCTGCTCAGAAGCCGTGTTGCGGCGAGCCACTTCCACCTCTTCCGGGTTATGCAGCAGCTTTTCAGCCAGCCCTTTAATGTCGTCGGAGAAGGTTGCCGAGAACAGCAGGTTCTGACGACGCGCAGGCAGCTTGGCCAGCACGCGGCGGATATCGTGGATAAAGCCCATATCCAGCATGCGGTCGGCTTCATCCAGGACCAGGATCTCGATCTGGTCGAGTTTCACGGCGTTCTGGTGCTCAAGATCCAGCAGACGTCCCGGCGTTGCCACCAGCACATCTACGCCGCCGCGCAGCTTCATCATCTGCGGGTTAATGCTCACGCCGCCAAAAACAACCAGCGAGCGGATATTCAAATATTTGCTGTAGTCGCGGACGTTCTCACCAATCTGCGCCGCCAGTTCGCGGGTCGGGGTGAGGATCAGCGCACGCACCGGGCGACGGCCCTTCAGGTGAGGCGCGCTGTCGGTCAGACGCTGTAACAGCGGCAGGGTAAACCCTGCGGTCTTGCCGGTACCGGTTTGGGCACTGGCCATCAGGTCGCGGCCTGCTAATACTACCGGAATTGCCTGACGCTGGATTGGGGTAGGCTCACGATAGCCCTGCTCTTCCACCGCACGCAAAATATCGGCATTCAGGCCGAGAGAATCAAAAGACATAGGAACTCCAGAACCGCCCTGACCGCATTGTGCGGTGTAGTTTCCAGGGGGAACATCACGCGCCAGCGCTATGCTGGCGAAGAGAGGAGGCGCAAACCACGGCGCCGTTCGCGTGCAGTGTAGCAGTTTTTGTGATCTTACGCATAAATTCTCTCTCCCCTCCCCTTAGCAGGATAAAGCCTCGAGCTGGACAGGCCTGATAACTTTGCTTACGCTTAATCAATCGATTGATTAACTTTTTAAGAGGTCGGTATGGCACCTTCACCGACGCCCGCCACCAGCCGCGGTGAGCAGGCTAAAAATGCGCTAATCGCCGCCGCCATCGCGCAGTTCGCCGAGTATGGAATGCATGCCACCACGCGCGACATCGCCGCTCAGGCCGGACAAAACATCGCCGCCATCACCTACTATTTTGGCTCGAAAGAGGCGCTGTATATGGCTTCGGCTCAATGGATTGCCGACTTCATCAGCGGTAATTTTCACGAGCATGTCGCCGCCGCAGAGGCCCTGCTGAGCCAGGCCGAACCGGACAAAGAGAAGATACGCCATCTTATTCACACCGCGCTGGGGCAGATGATTACCCTGCTGACCGCTGACGATACGCTCAACCTGAGTAAATTTATCTCCCGCGAACAGCTCTCTCCCACCGCCGCGTATCAGCTTATTCACCAGCAGGTTATCGAGCCTATGCACGCTCTGCTGACCACGCTGGTTGGGCACTACAGCGGGCGGGATCCCTTAGATACCGACACAATTTTGCACACCCACACGCTGCTCGGCCAGGTGCTGGCCTTTCGGCTTGGGCGAGAAACTATCCTGCTGCGCACCGGTTGGCCGCAGTTTGACCAGGCCAAGGTGCAGCAAATAAGCCGCGTGGTAATGAGCCACGTTGATTTCATCCTGCAGGGATTATCCGCAGACAGAGGAGACGCTAGTGATGAAGAATAAGAAGCCGGTGATTGCCGTCATTGTCATTTTAGCGCTCGCGGCGGCGGCGGTTGGTGGCTGGAAATGGTACCAAAGCACGCAGAACAGCGAGCTAACGCTGTACGGCAACGTGGATATCCGCACCGTTAACCTCAGCTTCCGGGTGGGAGGTCGACTCGCGGCGCTTGAGGTTGACGAGGGCGATGCTATCAAAGCCGGCGAACCGCTGGGGCTGATTGACAAAGCGCCTTATGAAAACGCCCTGCGTCAGGCAGAGGCAAACGTGGCGGCAGCCCAGGCGAAATACGATTTAATTATTGCGGGCTACCGCGACGAAGAGATAGCTCAGGCTGCCGCCCAGGTCAATCAGGCCCAGGCCGCTTATGATTATGCGCAAAACTTTTACCAGCGCCAGCAGGGGCTATGGGCAACCAAAACCATCTCGGCAAATGATTTAGCCAACGCCCGCTCCTCAAGCGACCAGGCAAAAGCCACGCTGAAAGCGGCGCAGGACAAGCTGAGCCAGTACCGCAGCGGCAATCGCCCGCAGGAAATTGCTCAGGCTCAGGCCAGCCTGCAGCAGGCAAAAGCGCAGCTGGCGCAGTCTCAGCTCGACCTGCAGGATACCACCCTGCTTGCCCCTTCTGACGGCACGCTGTTAACCCGAGCGGTTGAACCCGGCAGTATGCTGAACGCAGGCAGCACGGTGCTTACGCTCTCACTTACCCACCCGGTGTGGGTCCGCGCCTATATCGACGAAACCAATCTTGGCCAGGCAAAACCCGGCAGCGAACTGCTGATTTATACCGATGGCCGCCCGGATAAGCCCTACCACGGCAAGGTAGGTTTTGTTTCACCTACCGCTGAGTTCACCCCCAAAACCGTTGAAACGCCGGACCTGCGCACGGATTTAGTCTACCGCTTACGCATTATTGTCACCGATGCAGATGATGCGCTGCGTCAGGGGATGCCGGTCACGGTGACATTCAACGGCGGAACGCAGCATGAGCAGCCGTGATGCGGTCATTCGCCTGCAAGGGTTGGTAAAACGCTTCCCCGGGCTGGAAAAGCCGGCGGTCGCCAGCCTGGCGTGTGACATTCATGCCGGGGCGGTGACCGGGCTGGTTGGCCCCGACGGCGCGGGGAAAACCACGCTAATGAGGATGCTGGCCGGGCTGCTGCAGCCCAGCGAAGGTACGGCATCGGTTATCGGCCTCGACCCTATTAAGGACGATCGCGCCCTGCACGCAGAACTGGGCTATATGCCGCAGAAGTTTGGCCTGTACGAAGATTTAACGGTGATGGAAAACCTCACCCTCTACGCCGATCTGCGCGGCGTAACCGGTGAAGAGCGTAAAAGCACCTTTGCCCGGCTGCTGGAGTTTACCTCTCTGGGGCCGTTTACCGGACGCCTGGCGGGCAAACTCTCCGGCGGAATGAAACAAAAACTTGGCCTCGCCTGCACCCTCGTCGGACAGCCGAAAGTGCTGCTGCTGGACGAACCGGGCGTGGGCGTTGACCCTATCTCGAGGCGTGAGCTGTGGCAGATGGTGCACGAGCTGGCGGGCGAAGGGATGCTGATTCTGTGGAGCACGTCATACCTGGATGAAGCCGAGCAGTGCCGGGAAATATTGCTGATGAACGAGGGGGAACTGCTTTACCACGGTGCGCCTAAAGCGCTAACGCAGAAGATGGCCGGACGTTCGCTGCTGATCAGCCATGAGCGGGAGAACAATCGCCAGCTTCTGCAGCGGGCGCTGAAGCTACCGCAGGTCAGCGACGGCGTTATTCAGGGGCGCTCGGTACGGCTGATCCTGGCTAAAGAGGCGAAAGTGAGCGAGCTGGCAAACGCGCTGAATATCCCTGAGTCCAGCCTCAAAGAGACAGACCCGCGCTTTGAAGACGCCTTCATTGACTTGCTGGGCGGTGCCGCCGCTAACGAATCTCCCCTCGGCGATATTCTTCACACCGTAGACGGCGAATCCGGCGAGACGGTTATCCAGGCGGAAGAGCTGACGAAAAAATTCGGTGATTTTGCGGCAACCGACCACGTGAACTTTGCCGTCAAGCGCGGCGAGATCTTCGGGCTGCTTGGTCCGAACGGCGCGGGGAAGTCGACCACCTTCAAGATGATGTGCGGTTTGTTAGTCCCCACTTCAGGGAAGGCGCTGGTGCTGGATATGGACCTGAAAACCAGCTCAGGCAAGGCGCGCCAGCATCTTGGCTACATGGCGCAGAAATTCTCACTCTACGGCAACCTGACGGTAGCGCAAAACCTGCGTTTCTTCTCCGGGGTTTATGGCCTGCGCGGGCGCGCACAGCAGGAGAAAATAACCCGCATGAGCGAGGCATTTGCGCTGCAGCCGATCGCCAATAGCACCACGGACTCGCTGCCGCTGGGCTTTAAGCAGCGCCTGGCGCTCGCCTGTTCGCTGATGCATGAGCCGGACATTCTGTTTCTCGATGAGCCGACCTCAGGCGTTGACCCGATTACCCGGCGCGAATTCTGGCTGCATATCAACAGCATGGTTGAGAAAGGCGTTACGGTGATGGTGACCACTCACTTTATGGATGAGGCCGAATACTGCGACCGCATAGGACTGGTCTACCGGGGCAAGCTGATCGCCAGCGGCACGCCTGACGATCTGAAGCAGCAGATCGCGGATGACGAGACGCCAGATCCGACTATGGAGCAGGCGTTTATCGGGCTTATTCACGAATGGGATAAGGAACATAGCGATGAACGACCATAGCCAGAGAGTCTCGTGGCGACGGGTCCGCGCCCTGTGCGTTAAAGAAACGCGGCAAATTGTACGTGACCCCAGCAGCTGGTTAATCGCCGTGGTTATCCCTCTGCTGCTGCTGTTTATCTTCGGCTACGGCATCAACCTGGACTCCAGCCGCCTCCACGTCGGCGTCCTGATTGAGCAGCAGAGTGAAGAGGCGCTGGATTTCACCCACGCCATCAGCGCCTCGCCCTTTATTCAGCCCACGATAAGCGATAACCGCGCGCAGCTTGTAGAGCTGATGCAGGCCGGGAAAATTCGCGGTCTGGTGACCATCCCCACCGACTTTGCGCAGAACATGGCGCGCCCCGGCGCCACGGCACCGATCCAGGTGATAACCGACGGCAGCGAGCCAAATACGGCGAACTTTGTGCAGGGCTATATGCAGGGGATCTGGCAGCTCTGGCAGCAGCAGCGAGCGGAGGATCGCGGCGAACATTTTGAGCCGCTGATTGACGTGCAGCTGCGCTACTGGTTTAACCCCGCCGCCATCAGCCAGCACTTTATTATCCCCGGCGCGGTGACCATCATTATGACGGTCATTGGCGCCATACTGACCTCACTGGTCGTCGCTCGTGAATGGGAGCGCGGCACCATGGAAGCTCTGCTCTCAACCCAGGTGACGCGCACCGAACTGCTGCTCTGCAAGCTGGTGCCTTACTACGTGCTGGGGATGCTGGCGATGCTGCTCTGTATGCTGGTGACGGTATTTATCCTCGCCGTGCCGTGGCGCGGTTCACTGATTTTGTTGTTCCTGATAACCAGCCTGTTTTTACTCAGCACGCTGGGCATGGGGCTGCTGATTTCGACTATCACCCGCAACCAGTTCAACGCCGCTCAGGTGGCGCTTAACGCCGCGTTTTTACCCTCGATCATGCTGTCAGGCTTTATTTTCCAGATAGACAGCATGCCGGCGATTATCAGAGCGGTGACCTATGTCATCCCGGCTCGCTACTTCGTCAGTACCCTGCAAAGCCTGTTTCTGGCCGGGAACATCACTTCGGTGCTTATCGTCAACACGCTGTTTTTAATTGCCTCGGCGGTGATGTTTATCGGCCTGACGGCGCTGAAAACCAAACGCCGGCTCGATTAAGGGAGAACGCATGTTTTATCGTTTATGGACGTTAATTCGCAAAGAACTGCAGTCGCTGCTGCGCGAACCGCAGACCCGCGCCATCCTGATTTTGCCGGTGCTGCTGCAGGTCGTTCTGTTTCCGTTTGCCGCGACGCTCGAGGTGACTAACGCCACCATCGCCATCTATAACGAGGATAACGGTAACCACTCGATTGAGCTAACCCAGCGCTTTGCCCGCGCCAGCGCCTTCAGCAACGTGTTGCTGCTCAAAAGCCCGCAGGAGATCCGGCCGACTATCGATAACCAGAAAGCGTTGCTGCTGATTCGCTTCCCGGCCAATTTCTCGCGCGATATCGCCAGCCAGCAGCCGGCGAAGCTGCAAATCCTGCTCGACGGGCGTAACTCAAACAGCGCGCAGATCGCGGCCAATTATCTCCAGCAAATCGTCAATAACTATCAGCAAGAGCTGATGACAGGGATGCCAAAACCAAACAATAGCGAGCTGACGATCCGCAACTGGTATAACCCAAACCTGGATTACAAATGGTTTGTTGTACCGTCGCTGATTGCCATGATAACCACCATTGGCGTCATGATCGTCACCTCCCTCTCCGTCGCCCGTGAACGTGAGCAGGGTACGCTCGACCAGCTGCTGGTTTCACCGCTGGCTACCTGGCAAATCTTTATCGGCAAGGCCGTTCCCGCGCAGATCGTCGCGCTGGTTCAGGCCACCATCGTGCTGGCGGTGGGGATCTGGGGCTACCACATTCCCTTCTCCGGTTCGCTGCTGCTGTTTTACTTCACGATGATTATCTATGGACTTTCGCTGGTAGGGTTTGGGCTGCTGATTTCCGCCCTCTGCTCAACCCAGCAGCAGGCGTTTATCGGCGTTTTTGTCTTTATGATGCCGGCGATTCTGCTCTCCGGCTATGTCTCGCCGGTTGAAAACATACCGGTTTGGCTGCAGGAACTAACGTGGATAAACCCGATTCGCCATTTCACCGATATCACGAAGCAGATTTACCTGAAGGATGCGAGCTTTGGGATTGTCTGGCAGAGCCTGTGGCCGCTGCTGGTGATTGCGGCCACAACCGGATCAGCGGCGTACTGGATGTTTAGGCGCAAGATTGCCTGATTTGTCTTTCGCCAGCAGAGAGTAAATAGCCGGCCCCGCAAGCATCGCCAGGCCGGCCAGCGCCAGAAGAAAGTGGCTCTGTACCACACGTGACAGCAGCCACAGGGCGATCATGGCGTTGCCGAAATACCAGGTGGTGGTCAGCTCTTCGAGAAAGTCGCCGATGTCGCGCAGCAGGCCGGAATGAAAACGCTGGAAGATAAACATCATCACTACCGTGACAACATAAAGCAGGCACAGCCCTACTCCCACGGGGATAAGAGTCGCGGTTTTCCAGCCAACGAGCAGGGCAGCGACCACAGCAAGATGCAGCATAATCTGCCAGCAACCCAGTCCGGTTCTCACTCTTACACGTTGTTGCCACTTCATGTTTTATCTCCTGGAATATTTCTTCCTGTTAATCAGAGTACGCAAGTGTACGGAAATTTCCTCAATACGCCCCCTTTTTGTGACAGGTATTGCAATATATTTCCGTTCAGGCAGGCAAAAGTGCTGGGAGGAAAAGCAAAACTGCGGGGGAATCGTCCCCTCCCGAAGGAGAGGACGCGGACCTGTTAGCGGCGGTTACCGAAGATGCGCAGCAGCATCAGGAACAGGTTAATAAAGTCCAGATACAGCGTCAACGCACCGAGAATGGAGTACTTACGCAGCATCTGCGAGTCGCGAGTATCAATCTGCTCGCCGATGTTTTTCAGTTTCTGAGTATCGTAAGCGGTTAAGCCGACGAACACCACCACGCCGATGTAGGTGATTGCCCACATGAGCGCATCGCTTTTCAGCCAGAAATTAACCAAAGAGGCGAGAACGATACCGATCAGCGCCATAAAGAGCATATTGCCGAAGCCGCTCAGGTCGCGTTTTGTGGTGTAACCATAGAGGCTCATGGCGCCAAACATCCCGCCAGCCACTACAAAGGTGCTGGCAATAGAGGAATAGGTGTACACCAGGAAAATGCTCGCCATGGTCAGCCCGGTTAGCGCCGAGTAAAGCATAAACAGCGACGTTGCCACGCCAGCGCTAAGCTTGTGCACCATGCCTGAGAGCACAAAGACCAGCCCCAGTTGAACGATAATCAGGCCAAAGAAGGTGATTTTACTCGAGAAGACAAACTCCATTACCGCCGGGGTATTTGCGGCATACCAGGCAATAAAGGCGGTTAAAAGCAGGCCGCAGGTCATCCAGCCATAGACTTGCGCCATGAAGGTCTGAAGGCCCGTATTGGCACGCTGCACGATAGTCTCATTGGGACGCGGGAATCGGTCCATGATGCTTCCTCTGTGTTGTGAATTTAGCTTCTGACGCGAGCGGTTTGGCTCACCCGCTTTAAGATTAACACATCCCGCTGGCCACGTAGCCTACCAGCGGTTAGCCGCCTGTTTATCACTGTCTCTCGCTTCGACCCAGCGCTCGCCCTCTTCCGTTGCCTCACGCTTCCAGAACGGGGCTCGGGTTTTAAGATAATCCATGATGAACTGAGCGGCTTCAAAAGCTGAGCTACGGTGTGCGCCCGTCACCCCGACAAAAACAATTTCGTCGCCGGGCCACAGTTCGCCAATACGATGAATTACGGTGACACGCTGAAGCGGCCAGCGGCCTCTGGCATCAGCCACGATTTCGGCCAGCGCTTTTTCGGTCATCCCCGGGTAGTGTTCGAGCGTCAGAGCGCTAACGCTATCGCCAAGGTTGTGATTCCGTACTTTGCCGGTGAAGGTCACGACCGCGCCGTCTTCGTCGCACTGCGAAAGCCACTGATACTCTTCGCCGACGTTAAAGTTCTCCCGGCCAACAACAATACGCGTGCTGTCCACTTAGCCCCCTGTTACCGGTGGAAAGAAAGCAACTTCGTCACCTTTCGCCAGCGGATGGTCAAAGCTCACCAGCGTTTGGTTAACCGCCGCCAGCAGCTTGCCGGGCTCCAGAGCCAGCGCCCAGCGGCTGCCTCTGGTCGCCAATGCCGCACGCAATTGCTCTACGTCGCTGTAGGTTTCATCCAGCGCCAGGCTGTCGCAGCCGACCAGCTCACGTACCTGAGCAAAAAAAAGAACATTAAGCATCGCGTTCCACCCTGAAGTCACCGGATTTGCCGCCGCTTTTTTCCAGCAGGCGCACCGGGCCAATAACCATGTCTTTTTGTACCGCTTTGCACATGTCATAGATGGTCAGAGCCGCCACAGAGGCCGCCGTAAGGGCCTCCATCTCCACGCCGGTTTTACCGGTCAGGCGGCACAGCGACTCAATACGAACGCGGCTGTGTTCACCCTGCGCCTCCAGCTGCACTTCTACTTTGCTCAGCAGCAGCGGATGGCACAGCGGGATCAGTTCCCAGGTGCGTTTCGCGGCCTGAATACCCGCGATACGCGCCGTGGCGAAGACATCACCTTTATGGTGGCTGCCGTCAACGATCATCGCCAGGGTTTCCGGCTTCATGGTAATAAAGGCTTCCGCCCGGGCTTCGCGTACCGTTTCAGCTTTGGCGGATACGTCCACCATATGCGCTTCTCCGGCGGCGTTAATGTGGGTCAGTTGCGACATAGCTTATTTCTTAAGGTGTGGGTGGAAATTGCAGGGGCGCTGACGGGCATCCAGCTGAGGCTGAATAATATTTTCCCAGGCAGTGCGGCAAGCTTTGGTTGAGCCAGGCATGGCGAAAATCAACGTTTTGTTGGCCAGGCCCGCCACGGCGCGAGACTGCAGCGTAGAGGTGCCAATTTCTTCAAACGAGAGCATGCGAAACAGCTCGCCAAAACCTTCGACCTCGCGGTCAAACAGCGGAAGCAGCGCCTCTGGCGTCTGATCGCCGTCCGTAAACCCGGTGCCGCCGCTGATCAGTACAACCTGAATCTGCTCATCGGCAATCCACTGCGACACCGCCGCACGGATGGCATAGCGGTTTTCTTTGACGATGGCTTTATCCACCACCAGGTGCCCCGCTTCCGTGGCAACCTCACGCAGATAGTGCCCTGAGGTGTCATCTTCTTCACCACGACGGCTGGAAACCGTCAAAATAGCAATACTTGCCGGGATAAACTCTGCGCTTACCTGACTCATCGATATTCTCCTTGTGGGCAGGCTTCAGCCGCCGATATACGACAGATTTTGGGTGATGCCGGTGTTACCGTCATGCAGGAAATGGGTTTGCTTTTTCTGCGCCAGCGCGGAGGCGATTCGCCCCTCCAGCTCGCCTTGCTGAGCGTCATCCGCCAGCAGATCGCGGAGCGCTATTCCCTGTTCGCCAAAAAGGCACAGATGCAGGTTGCCGACGGCAGAGACGCGCAGCCGGTTGCAGCTGGCGCAAAAATCTTTTTCGTACGGCATGATGAGCCCGATTTCCCCTTCGTAGTCGGGGTGGCAGAAGACCTGTGCAGGGCCATCGCTCCGCTGACGCAGCTGGTGAACCCAGCCGCGCTCAAGCAGTTGGTCGCGAATGATTTTGCCGGAGATATGGTGTTTGCGGAACAGCGTACCGCCGTCGCCGGTCTCCATCAGCTCGATAAAACGAAGCTGAATAGGACGAGGTTTGATCCAGGCGAGGAAGGTCTCCAGCTGGTTGTGATTCACATCACGCATCAGCACGGTGTTGACCTTCACGCGCTCAAAACCGGCGTTAAAAGCGGCATCAATCCCCTCCATGACCTGACGGAATTTATCCTGGCCGGTGATGGCATGAAACTGGCGGGCATCGAGGCTATCGACGCTAACGTTGAGGGCTGTCAGCCCTGCATCGCGCCACGCTTCAACATCTCTGGCCAGCCGATAGCCGTTGGTGGTGACGGCAAGCTGGCGAATAGAGGGGTTTTCACGCACCGCGGCGATGATGTCGGTAAAGTCGCGGCGCAGAGAGGGTTCCCCGCCGGTCAGGCGTACCTTTTCCGTCCCCAGGGCCGCAAAAGCTCGGGTGACACGGCGGATTTCATCGACGTTGAGGAAGCTTTTATTGGCCACGCCGTGGGGTTTGTAGCCATCAGGCAGGCAATAACTGCAGCGAAAGTTGCAGACGTCGGTAATTGATAAGCGCAAGTAATAGAACTTACGCGCAAAAGCATCGGTAAGCTGGGACACTGAGTACACCTTTCCAAATACGGGAGATGCAGTCATTTCTTCCTGCACCCTGGCAACCTCACGGGCTGCGGCCAGGGCACCTTATCTTACGACTTAGGCACCAGGGCTTGAGTGTGTGTTACTGGGATAGTAGCGCGACATGCTGCTCCGCGCCATATCAGTTTTCGCTATATAAATCCATACATAACGAGATTATTGCTTAATTTCGCTACAGAGTACTTAAAAAGATAACTTTTACCTTGATATGCATCATTATCCGCAGAGCAAGAATCGTCTTTTTAGCGCTTTTACGCTACCTTAAGCGCCTGTATGCCTCTTAAGGATTATCTTTTCTATGCGTAATCGCACGCTTGCAGATCTTGATCGGGTAGTCGCGCTGGGCGGTGGCCACGGTCTCGGTCGCGTCATGTCATCGCTCTCTTCCCTGGGTTCACGTTTGACCGGCATCGTAACCACAACCGACAACGGCGGTTCAACCGGGCGTATTCGGCGTTCGGAAGGCGGTATTGCCTGGGGAGATATGCGTAACTGCCTGAATCAGTTGATCACCGAACCGAGCGTGGCATCAACTATGTTTGAGTACCGTTTTAGCGGTAACGGCGAACTTTCAGGTCATAACCTCGGAAACCTGATGTTAAAGGCGCTGGATCACCTTAGCGTGCGCCCTCTCGAAGCAATAAATTTAATTCGCAACCTGCTTAAAGTGGATGCGCAGCTGATCCCTATGTCAGAACACCCGGTCGATTTAATGGCGACCGACGACGAGGGCAATACCGTTTACGGCGAAGTGAGTATCGACCAGCTGCTTAACCCGCCGCAGGATCTGGCGGTTTATCCCAAAGCGCCGGCTACCCGAGAAGCCCTTGAGGCCATCGCTGAGGCCGATTTGATCCTGATTGGCCCCGGGAGTTTTTATACCAGCCTGATGCCCATCCTGCTGCTCCAGGAGATGGATCAGGCGCTGCGCCGTACGCCGGCCCCGATGGTGTACATCGGAAACCTGGGTAAAGAGCTCAGCCCCGCAGCGGCAAGTCTTTCACTGCGTCAAAAGCTTGAGCTGATGGAACAACATATAGGTAAACGTGTTGTGGATGCCGTGGTGGTTGGCCCCCAGGTCGACGTCAGCGAAGTCAACGACAGGCTGGTGATTCAGCAGCCGCTGGAGGCCAGTGATATTCGATACCGCCATGACCGCCAGCTGCTGCGGGCTGCGTTAGAAGAAGCCGTACAGCGGCTCGGGTAAATCTCGCAGATTATGAAGCGGCGATAAACAGTTCGCGCAGCTTGTGGAGCTGGTCGCGGATCTGCGCCGCCTCCTCAAACTCCAGATTCTGCGCGTGCTCGAGCATCTTCGCTTCAAGCTGGTGTATTTTCTGCTGCAGCGCTTTCGGCGTCATCACGATTTCATCGTCTTCAATCACGCTGCGCGCTTTAGTTTTGACCCGCCCTTTGGTTTTCGCCATGCCCTCGCCAAGCTGCAGAACGTCCACCACACGCTTATTAAGGCCCTGCGGGGTAATACCGTTTTCTTCGTTGTAACGCTGCTGTTTCTCACGACGGCGCTCGGTTTCGCCAATTGCTTTGGCCATCGACGGCGTAATTTTATCGCCATAGAGAATGGCTTTACCGTTGACGTTACGCGCTGCACGCCCAATTGTCTGGATAAGCGAACGTTCGGAACGTAGGAAGCCTTCCTTGTCTGCATCCAGAATCGCTACCAGCGACACTTCAGGCATATCGAGCCCTTCGCGCAGCAGGTTTATCCCTACCAGCACGTCAAACTCCCCGAGGCGCAAGTCACGGATAATCTCCATACGTTCTACGGTGTCGATATCCGAATGGAGATAACGAACACGTTCGCCGTGCTCCTCGAGGTATTCGGTCAGATCTTCCGCCATACGCTTCGTCAGTGTGGTCACCAGCACGCGTTCGTTGATGGCCACGCGCTTACGGATTTCCGAGAGCAGATCGTCCACCTGAGTTCCCACCGGGCGTACTTCAATCACCGGATCGAGCAGGCCGGTAGGACGAACAACCTGATCAACAATATCCTCGCCGGATTTCTCAAGTTCGTAGTTACCGGGCGTAGCGGAGACGTAGATAGTCTGCGGGGCAAGCGCTTCGAATTCTTCAAATTTTAGCGGACGGTTGTCCAGCGCTGACGGCAGGCGGAAACCATACTCCACCAGCGTCTCTTTGCGCGCGCGGTCACCACGATACATGCCGCCAATTTGAGGAATGGTGACGTGGGACTCATCCACCACCAGCAGGCCATCAGCGGGAAGGTAGTCAAAGAGCGTTGGCGGCGGCTCTCCGGGACCACGCCCGGAGAGATAGCGTGAGTAGTTTTCAATCCCCGAGCAGTAGCCCAATTCGTTCATCATCTCGAGATCAAACTGGGTACGCTGGGCAATGCGCTGTTCTTCCAGCAGTTTATTATTCGCCAGCAGGAATTTACGACGATCGGCCAGCTCCACCTTGATGTCTTCCATCGCCTGCACAATACGCTCACGCGGCGTGACGTAGTGCGACTTAGGGTAGATGGTGAAACGCTGAATGGTTTGATCGATCTGTCCGGTAAGCGGATCAAACAACGACAGCCTTTCGACCTCTTCGTCGAACAGCTCCACGCGAAGCGCGAGGTCGTCGGACTCTGCCGGGAAGATATCCACCACCTCACCACGTACGCGGAAAGTCCCTCGCTGGAATGCCTGATCGTTTCGCGTGTATTGCAGCTCGGTCAAGCGTCGCAGGATCGCACGCTGGTCAATGATCATGCCCTTCGTCAGGTGCAGCATCATCTTCAGGTATAAATCCGGGTCACCCAGGCCGTAGATAGCCGATACCGAGGCCACCACGATAACGTCACGGCGTTCAAGCAGCGCTTTCGTCGCCGACAGGCGCATCTGCTCGATGTGTTCGTTGACCGAGGCGTCCTTTTCGATAAAGGTGTCCGAGCTTGGAACATAAGCTTCAGGCTGATAGTAGTCGTAGTAGGAGACAAAAAACTCCACCGCGTTATCCGGGAAAAACTCTTTCATCTCCCCGTAAAGCTGCGCCGCCAGCGTTTTATTCGGTGCCAGTACCATGGTCGGACGCTGGAGGTCAGCAATCACGTTTGCCACGGTGAAGGTTTTACCGGACCCCGTCACGCCCAGCAGCGTCTGGTGCGCCAGTCCGTTTTCAAGCCCATCTTTCAGGCGAAGAATGGCTTCAGGCTGGTCGCCAGAAGGCTTAAATGCAGAATTCAGTTTGAACGCTTTACTCATGAACGGGCTACCTGATGAAGAAACGAGCGGGCCGGAGAGTAATTTTACCCGGCAACGCGATTTTTGCCAGTAGAAAACTGTATAAAACACCAGTTCCTCTTTTTAGCACGCCTGCTAACGGCCGCATTTTGCCATTTTGTTTGCCCACAATTTCACCCTTTGCCAGTCAAATCTCCAGCCACCAGCGGTTATCCCCAAATTTTTTCGGCTTTTAACATTTGTCAAGGGAGGTCAGTGAGCCTCAGGCCCTTTGTTTGACACTTTTATTGCAGCAGTTGATTTTATTTAAAGCATTGAATTTAAATAGATATTTCACAAAGACCGGTTTCGCGTCAATTTGCCCGCAGGCCGCGCCCGCTCTCGCTTTCGTTAAGTTTTCTAACTCTAATACACAAGGTTATCCACAGGAATAGTGGATAACTGCTGCCAGCCCTTTTGGCTAGCCACTCAGAAAAAACCCCAAACTTTCTGTGTCGGGGGCGAAAAAAAAATTTCACTAATTTTTTTGCTTTTATTCATGCGATTTCGCTATACCCGGCCACCTTGAGCAAGATCCCGAAATCGAGATATATCCTGAGCTTAAAAGGCCTTTTATTGCACCAAACTCGCCCCTGCCGGCACCGGCCAGGTGCAGCGAAGCGCCGGACGGTACTCTCCCTCCCCGCCGACCGGAGACAAAACTCAGTTTTGTCCTGGATAGCGTGATGTTTACAGGTGTTATCACCAAGCTGGCAAGCTAATTGCAGCATATCAACAGGGAAAGCCTCCCCCCAACCAAGGAGATGAACCATGCTGAGCTTACGCGCTGTGAATCAGTTCTACGGTGACAATCATATATTGTGGAATCTCGACCTGGAGCTGACGCCTGGCGAATGCACCTGCGTGATGGGCGCGCCCGGGCAGGGAAAAACCACTCTGGTAAACTGCATTACCGGCTACCTGCCCGTGCAAAGCGGCAGCATGCTTTGGCAACAGGCGGGATTGCCCCCGGAAGAGCTGGTCAATAAGCCCGTTGAGCGCCGCACGGCCCTCGGCATCGGCTACGTTCCGCAGGACAGACGCATTTTTTCCCAGCTTAGCGTCGAGGAAAACCTGCAGATAGCAATGATGGCGGGTTTTAAGGCTCCCCGCGCCATCCCTGCGCTTATCTATGACCTTTTTCCTGAGCTGTACGGCCTGCGGCAGATGAAAAGCGGCGAACTCCACGCGGATATGCAGCAGCAGCTCGCACTCGCCAGAGCGCTGGTTTTACAGCCTAAGCTGCTGATACTGGATGAGCCCACCCTCGGCGGTGGCCAGCGCCTGATCGCTGAAATGGGCAATCTTATTCGTCGCCTGAACCGTGACTTAGGCCTTACCATTCTGCTGGTTGAGCAGCGGCTGTCGTTTATACGCCGGGTTGCAGACAGGTTTTGCCTGCTCCACAAGGGCAGGAATGTTGCTCAGGGAAACGTCTCTCAGCTGGATGATAGCCTGGTGGCGGGCTGGCTCGAGCCTTGAGCACTCGCTCCACTACAGCTTTTCCAGCCGCGCCTGGAATGCCGGATTAAGGGCGGTCAACGCCCGACGAAGGTTGCACTGGCGAGTGACTTTTGCAATATCCAGCAGCGGCGCGGGTATGGACTTCACGCCGGTATTATTCAACCACTGTAACACCGCTTCGAGGTTCCACAGCGCGGTTTTCCCGTCATGCATTGGCGTCGGAAACGCTTCGCGGGAGACCATTATCTTTCGGATATACTGCCGTGACACCCCCAACAGTTCGGCGACGTCACTCAGCCCGACCAGGTCAGGTGCGGCTTCCACCAGCGAAGCGTCCGGAATAAGACGAGAGACATCCTTCAGCGCACTCAGCAACGCCTCTTCTGCACAGCCGGCTTCCCGGGTAAAGTTAAGGGCGATGCGCCCCGTGACCCCGATACCAATCAGGGCATCATCGCAGCCCCCTGCCCCCAGCATGCTAACCCACTGTTCCGGATCCTTTTGGCCATGGGGCAGATTAAAAATAAGCGTAAAGGTGTATTCCGCCATGATGCATTCTCCTTGTTAGTGCAGGGCGCTGCGGGAGGCTATATTTGCGCATCCATCCACAAGCCTACGAATTTGCCGGGCATGGTTCTCTGCGTTTCGCGGCGTACTCCAGATGCAGCTGATACAAAACTCCCCGCAGCGGCAGGCTTTATCGTTCCACGGGCAGTAAAGCTTTCCCCAGCAGTGAGAGCCGCCCTCTTTGATCCGCCATCCCTGAAATTCGGCGTAGCTTAATGCCGCCTCTATCTCTTTTTGCGGGTGCCGTTTTCTTGCCATATCTCCTCCGGCTAAAAAAGCATCTCATAATGATTGTCATATGACAACTTAAATTGTGAAATACTTTATCCTTGTTACCGGTGGGGCAAAATATTTGTTTTTGAGGAATATGCTAAAGCGGGAGACAGCGCGAAACGCCGCTGCGAGCGCGGCTTTTGTTGCGTCAGTCCTGCGGCTTATACCGCAAGAGCTGAGAGATCGAGATAGTGACCCATCGGAGTTTCATCGCGGATTTCCTCAAGCCAGGGGATCTCCCCCAGCAGAGGTGCCGGCAGCCGCTGCTTGAGCGTGGCAAGGTATTCTGCGTGCCTTTTGCCTGCTGGCTGAACGCCATTTGCGATCCAGCCCGCGAGCGGCAACCCGGCAGCAGCCACGGCCTGCGCTGTAAGCATCGCGTGGTTGATACAGCCCAGCTTTACCCCTACAACCAGTATGACCGGCAGCTGTTCGCTGATGACCCATTCGGCAAACGTAGTGGTTTCAGACAGCGGGGTAAACCACCCCCCGGCGCCTTCGACCTGAATCCAGTCGGCTTTTCCGGTAAGGTTTTGCAGGCCCGCAGACATTGCTGAAAAGGTAATGGGGCGCTGCTCTTCAGCGCTTATAATGTGCGGTGAGGTTGGCTCGATAAAAGCCAGCGGATTAATTTGTTCATACGGCAGCGTCACCGAGCCGTTGCGTTGCAGAGCCAGCGCGTCGCTGTTACGAATCCCTTCTGCGGTCATTTCGCTGCCTGAGGCCACGGGCTTGTAGCCCACTGAACGATACCCGGCAGCGCTGGCCGCCTGCAGCAGCGCACAGCTGGCCACGGTCTTGCCTACCTCCGTGTCGGTACCGGTCACAAACCACTTTTTAATCACGTTCAATCACTCCAAAAATTATCTGCCAGCTGAGGGAGAATAGCCCCTCTTGCTTTGGCCATGCTTCGCTAAGCCGGGCCAACTGCCCGCGCGTCATCAGGGTATTTTTCCGGCCTTCATGCAGGTGTGTAGCCCCCACCCCCTTCAAAGAACGCATCGCACTCATAACGTCGGGGAACTGCTGGCTAACGGTGCGGCAGGTTAATGCGGCTCGCCAGGAGCTGCAGGCTTGTTCTATCTCAGCGACGGATAAAAACTGGTTGGCATGCGGCCGTTTATCCACCTCTCGCCAGGCTTGATGAAGTTCGGGCAGCGAGCCTGCCGCAAGCGTGGTAAATGCAATGCAGCCCCCCGGTTTTGTCACGCGATACAGCTCGGATAAGCCCTGCCGCAGATCGCTGCACCACTGAACGGCAAGATTACTCCACGCCAGGTCGACCTGTTCATCCGCCAGCGGGATGGACTCGATATCACCCTCAAGGAAACGGTGTGCCGAGTCGGTTTGCTGACATTGCTCAAGCATCTCTCTGGAGATGTCCAGCGCCACAACATCGCTTCCCCTCTCTCGCCATAATCGGCTATACCAGCCCGTGCCGCAGCCTGCGTCCAGCACGCTGTTAGCACCGCGAGTCGCCAGCCCTTCCAGCAGGTAATTCCCGCAGGTTCGCTGCAGGTTGGCAAAGCGTTCGTAGGTTCCGGCTGCCCGTCCAAAAGCTGCCGCAACCGCTACTTTATCAACCAGCTGCGTCATAGAGCGCCTCCAGCAGTGCGGCAATATCGTCTGAGGTATGGGCGGCAGTAAGAGTAATGCGCAGGCGTGCGCTGCCGGGGGGAACGGTTGGCGGACGAATGGCCGTTAGCCAGAATCCTTTCTCTCTCAGGCGAGCGGCGAGATCCAGCGACAGCTGATTCTCTCCCACAATCAGCGGCTGAATCGCACTGAACGAATCGGCAAGTTTCAGTGAGAGCTGCATGGCCCCCTGACGAAAGTGGTGGATATTTTCAGCAAGCCGTTCTCTGTATTCGCTACCCTGCTGAACCACTTTTAACGCAGCCTGCAGCGAAACGGCCTGCGCCGGAGGCATGGCCGTGCTGTAGATAAGATGACGGGCAAACTGCAGCAGATAATTTGCAGTTTCCTCGCTGCACAACACCGCGGCACCGCTGCCGCCAAAAGCTTTACCAAAGGTAACGACCAGAATCTCTGGCCTGATATTTTGCTGATGACAGCTGCCGCGGCCTTCGTCGCCGATTACGCCAATACCGTGGGCATCGTCGACCATCAGCCAGCTGCCAGACTGCCGTGAGGCCTGTGCAATGTCTGCCAGCGGCGCGCCGTCACCGTCCATGCTGAAAATACCTTCGGTAAGGATCAGTCGTTCGCCGCCATGCGATTTATCAAGCTGCGCCGCAAGCGACGCCACATCGTTATGATGAAACCTGCGCAGCTGCGCCGGGCTTTGCATTGCCGCCTCGATCATTGAGGCATGACAAAGCCTGTCGGCGATAAGCGCGTCCGTTTTTTGCGCCAGCGCCGAGATCGCCGCCTGGTTTGCGCCATAGCCGGAAATAAACAGCAGCGCTCGTTCAAAACCCAGCCAGCCAGCCAGCTGCTCCTCAAAGGCCTGGTGCGCACGGCTATAGCCAGTGACGTGCCCTGAGCCGCCGCTGCCAACGCCAAACTCTGCGGCACCTTTTTGCCAGGCCTCCACAATTCGCGGATGCTGGCTTAGCCCCAGGTAGTCGTTGCTGGAAAAATTCAGATATTCACGGTTGTTCGCCATGAAGATCCGCCCGTTTCCAAGCATATTGGCCTGCCGGGTGCGGAAGCTTGCGCTTGCCCGCCGTTCGCTTAAAGCCTCAGAGATTCGCTGCTGCCAGCTCATACCGCCGCCGCGTTGTAGTAACTGTCGGTATCGGCGTTCAGCAGCTGACCTGCCAGCTGTTCCTGCTGCTCGTTGTCGCCCAGCTCGGTGGTGGTTTGCTGTGGGTTAAGCCCCAGCTTGCGGAACAGCTGCAAATCTTTGTCCTCTTCCGGGTTCGGCGTGGTGAGCAGCTTGCAGCCGTAGAAGATGGAGTTTGCTCCGGCCATAAAGCACATCGCCTGCGTCTGCTCGCTCATTTGTTCGCGACCGGCGGACAGGCGCACATAAGAGGCTGGCATCATGATTCTCGCCACGGCAATGGTACGGATGAAATCAAAGGCATCCACGTCTTCGTTATCCGCCAGAGGCGTCCCTTTCACCTTCACCAGCATGTTGATTGGCACGCTTTCAGGCGGGGTGGGTAGATTGGCTAGCTGCAGCAGCAGACCGGCGCGGTCGGTGACGGTTTCGCCCAGCCCGACGATGCCGCCGGAGCAGACTTTAATCCCCGCATCACGGACTTTATCGAGGGTATCAAGACGCTCCTGATAGGTTCGGGTGGTGATGATATTGCCGTAGAATTCCGGGGAGGTATCGAGGTTGTGGTTGTAGTAATCCAGCCCCGCCGAGGCCAGACGTTCCGCCTGTTCATTAGTCAGCGTGCCGAGCGTCATGCAGGTTTCCAGTCCCATAGCGCGAACGCCCTGCACCATCTGCTCCAGATAGGGCATATCGCGTTCATGCGGGTTTTTCCAGGCCGCCCCCATGCAGAAGCGGGTTGAGCCTGCATTTTTGGCCTTACGAGCGGAGTCCAGTACCTGCTCAACTTCCATCAGCCGTTCGGCCTCCAGGCCGGTTTTGTAGCGGGCGCTCTGCGGGCAGTATTTACAGTCTTCCGGGCAGGCGCCTGTTTTGATCGACAGCAAGGTACTGACCTGTACCTGACGTGGGTCGAAATGCTGACGATGGATTTGTTGGGCTTCAAACAGCAGCTCCAACAACGGTTTTTGAAATAAAGCGGTGACCTGCGACATTGTCCAGCGTGCGTGGTGAGCCATGGGGCCTCTCCAAAAGGGGTGTTATAGAAAATCGATTGACGTTATACTTGTAAACCTAAATGTTTTTTAAATGGTTTACAAGTCACCCTATGACCCCTGCTGATTTAGCGTTCGACCAGCAACATATCTGGCACCCGTACACCTCGATGAGCAAGCCGCTCCCGGTTTATCCCGTTGTTGCCGCGGTGGGCTGCGAGCTGCAGTTGGATGACGGGCGTATGCTCGTCGACGGCATGTCGTCCTGGTGGGCGGCTATCCATGGCTACAATCATCCACGGCTTAATCAGGCGATGAAGGCCCAGATAGACCGCATGTCCCACGTTATGTTTGGCGGCATCACCCATCCCTCTGCCGTTGAGCTGTGCCGCAAGCTGGTAGCGATGACGCCCGCTCCGCTGGAATGCGTATTTCTGGCGGACTCCGGTTCGGTAGCCGTTGAGGTCGCCATGAAAATGGCGCTGCAGTACTGGCATGCAAAGGGCCAGCCGCGTCAGCGTTTTCTGACCTTCCGTAACGGCTATCACGGCGACACTTTTGGCGCGATGTCCGTCTGCGACCCCGACAACTCTATGCACAGCCTCTGGCAAGGCTATTTACCCGAGCATCTGTTTGCCCCCGCTCCGCAGTGTACTTTTGGGGAGGAGTGGAGCGAGATGGATATGGTTCCTTTTGCGCGTCTGATGGCCGCCCATCGCGAAGAGATTGCCGCGGTCATTCTGGAGCCGGTGGTCCAGGGGGCGGGCGGAATGCGCTTTTACCATCCTGAATGGCTGCGCCGCATCCGCCGCATGTGCGATCGGGAAGGGATCCTGCTGATTGCCGACGAAATCGCAACGGGCTTTGGCCGCACAGGCAAACTGTTTGCCTGTGACCACGCGGATATTTCGCCGGATATTATGTGTCTGGGCAAGGCATTGACCGGCGGAACAATGACGCTCTCAGCCACGCTCGCCACCCGGCACGTAGCGGAAACCATCAGCGACGGTGAAGCCGGTTGCTTTATGCATGGCCCAACGTTTATGGGCAACCCGCTGGCCTGTGCCGTGGCCAGCGAAAGCCTGGCGCTACTGGCAGAGGGGGACTGGCAGCAGCAGGTTGATGCTATTGAACTCCAGCTTCAGGAAGGCCTGCTCCCGCTCGCTGCGAGCGAACACGTTGCCGATGTCCGTGTCCTGGGCGCAATTGGCGTTGTGGAAACAAGAAGGCCTGTCGATATGGCTGCCCTGCAGCGATTTTTTGTCGAGCAGGGCGTCTGGATCCGTCCGTTTGGCCGTCTGATTTACCTGATGCCACCCTATGTCATCACTCCTGCACAGCTGAATAAACTGATTTCTGCCGTTGCACAGGCGGTAAAAAACCCTGAGTTTTTCAGCTAATACCTGTCTTAAAACCAGGCCGGCTTCACCTGCCGGCCTGCTCTATCCCGCCGTTAATATGTTTCTGAAATTAATTTATACAAATAAAGAGCATTAAGTTATTAATCCCTTCCCGCCTCGCTGCCGATTATCTTTGCACCGGTTTGATATCACAGAGAGACAGAAAATGAAGAGAATCGTTGCGCTCAGCTTCTGCCTGATGGCATGCAGTGCCTTTGCCGACACGGGATCGCCGCAGCTGAAAGCGGAATCACAGTCGCTGATTCGGCAGGCAGGCTATCAGTGCGATACCGTGAACAGCGTTTACCCTGCAGCCTTTGGCGGCTCGCTCACCGTCTCCTGCGACAGTGACCAAAAATATATTATTCGCAAGAAGAACGGCCAGTTCAGCGTAGAAAAAGAGTAACAGCCCCCTTTTTCACCCTCGGAAAATCCCCTCTTTTCTCTTTCTGAAGCCGATTTGCACAATCGGCTTCCCGTTTCGCTCAACTTAGTATAAAAAGCAGGTTTTGAAATAACCCTCTATTCACCGTACAGCAAGGAGCAACCTTGAACACATTATCGGTTTCTCGCCGCGCTGCAGCCCTGGCCTTCGCCGTGGCGCTGAGTGCATGTAGCTCAACCCCACCCCAGGACAAACCGTCTACTCAGGTGGCGCCGGGAACCCAGTCCCGCCCGATCCTGGCGGCTGATGAAGCACAGAATTTCGTTGCTGCACGCTACTTCACGGCAATGAACCCTAATGAAGCTGCGTGGACGCCATCGCCGATTCGTACGCCTCAGCAACCTGACTTCGTGGTCGGCCCTGCGGGCACAGCCGGGGTGACCCACACGTCAATTCAGGCCGCCGTTGATGCAGCGATTATCAAACACAGCAGCTCCCGCCTCTATATCGCCATTATGCCGGGTGTCTATGAAGGTACCGTGTATATTCCTGCCGCCTCCGGTAGCGTGACGCTGTACGGGACTTCAGGTAACGCAGACGATGTCAAAATTGGCCTGACGCTGGATTCCGAAATCGACCCGGCAACCTGGCGCCGTACCGTTAATCCCGCTGGCAAATATATGCCTGGGAAACCAGCATGGTACATGTTTGATAGCTGCCAGAGCCGCCGCAGCGCGACCGTAGGCGTAATGTGTTCTGCCGCCGTCTGGTCACAGAACAATGGCCTGCAGCTCCAGAACCTGACTATCCAGAACACCCTGGGCGACAGCGTTGATGCCGGTAACCACCAGGCCGTGGCGCTACGCAGCGATGGCGACAAAGTGCAGCTAAACAACGTTCATCTGCTGGGGCGTCAGAATACCTTCTTCGTAACCAACAGCGACGTTCAGAACCGCATGCTGACCAACCGTCAGACTCGGACGCTGGTCACCAACAGCTATATCGAAGGGGATGTGGATGTGGTGGCAGGCCGTGGCGCCGTGGTGTTCGATAACACCGATTTCCGCCTGGTGAGCAGCCGTACTAAAGAAGGCTATGTGTTCGCGCCAGCCACCCTGCCAAACATCTACTACGGCTTCCTGGCCACAAACAGCCGCTTTACCGCAGCAGGTGACGCCCAGCTCGGTCGTGCATGGGATTTAGCCGGGAGCGAAAACGGCCAGGCTGCTAATGGTCAGGTAGTGATCCGCGACAGCGTGATCAACGAAGGCTTCAACACGGCTAAACCGTGGGGCGATGCGCTGGGCTCTAAGCGTCCATTCGCGGGCAACGTTGGCGCCAAAGACGATAAAGGCGGCATCAAACGCGACCTGAATGACCCAGGCTTTAACCGTATGTGGGAGTTCAATAACCGCGGTTTAGGTAGCCCGGTCGTCGAAGAGAAGTAATTCTCGGTTATTAAGAAAAAACCTCGCGATGCGAGGTTTTTTTATGCCTGAAAATCAGTGCGCGTGAATCACCACCCACATTGGGCCCTGGCCCACCGCATAGCGGCCTTTCTCTTCCAGTAGCCCCTGCTCGCCGTTAATTTTGTACACGGCGGCATGGTGGGATTTCTGCCCAACGGCAACCAGATATTTGCCGCTGTGATCGATATTAAAGCCGCGAGGCTGCTCTTCCGTCGGCTGGTAACCTTCAATGTTCAGCACGCTGCCGTCTTCGGAAACGCTGAACACGGTGATGATACTGGCGGTACGGTCGCAGGCGTACAGGTGGCGGCCATCCGGCGTGATATGAATATCCGCAGCCCAGCGGGTGCCGGAGAAGCCCGGCGGCATAAAGTCCAGCGTCTGCACGCATTCGATTTTGCCGTGTGGGTCGCGCAGTTCCCAGACATCAACGGTGCTGTTCAGCTCGTTAACGCAGTACGCATACTGCTGATTGGGGTGAAACACCATATGCCGCGGGCCTGCGCCCTCAACGGTCGTCACCTCGGCAGGCGTTTGTGCCACCAGCTTGCCATCGTCGGAGAGCGTGAACAGGCAAATACGATCCTGCTTCAGGGCCGGTGTCCAGAGCGTGCGGTTGTCAGGGGAGATATTCGCCGAGTGGCAGCCATCCAGCCCTTCGACCACGTCAACGGTCTCGCCTGGCAGCCCTTCGTTTTCCAGGCTTATTACCGCAATGTTTGCCGCATTGTAGGAGGCGCTGAACAGGAAGCGGCCTTTACGGTCGGTAGAGATATGGGTTGGGCTACCCGGCAGCGGAGCTACGCCGACTTCCGTCAGGGAGCCATCATCCGGCGTAATACGGTAGGCGATGACGCGAAACTCGGGGCGCACGCCAACGTACAGAAAACGTTTATCCGGGCTGATGACCATCGGCTGAACCTGCCCCGGCGCGTCGACGACCTGTACAAGGGTCATTTCGCCGCTGGCGTGCAGCGTCCAGACGTGAATCTGCTGGCTTTCCGGGCTGGCGGTATAGACTGTCTGTTTCATGACTTTACTTTCCTCCTGACGTCGTATGTAAGCATCATAAGGCAGGTTCGCGGTTGCTGGCTATTTTGAGCTTCAGCGTGAGCGGTGTACCATCGGAACAAACCTTATGAATAATGACTGGAACCCTAAATGAGTTATCGCGTAATTGCTCTCGATCTCGATGGCACCCTGCTGACCCCGCAAAAAACCATTCTGCCGGAATCTGTAACTGCTCTTCAGCACGCTCGCGAAGCTGGAGCGAAAGTGGTTATCGTCACGGGTCGCCATCATGTCGCCATACACCCTTTTTATCAGGCACTGGCCCTGGATACACCTGCAATTTGCTGTAATGGCACCTATTTGTATGATTATCAGGCGCAAAAGGTTTTAGCCTCCGATCCTCTTCGCCCGGATCAGGCGGCGCAAATGGTGGATTTACTGACGGCGCACCAGATTAATGGCCTGATGTACGTTGAAGATGCGATGCTTTATCTGGAAAGCTCGGAGCACGTGAAAGCCCACGTCGCCCGCACCCAAAACTGGGCTCAATCACTGCCGGAGTCCCAGCGCCCGGTTTTCCGCAGCGTGCGCTCACTGAAAGAAGCTGCTCAGGAGGTGAAGTCTATCTGGAAATTCGCCCTGACGGATTCGGATATTCCTAAACTCAGGCAGTTTACCCGCGAGGTAGAGCGCGAGCTGAACCTCTCCTGCGAATGGTCATGGCACGATCAGGTTGACGTTGCCCAGCGCGGCAACAGCAAAGGCGCACGCCTGGCCCAGTGGGTGGCGTCTCAGGGACTGTCAATGGATGAGGTGATTGCATTTGGCGATAACTATAACGATCTGAGCATGCTGGAAAGCGCCGGTATGGGCGTAGCCATGGGCAATGCCGATGAGGCGATAAAAGCTCGTGCCGACATGACCATCGGCACCAACCTCGAAACCGGTATCGCCGAAACGCTCTACAAGTACGTGCTGTAATCAGGCCGTAATCGACACGCTTTTCACCTGCGCGTACAGCCACTGCCCGGGTTTTATCGCCAGTTCATCCCGGGCCCATGGGCTAATGCGCGCCCAAAGCGTGCGGGCCCCCACTTCAAGCTGCACCTCTACCTGCCCCTCGTCGTCAAAACACTGAGCAACCTTAGCCCGCAGCACGTTACGAATACTGCTGTTAACCGGCGGCTGAAGCACCAGCGAGACGTCTGAAGCCTGAATGCGAATACGCAGAGGGGTCTGCACCGGTTTATCAATTTTATTTACCCAAAGGTGCTGGTCGCCAAGCGCCAGCGCCGTCATGGCATAGTGGGGATGATGCTCCAGAACGGTCACTTTTAGCACGCTGCTTTGCTGCTCTTTGGGCAGCCAGGGATGCATCACGCTGCTGCCCCAAACCTCTTCAAGATTCCCAAACGCCTTCACGTTTCCCGCATCCAGCACCAGCACTTTGTCCGCCAGATGCAGGATCTCCTCCAGCGAATGGCTGACATACAGCATGGGGATATTAATCTCACGTGCCAGCCGCTGGAGGTAAGGCAGCAGCTCGCGTTTACGGGGAATATCCAGGGAAGCCAAAGGCTCATCCAGCAGCAGGAGTTCGGGCGCGGTTAACAGCGCACGGCCAATAGCAACGCGCTGTTTTTCACCGCCGGACAGGCTCCAGGGGAAACGTTCCAGCAAATCTTCGATGCCGAGCAGCGCCACCAGCTTATCAAACTGGTTGGCCATGCCTTTTGCCATTCCGTATTTTAAATTGCCGCGAACCCGGTAGTGCGGAAAGAGGCGCGCATCCTGGAAGACATAGCCGACACGGCGCTTTTCCGGCGGCAGATAAAGCTGTTTTTCCGCGTCGGTCAGCACACGATTGTTAAGGACGATGCGCCCCTGCTCCGGTCGGGTCAGGCCGCTAATCGCATTGATTAATGACGTTTTTCCCGCGCCCGAGACGCCAAAAACGGCGGTGATGCCCTGGCCCGGCAGCGTCTCATTGATTTCCAGCCGATGCGTGCCAAGCGTTTGAATAAAATTAAGCTCCAGCATCAGCTTGCTCCCATACGTTTACGGCTGACCCGCGCCAGCCATTCAGCCACCAGCAGCGAAGCCATCGCCAGCGCAATGGCAATCAGGCACAAGCGCGCGGCGGCGCTTTCCCCACCGGGAGTCTGAATCAGAGTATACATAGCCGAAGGCAGCGTCCGTGTTTCCCCGGGAATATTGGAGACGAAGGTGATCGTTGCGCCGAACTCCCCGAGCGAGCGGGCAAAAGCGAGTACGGTACCGGCAATGATACCCGGCAACGTTAATGGCAAAGTGATGGTGCAGAAGACACGCCAGCGCCCTGCGCCCAACGTTCTTGCGGCCTGCTCAAGACGGATATCAACGCCTTCCAGCGCCAGGCGAATGGCGCGAACCATCAGCGGGAATGACATGACCGCCGCCGCCAGCACCGCACCGCGCCAGCTAAAAGCGAAGGTAATGCCAAACCAGTCATACAGCCAGGCACCAATAAAACCACGGCGGCCAAACGCCACCAATAACAGGTAGCCCACCACCACCGGCGGCAGAACTAAGGGAAGATGAATCAGGCTGTCGAGCAAGGCTTTGCCCGGGAAGCGGCAACGCACCAGCACCCAGGCAAAGAAGATCCCGACGGGGAGGCTAAACAGTACCGCAATGGATGAGACTTTTAGGCTTAGCAGTACCGCCTGCCACTCGGGATCGCTCAATATCATTGTTTCGTCGTAAATCCGTATTTTTGGAAGACTTTCGCCGCTTCCGGTCCTTTCAGATAGCTATAGAACGCGGTCACTGACGGGTTATCGTGGCCTTTAACAATTGCAATCGGGTATTCCACCTTCTTGTGGGAATCTTCCGGGAAGGTGCCCACAACCTTCACGCCTTTTCCGGCAACGGCATCAGAACCGTAAACGATACCCAGCGGGGCTTCATCACGCTCAACCAGCGCCAGCGCGCCGCGAACATCACCGGCCGGTGCAAGCTTGCTGGATAAGGTGTCCCATGCGCCCAGTTTTTGCAGCGCCTCTTTTGCGTAAATTCCCGCAGGCACATGGTCAGGATCGCCCACCGCCAGACGGCCGCCTTTCAACAGCGAGGCCCAGTCAGTCCTGGCGTCAATGGTGATGTTGCCCTGCTTGCTGGCAGCAGGCGCAACCACAACCAGGCTATTGCCCAGCAGCGTTTCACGGGTATCCGTTTTGATGGTGTCTTTCTCAACAGCATAATCCATCCATTTCTGATCGGCAGAGATAAACAGATCGGCAGGCGCACCGGCTTCAATCTGGCGCGCCAGAGTCGAAGAGGAGGCAAAAGAAGAGGCAACATCCACCTTCTTCTCTTTCTGATACTGCGTCGCAATATCCTGCATCGCATTGGTTAACGAAGCTGCCGCAAAGACGGTAATTTTGTTGCCTTCAGCCAGCGCCTGGCCTGCCAGCGAAACCGATAAAGCCGCGCCCAGGGCGAGGCGAATCCAACGTTGCTTCATGTTTTCACTCCGTTTGTTTCGTTATGTAGCCTGAAATATAACGATTGCAAGGCGGAAGATACAGAATTTATCGGCAGAAAGGAGAAGGGCTTTAAAGTTCTTGATGGAGATCAAAAAGAAAGCCCGGCATATGCCGGGCCGTCAGGGAATCAGTGATGCTGTTTCGGCTGTTGGTCGCGATGACCGACTTTTGAAAAGACGTTGAACACTTCACCCAATCCATAGATGAGACCCAGGATCACTGCCATCACAACCGGCACCATGACCACGGCAAACACCAGGCTTTCCAGTAACTCGAACATAGTTGCCTCCGGCAAAAGCGAAAACAATTATTCTAGCGGCAGTTGCGAAAAACGCACTCTCCTTTTGTGCCATTTGCCCGCGCCGACGCAATAGAGGAAAATAAGGGTTTTTCCGGCACGGAGAGACCATGCAAGCTGAAATTTTGTTAACGCTGAAACTCCAGCAGCGGCTATTTGCCGACCCGCGACGCATCGCGCTGCTGAAGCAAATTCGGCATACGGGCTCCATTAGCCAGGGGGCAAAGCTGGCGGGGATCAGTTACAAAAGCGCCTGGGATGCTATTAATGAAATGAACCAGCTGGCAGAGTCGAGCCTGGTCGACCGCGCTACCGGCGGCAAAGGCGGCGGCGGCGCGGTGCTGACCCGCTACGGCGAGCGCCTTATTCAGCTCTACGACCTGCTGGCGCAAATTCAGCAAAAAGCCTTTGATGTCCTGCAGGATGATGCCCTGCCGCTGGACAGCCTGCTCGCCGCCATCTCTCGTTTCTCGCTGCAAACCAGCGCCCGCAACCAGCTATTCGGTACGGTGCTCAGGCGTGACGACGAGCAGGTTCAGCAGCACGTTGATATCCTGCTGGCCGACGGTGAGACGCGCCTGAAGGCGGCTATTACGCGCCAAAGCGCGGAGCGGCTCGGCCTGGACGAAGGCAAAGAGGTTCTGGTGCTCATCAAAGCGCCGTGGATTGATATCTCCACCGATGCCAACGCGGCAGGCGAGGCCGATAACCGGCTGGCAGGCAACATTACCAGTATTGAGAAAGGCAAAGAGCAAAGCGAAGTCCTTGTTCGCCTGGCTGACGGCCAGACGCTCTGCGCGACCCTGCCGAATCTCCACGTTGAGCAGCAGGCGCTGGCAGAAGGTGCTGAGGTCACAGCATATTTCAATGCAGACAGGGTGATTGTCGCCACACTCTGCTAAAAGTGGCGTTCTGATTGACATCGACGCGGACACGCCGTATTTCTGTAGCCTTATCGCTGCAATAAATGGGATAAAACATGTCTGCGTTGCAAATTTCGCAAGGTACGTTTCACCTTAGCGACATAAAAACCCTCACCCTGAACGACCTTACCCTGCACGCCGGAGAGAGCTGGGCGTTTGTTGGCGCGAACGGCAGCGGAAAATCCGCCCTGGCCCGCGCCCTGGCCGGCAGCCTGCCGATAATGAAAGGCGAACGCCGCTGCGACTTCACGCGCATTGCCCACCTCTCCTTTGAGCAGCTGCAAAAGCTGGTCAGCGACGAATGGCAGCGCAACAACACCGATTTGCTCAGCGCCGACGAAGACGACACTGGCCGCACCACGGCAGAAATTATCCAGGATGAAGTCGCGGATGAAGCCCGCTGCCGGGAGCTTGCCACGCTGTTTGGCATAGAACATTTACTCACCCGCCGTTTCAAGTATCTTTCGACGGGGGAAACGCGCAAGACGCTGCTCTGCCGGGCATTAATGTCAGAGCCCGAACTGCTGATCCTTGATGAACCCTTCGACGGGCTGGACGTGAAGTCTCGCGGGCAACTGGCCGATCTGCTCGCGCAGCTTAGCGACCGGGGCTACACCCTGGTGCTGGTCCTCAACCGGTTCGATGAGATCCCGGAGTTTGTGCAATTTGCAGGCGTCCTGGCCGACTGTACGCTGACGGAAAGCGGTGCAAAGCAGGCGCTGCTTGAGCAGGCGCTTATCTCGCAGTTAGCCCACAGTGAAAAACTGGCCGGCGTGGCGCTCCCGGAGGCTGACGATCCGTCTGCCCGCTATCGCCTCCCGGAAAATCAGCCGCGCATTGTGCTTAAAGACGGCGTGGTGGAGTACAACGATCGCCCTATCCTGCACAAACTCAGCTGGACGGTTAACCCGGGGGAACACTGGCAGATCGTTGGGCCTAACGGAGCCGGAAAGTCGACCTTACTCAGCCTGATCACCGGCGATCACCCGCAGGGCTACAGCAACGATCTGACGCTGTTTGGCCGCCGCCGCGGCAGCGGCGAAACGATTTGGGATATCAAGAAACACATCGGCTACGTCAGCAGCAGCCTGCATCTGGACTACCGGGTCAGCACCACCGTTCGCAACGTTATCCTTTCAGGCTATTTCGACTCAATCGGGATTTATCAGGCAGTTTCCGATCGTCAGCAAAAGCTGACCCGAGAATGGCTGAACATGCTGGGGATGGATAACGCCACCGCCGACGCGCCTTTCCACAGCCTCTCGTGGGGACAGCAGCGCCTGGCGTTGATTGCCCGCGCGCTGGTTAAACACCCGACGCTGCTAATCCTGGATGAACCTCTTCAGGGTCTGGATCCGCTGAACCGACAGCTGATCCGCCGCTTCGTTGATATCCTGATTGGCGAAGGGGAAACGCTGCTGCTGTTTGTGTCCCACCACGCCGAAGATGCACCGCAGTGTATTACCCACCGGCTAACCTTTGTGCCGGAGGGAGATAAATACGCCTACCGGATAGAAAATCTCCCTTCCGCCTGACCCCTCAAGGCGCTGCGGCGCCTTTTTCATATACTGCACACACAGACTTTCGGAATAGACGCACGCTTTCATCTTTACGCTTTTGTTTTACAATACCTTACGCCTCTACTATTGAGGTTAAATCACGAGGTGTAAACGATACCACTAATCTAGCGCATATCACATTTTTCGGCTCTCTGTTATGCTAGGGTTATCTTAACCCATAGGCTATATGGAGCGAAAAATGAGAGTTCTGGTTACAGGTGGTAGCGGTTACATTGGAAGTCATACCTGCGTACAGCTGCTGCAAAACGGGCATGAAGTGCTCATTCTCGACAACCTGTGCAACAGCAAGCGCAGCGTGCTGCCTGAAATTGAACGCCTTGGCGGTAAGCGTCCCCTGTTTATCGACGGTGATATCCGAGACGAAGCGCTGCTGGCGGAAATATTTCACGACCACCATATTGATGCCGTTATCCACTTTGCCGGCCTGAAAGCGGTCGGCGAGTCGGTCAACAAACCGCTGGAATACTACGACAATAACGTCACCGGTACGCTACGCCTGATTACCGCCATGCGTGCGGCTAACGTCACCAACTTTATTTTCAGCTCCTCCGCCACCGTTTACGGCGATCAGCCAAAAATCCCTTATGTGGAAAGCTTCCCTACCGGCAAGCCTGCCAGCCCTTACGGCCAAAGCAAGCTGATGGTTGAGCAAATCCTCACCGACCTGCAAAAAGCGCAGCCGAACTGGAGCGTGGCCTTACTGCGCTATTTCAACCCGGTTGGCGCGCATCCGTCGGGCGACATGGGCGAAGATCCTCAAGGCATTCCTAACAACCTGATGCCTTACATTGCCCAGGTTGCCGTTGGCCGCCGCGACTCGCTGGCTATCTTTGGCAACGACTACCCAACAGAAGACGGTACCGGCGTGCGCGACTACATCCATGTGATGGATCTCGCCGACGGCCACGTCGCCGCCATGCAGGCGCTGAACGGCAAACCTGGCGTACATATTTACAACCTCGGCGCGGGCGTCGGCAGCAGCGTACTGGACGTCGTAAACGCATTCAGCAAAGCCTGCGGCAAACCGGTGAACTACCACTTTGCACCCCGTCGCGATGGTGACCTCCCTGCCTACTGGGCTGACGCCACCAAAGCCGACAAAGAACTCAACTGGCGTGTCAGCCGTACGCTGCAAGAGATGGCAGATGATACCTGGCGCTGGCAGTCACGCCACCCCCAAGGTTACGAAGACTAAGGATATGTAATGGAGCAGTTTAACCCGGTCGATCATCCGCATCGCCGCTATAACCCCTTAACGGGTCAATGGATTCTGGTTTCGCCACATCGGGCGAAGCGTCCCTGGCAGGGCGCGCAGGAAACGCCAGCACAAGAAAAACTCCCGGTTCACGATCCGGACTGTTTTCTCTGCCCTGGCAACACGCGCGTCACCGGGGATAAAAACCCTGATTACGCCGGCACTTTCGTATTTACCAACGATTTTGCCGCACTGATGACGGATACGCCCGATGCGCCAGCCAGCCATGATCCACTGATGCGTTGCGAAAGCGCGCGGGGCACCAGCCGGGTTATCTGCTTCTCTCCCGATCACAGTAAAACGCTGCCAGAGCTATCCTTGCCGGCTCTGGAAGAGGTAGTAAAAACCTGGCAACAGCAAACCGCTGAGCTGGGACAGGCATACCCGTGGGTTCAGGTCTTTGAGAATAAAGGGGCGGCAATGGGCTGCTCCAACCCACACCCTCATGGACAGGTTTGGGCGAACAGCTTTTTGCCTAACGAAGTTGCCCGTGAAGACGCCCTACAACGTGAATATTTCGCCCACCAGGGCACCCCTATGCTGCTGGATTACGTTCAGCGCGAACGGGCAGACAGGAGCCGTACCGTCGTTGAAACCGAACACTGGCTGGCCGTTGTCCCCTACTGGGCAGCCTGGCCATTCGAAACCCTACTGTTGCCTAAAACGCAGGTATTGCGCATCACCGACTTAAGCGCGGCCCAAAGTGCTGACCTGGCGCTGGCGCTAAAAAAACTCACCAGCCGCTACGACAACCTGTTCCAGTGCTCCTTCCCCTACTCCATGGGCTGGCACGGTGCGCCGTTTAACGGCGAAGACAACCAGCACTGGCAGCTGCATGCCCATTTCTATCCGCCGCTGCTGCGCAGCGCCACAGTGCGTAAGTTTATGGTCGGCTACGAAATGCTGGCTGAAACGCAGCGCGATTTAACCGCAGAGCAAGCCGCAGAACGCTTGCGTGCCGTCAGTGATATCCATTTCCGCCAGTCAGGAGCACCGTTATGAGTCTGAAAGAGAAAACCCAGCGTCTGTTTGCCGAACAATTTGGCTACCAGGCAACCCACACTATTCAGGCGCCCGGCCGCGTTAACCTGATTGGCGAGCATACCGACTACAACGACGGTTTTGTGCTGCCCTGCGCCATTGATTACCAGACGGTTATCAGCTGCGCCAAGCGAGACGATCGCACCGTGCGCGTCATCGCCGCCGATTATGACAATCAGCAGGACAGCTTCTCCCTTGATGAACCTGTGGTAAAGCATGCAACCCAGCAGTGGGCAAACTATGTTCGCGGCGTGGTGAAGCATCTGCAAAAGCGCGATAAAAACTTCTCCGGCGTCGATATGGTCATCAGCGGTGACGTGCCGCAAGGAGCCGGACTAAGCTCTTCCGCTTCACTGGAAGTAGCTGTTGGTAAAGTCATCCAGCATCTTTACCATCTGCCGCTGGATGGCGCTCAGCTGGCGCTCAATGGCCAGGAAGCCGAAAATCAGTTCGTTGGCTGCAACTGCGGCATCATGGATCAGCTGATTTCCGCCCTCGGTAAAAAAGATCATGCCCTGCTGATCGATTGCCGAACCCTGGGGACAAAAGCCGTTTCAATGCCGAAAGGCGTTGCGGTGGTGATCGTCAACAGCAACTTCAAGCGCACGCTGGTAGGGAGTGAATACAACACTCGCCGCGAGCAGTGCGAAACCGGCGCCCGTTTCTTTAGCCAAAAAGCGCTGCGTGACGTCGAACTGGCAAAATTTAATGAAGTGGCGCACGAGCTGGACCCCATTGTGGCTAAACGCGTTCGCCACGTGCTGACCGAAAACATCCGCACCGTGGAAGCTGCTGACGCGCTGGCGAAGGGCGACCTGGTTCGCATGGGTCAGTTGATGGCCGAATCTCATGCCTCCATGCGCGATGACTTCGAAATCACCGTGCCGCAAATCGACACCCTCGTGGATATCATCAAAACCACGATCGGTGATCAGGGCGGCGTGCGTATGACCGGCGGCGGCTTTGGTGGCTGCATCGTTGCGCTGATGCCTGAAGACCTGGTTCCGGCCGTCAAGCAGGCCGTGGAAGAGCAGTACGAAAGCAAAACGGGTATTAAAGAGACTTTTTACGTTTGCCAGGCCTCCGAGGGAGCCGGTCAATGCTAAAAGAGACCCCGAAGCTGGCACCGGACGGCCAGCCGTTTCGCCTTACCACCCTGCGCAACGGCGCGGGGATGGTGGTCACGCTGATGGACTGGGGTGCGACCCTGCTCTCCTGCCGTGTTCCATTAAAGGACGGCAGCGTGAGGGAAACGCTGCTGGGCTGCGCTTCGCCGGAGCACTACCTGCAGCAAAGCGCCTTTATGGGCGCGACCGTTGGCCGTTACGCAAACCGTATTGCGGGCGGGAAACTCACCGTGGGCGGCGAGACTCTTCAGCTAGACATTAACCAGGGCGAAAATCAGCTTCATGGCGGGCCAGAAGGTTTTGATAAGCGCCGCTGGCGCATTGCCGTTCAAAATGAGCAGGAAGTTGTCTATGAGCTGAGTTCCTGCGATGGCGATCAGGGTTTCCCGGGGGAGCTTAACGCCAGCGCACGTTACGTGCTGACGGAAGATAACCGCATCCGCATCGAGCTTCGAGCCACCGTCGACAAGCCGTGCCCGGTCAATCTCACCAACCACGCCTACTTCAATCTCGACAGCGTTCATCACGATGTTCGTCAGCATAAGCTGCAACTGCTTGCCGACAGCTACTTGCCGGTCGACGCCAGCGGTTTGCCTGCTGGCAGCCTGAAAGAGGTGAACGGCACCAGCTTTGACTTCCGCGAACCCAAATCCCTCGGGCAAGATTTTCTGAGCGATGCCGATCAGCAGGCTACAAAAGGTTATGACCACGCTTTCCTGCTGCAGGCGAAGGGCGACCTCAGCCAGCCGGCAGCCCGGGTCTGGTCCGCCGACGGCGCGCTGGAAATGAAAGTCTCTACAACGGCGCCTGCTTTACAGTGCTACAGCGGTAACTATCTGGCGGGAACCCCCGCTCGTGACAGAGCAAGCTACAGCGACTGGAACGGCATCGCCCTCGAAAGCGGCTTCCTGCCGGACAGCCCAAATCATCCTGAGTGGCCGCAGCCGTCCTGCTGGCTAAGGCCAGAAGAGACCTATCTCAGCATCACGGAATATCAGTTTCTGCCTTGCTAAACGCCTTGCCCTTTTCACTAAGGGCAATTTATCGCCAAATCGCTGACTTTACCGCCAAATCGCGCCAAAAACATAACAACCTTTTACAACCACCTTACACTCCAGGCGCTTTTTCGCTATGTTAAACGTTTATCATTGCCGTGACTTATGGCGCGGCAATATAATGATAATTGTTATCATTAATCCCAGGCTCATTAAGGAGTAAATCATGGCTGTTACTAAGCTGGTTCTGGTTCGTCACGGCGAAAGCCAGTGGAACAACGAAAACCGCTTCACCGGTTGGTATGATGTTGATCTGTCTGAGAAAGGGCGTACAGAAGCTAAAGCCGCTGGTAAGCTTCTGAAGGAAGAAGGCTTCACCTTCGACTTCGCTTACACCTCTGTGCTGAAACGTGCCATCCACACCCTGTGGAACATCCTCGATGAACTGGACCAGGCCTGGCTGCCGGTCGAGAAATCCTGGAAACTGAACGAGCGCCACTACGGTGCCCTGCAGGGTCTGAACAAAGCTGAAACCGCTGAAAAATACGGTGACGAGCAGGTTAAACAGTGGCGTCGTGGTTTTGCTATCACCCCACCAGAGCTCTCTAAAGACGATGAACGCTTCCCGGGCCACGATCCACGTTACGCAAAATTAACCGACAGCGAGCTGCCTACTACTGAAAGTCTGGCGCTGACCATCGACCGCGTAACCCCGTTCTGGAATGAATCCATTCTGCCACGCATGAAATCCGGCGAGCGCGTTATCGTTGCTGCTCACGGTAACTCCCTGCGCGCGCTGGTTAAATACCTGGATAACCTGAGCGAAGATGAGATCCTCGAGCTGAACATCCCTACCGGCGTGCCGCTGGTTTATGAGTTTGACGAGAACTTCAAACCGCTGAAACGTTACTACCTGGGCAACGCCGACGAAATCGCAGCAAAAGCCGCAGCAGTAGCAAACCAGGGTAAAGCGAAGTAATTCGCAACCGATCAAAAAAGGCGTGGTAAAAACCACGCCTTTTTTATTGGCTACGAGTCAGGGCTCAACCACGACGGGCTTTCACCGCCGCCGCCAGCTGACGCAGCGCCACTTCTGTATCATCCCAGCCAATGCAGGCGTCGGTGACGCTTTTGCCGTAAACCAGCGGTTCACCGCTCTCCAGGTTTTGATTACCTTCCACCAGGTGGCTCTCAATCATTACGCCGATAATGGCCTTCTCGCCGCCGGCAATCTGGCCACAGACGTCGTCGGAAACATCCATCTGCTTTTTAAACTGTTTGCTGCTGTTGGCGTGGCTGAAATCGATCATCACCTGTGGTTCAAGACCCGCTTTTACCAGACCCGCCTTCACCTCTTCCACATGCTTCGCGCTGTAGTTAGGCTCTTTGCCGCCGCGCAGAATAATATGGCAGTCGCCGTTGCCGCTGGTGTTGACGATGGCGGAATGGCCCCACTTCGTTACGGAGAGGAAGCAGTGTGGTGCGCCCGCAGCGTTAATAGCGTCAATCGCCACTTTGATCGTGCCGTCGGTGCCGTTTTTAAAGCCAACCGGGCAAGAGAGACCCGAAGCCAGTTCACGGTGAACCTGCGACTCGGTTGTGCGCGCGCCGATGGCGCCCCAGCTCATTAGATCCGCCAGGTACTGTGGGGTAATCATATCAAGGAATTCTCCGGCGGCTGGCAGGCCAGAGTCGTTGATATCAAGCAGCAGCTTACGCGCGATGCGCAGGCCATCGTTAATCTGGTAGCTGCCGTCCATATGCGGATCGTTAATCAGCCCCTTCCAGCCCACGGTTGTGCGCGGCTTTTCAAAATAAACGCGCATAACAACTTCCAGCTCACCCTGAAGCTCTTCGCGCAGCGCCAGCAGACGCGCGCCGTACTCTTTGGCAGCCTTAGTGTCGTGAATAGAGCAAGGGCCAATCACCACCAGCAGACGGTCGTCGCCGCCTTTAAGGATTTTATGGATCGCTTTGCGTGCCTGAGAGACGGTGTGGGCGGCTTTTTCAGTGGCGGGGAATTTTTCCAGCAGCGCTACAGGGGGGAGAAGCTCGTTAATCTCTTTGATTCTTAAGTCATCGTTCTGATAATTCATGATAGTTCCGGGGTCATCCTGATATTTTTCTTCGTTGCAATCCCTTCAATCTAACTCGCATGGCCAGGAGTGTAAACGGGCTTTTACACTTCTCACAGATTAATCCTGAAAACACGCAAAAAACAGTGGATGCATGGTGAAACCGCCGTTACTCACTACACTTTTCAACTGTTAACGCTGAAAAATGTTAAATATTCAATATTGAATACTATTTTGAAAATTAAACCCCGGTGCGCATCTCAGGCTCGCGGAATTTTTCAGCATTTTGCACTGCACTGTTGGACGAAGTTATCCAGCCAAAACGACCAGATCGGGAGCATTAATATGAAAAAATTAACCACCCTGCTACTCACTGCAACGCTGACCCTCGGCAGCGGAATCGTTTATGCCGCGGACACAACGTCAAGCGCTAATAACGGCCAGGCAAACGCCAGCGCAGAAGCCGGCCAGGTTGCCCCTGACGCCCATCAGAAAGTGGCTCCAAACGGTGTCAGCAATGACAAAATCAAGGGTTCTCACCATAAAATGAGCAAAAGCGAAGTGCACAAAAACAGCATGTGCAAAGATGGACGCTGTCCAGACATCAACAAAAAAGTGGAGACCGGTAGCGGACAAGACGTGAATAAAAAAGTCGACGGTACTTCGCAGTAGCATTCCCATAAAAGAGAGCCAGATGGCTAATGCTGGTCACTCAAGGTGACCAGCAGCCTTTTTATCAGCATCTTTCAACAAGTTGAAACCTGGATGCGGTTATAATTAGCTCACCGTGACCGATATTTGTGAGAGATTATGGCGCATTCACACCCACACACACCTTCCGACAACAACGCAAAACGTCTGCTGTTTGCTTTCCTCATCACGGCGATTTTCATGGTTGCCGAAGTCATTGGCGGCCTGCTTTCCGGCTCGCTGGCTCTGCTGGCTGATGCAGGCCACATGCTTACCGATGCGGCCGCGCTGCTGTTTGCGCTGCTGGCCGTTCATTTTGCCCGCCGTCCTCCCAACGCCCGGCATACTTTTGGTTTGCTCCGCCTCACCACGCTTGCCGCGTTTGTTAACGCTATCGCTCTGGTGGTGATCACCATTTTGATCGTCTGGGAAGCGATTCAGCGTTTCTCAAATCCTCAACCTATTGCCGGCTGGGCCATGCTGACCATTGCCGTCGCCGGGCTACTGGCGAATCTGGTCTCATTCTGGATCCTGCACGGCGGTGGCGGAGAGAAAAACCTTAACGTTCGCGCGGCGGCATTGCATGTGTTGGGCGATTTGCTGGGGTCGGTGGGGGCAATAGTGGCGGCAGTAGTGATCCTCCTGACTGGCTGGACGCCTGTCGACCCAATCCTCTCCGTTCTGGTTTCTTGCCTGGTGTTACGCAGCGCCTGGAGCCTGCTGAAGGAGAGCGTAAACGAGCTGCTGGAAGGTGCGCCGAGCGCCATCGACATTGCTGCCCTGAAGCGGAACCTGTCACGCTCCATACCGGAAGTACGTAACGTGCACCACGTGCATATTTGGCTGGTGGGAGAAAAACCGTTGATGACGCTGCATGTTCAGGTGGTACCACCGCATGACCATGATGCCTTACTGGAACGTATACACCACTTCCTGGCGCACGAGTATCAGATAGAACACGCCACGGTACAGATGGAGTATCAGGTTTGTCACGGACCGGACTGCGACCTGAATGAGCATGACCATGCAGCAGGCCATGCTCATCACCATCACTGATCAGGAGAAGGCGCGCGACCCCGACTGGCGCGCGCTTTTAATCCACATCCGGCTGCCGTTTAGCGCAATGAAGGTCAGTATCAGGTATTCCAGAGACATCGCGTAAACGCCCTGCAGCGCAAAAATGACAACGCTAATCACATTGATGACTGTCCACAGCAGCCAGTTTTCCACGTATTTACGCGTCATCAGGATCATGGCCACAATGGAGAGCACCATCATGCATGAATCCCAGAAAGGATAAGCATCCGGCTGGAGCTCAGGCAGAGTAACATTCATCCCCAGAGCCTGCATTATCGTCACGGCAATCCGGGTGAGGAAGGCAAAGACCGGATCGATGAAGATCGTCATCAGCCCGATCGCCGCGATGATGATCACAAGCCAGGCGATCGCTTTAGGCAAGGGAAGCCAGCGGATTTGCAGCAGCGACTGATGATTACTGCTTTGCCGTGACCAGGCATACCAGCCGTAAATATTGGCCACGAAAAAGAACAGCTGCAGCAGCAGGCTGGCATAGAGCTGAATTTGAAAGAAAATAATGGCAAACAGCGTAACGTTGATTAACCCGAAAGCATAGTTCCCAATTTTTTCCAGGCTGGCAAGCCAGATACAAAGCAGCCCCGCCAGCGTCCCCACCGCCTCAATCCATGATAGGTCATACCCGCCCGCCCCAATGGGGATGTGAACGAGAATATTCTGCGTGCTAAAAAAATCCATGTACTCCCCAGAGCGTAATACTTTTACGCGTTGCCGTTTACCGTCCGGCGCAGCTCTGCCGCAAAGTCGAGCATTCGGTTGAGCGGAACCAGAGCCCCTTCACGCAGCGCAGCATCCACTTCGATTGTGTGTGCAGCCCCGCCCTGCTCCAGCCCCTCTGCAATCGCTTTCAGCCCGTTCATCGCCATCCACGGACAATGCGCGCAGCTGCGGCAGGTTGCCCCTTCCCCTGCAGTGGGCGCCTCCAGCAACTCTTTATCCGGACACGCCTGCTGCATTTTATAAAATATCCCGCGATCCGTTGCCACAATAAGCTGCTGATGGGGCAACGTTTTTGCCGCATTAATCAGCTGGCTGGTCGAGCCTACTGCATCGGCCATATCAACCACCGCCTGAGGTGACTCAGGGTGAACCAGCACAGCGGCATTCGGGTAGAGCGCCTTCATTCGCGCCAGCGCCTGAGTTTTAAACTCATCATGGACGATACAGGCGCCCTGCCAACACAGCACATCGGCTCCCGTCTGTTTCTGAACATAGCTACCAAGGTGGCGATCCGGTGCCCAGAGTATTTTCTCGCCCAGGCTGTCCAGATGCTCAATCAGCTCAACGGCGATGCTGGACGTTACGACCCAGTCAGCCCGCGCTTTTACCGCGGCAGAGGTATTAGCATAGACGACCACGGTGCGATCCGGATGCTGGTCGCAGAAGGCGTTGAAGGCATCAATGGGGCAGCCCAAATCTAATGAACACTCGGCGTTAAGGGTTGGCATTAGAATGGTTTTTTCTGGACTGAGGATCTTCGCCGTTTCTCCCATAAAACGAACCCCGGCGACCAGCAGCGTAGAGGCCGGATGATTGGCGCCGAAGCGAGCCATCTCAAGCGAGTCGGAGATACAGCCTCCCGTCTCTTCTGCTAGCGACTGAATTTCAGGGTCAGTGTAGTAGTGAGCCACCATCACCGCATTCCGCTCTTTAAGCAGGCGCTTAATTTTTTCGCGATAAAACTGTTTTTCTTCGCCACTCAGCGGTATCGGCTTCGCCGGGAAGGGATAAATCGCAGTTTCCGGGTCAAACATTACGCTCATCATGCAATCTCGTTTTACTGACTTAACATAACAGGCCACATTTAGCGTGATTCACGCCATTACCTGCGCTCATTGTTTTATATGCTAAACAAGATAGCGAAATTTAGTGACAATGTCGTGAGGAATTTTAAAAGGCTCTGGGCTAATGAGGCCGGTGCGCCTGCGCAGAAATTCGGGCGCTTTGCCGGCAAAACGCCCCGGGGCAGCGTGAGCTGAAAGTGTTTACTAAACACCAGCCCCTGCTCATGATGCTTTTCACAAAAGCCAAACGCAGATACAGCTCAGACGCTTCCAGGGCTTGTCACGCTGCCGCTTACCTTTTAGATTGCTTCTGCAGTAAGCCCGGTAAAAATGCATTCGCGAGCCCTCAGCACTTCGGGCTCCCCTGTTTACCAGCAAGCTCTGGCTGGGCTGAAAAAAGAGAGGAGCACCCGGTATGGCAAATATCCGTGATGTTGCCCGACAGGCGGGCGTATCAATCAGCAGCGTGTCCAATTTGCTAAACAACCGTCTCGGGCAAATGAGCAAAACGACGCGTGAGAAAATAGAACATGCGATAGCCACGCTGAACTATCGCCCAGCGTTGGCCGCAAAGGGCGATGAGAAAAGCCCAACGGAAATTATCGGCCTGATGGTGCCCTCGATAATCAATCCAAGCTTTTCTGCGTTGGTAGAAGAGATCAATCTTGCGGCCAGAGCGCTCGAGCACCGCGTAGTCCTCGGGAATGTTAACCGCCATGAGGATGAAGAGCGGGCTTTCATTAACGATATGCTGAAGCTGGGCGTAAGCGGCATGATTGTTGCCGCCAGCGATGTCCGCAAAACACATTTCATTCAGGCGGCCGAGCGCGGCATGGCGATTGTCAGCTATGACAATCGCTTCACGGAAATGATGGCGGCGGAAAGCCGTTTATTTGACAGCGTTTCCATGGACAACATGGCCGCGGGGCATCTTGCTGCCAGCCACCTCCTCCAGCGCGGCTGTCGCAATATTGTCTTTGCTACAGAATCGACATTGACGCTGAGCAGAAGCCATAAAATTGCGGGTTTTAAGGCCGCGCTCAATCAGTACAACCTTCCTAGGGAGGGAAGCCTCCTGGAAGGGACCGCCCGCCATGAGTATGGTGATAGCGAAATGTATGAACTTGGGCTTAGTCTGGCGGACACCTTACTCTCTCTGGAGATTTGCCCGGATGGTGTGGTGGCGATAAATGATGCGCTGGCTATCGGGCTGATAGCGGGCCTACGCCAGGCAAAAATCCACATCCCGCAACAGATATCACTGGTAGGGATCGATAATATCTCGCTTTCGGCTTTGGCATCGCCCGGCCTCACCTCCGTGCGGCCACCATTGGCAAAAATGGCCGGGCTGATGGTACAACGCCTGATAGCCCGAATGAATAATGCTGCGCTGCCGGTTGATGAATTTCTCTTTCCACCCGAACTGGTCATTCGTCAATCTGTTCGCTGACCGCTGAAAAATAAAATGCTAACGGATGAATGGAGCGCAGAAATTTTAACGAGATAATAAAATAGCCAATAAAAAAACTAATTAACCTACAACGTTAACGCCCTATTATTTATTAAGCTGCGTAATGCTATCGGCTGCGCATATTTATCGATAAATAGAGCTACTTATATGCCCAAGGATAAAACCGAGGAGTGCAAGATGATGACCTCAACGCCCCAGGCGGTCGAACGCAGCGCAATAAAAAAATTAATAATACATATCGTACCGCTTATGGTACTGCTTTATTTTTTAGCTTTTTTAGATCGTAATAACATGGCCTATGCGGCGATGGCTTTAGAGAGCAATATGGGCCTGAGCGCAACAGCGTTTGGATTTGCATCCGGCATTTTCTTTATCGGTTATTTTTTATTTGAGATCCCCAGCAGTGCAGGCACCGTGAGATTTGGCCCAAGAATATGGTTTGCCAGAATACTTATCTCGTGGGGAGTGTTTGCAACCCTCATGGGATTTGCTCGTACACCAACCGAACTTTATATTTGTAGATTTATGCTCGGCGTCTGCGAAGCGGGTTTCTTCCCGTCCGTGGTCTACTATTTTACCGTATTCTTTCCCAGACAATACCGCACCAAAATCCTTGGAATGTTTATCATCGTTCAGCCGCTTTCCAATGCATTAGGATCCCCGATATCCGGATTTATTCTTGATATACACCATGGATGGTTCGGCCTGGAGCCTTGGCAGCTATTGTTCATCGTGGAGGGTATTCCGCCCATAGTCGTAGGTCTTCTGATCCCCTTCATTCTTAAAAACTCTCCTCATGAGGTGAATTATCTTAATGTCGAAGAGAAAGCCTGGCTGATTAGCAACATGGAGCGTTCCCGTTCGGGAGGAAAGATTAAACTGGCCGATTTTATCGCCGGCATTAAAAATAAAAAATACTTCCTCTATGCGCTACTTAATTTTGGTATGGTTTGTGGAATTTATGGCTTTGGTATGTGGCTGCCTTCGATTTTAACTGTAATTTCTGGCGATAATATCTTCAAGGTCAGTCTTCTCGCCTTAATTCCCTACGGGCTGGCTGCTTTATTGATTTATCCCTGGAGCCACTGGGCCAGCAAAACGAAAAAGATTGGCATTTTTGCTGGACTGAGCATGACGATTGCCGCATTTGGCCTTGCCGGTGCGGGAATGTTATTCAGTTATAACATTTTTATTTCTCTTACATTTTTATGCATTGCCTCGATCGGTATTTATACCTCGGTGCCGTGTTTTTTATCCATGCCGGCGAATGTTTCCAGCGGTGCTGAATCGGCCGCCGGGCTGGCCGTCGTAAGCAGCATTGGAAATATTGGCGGTTTTTTTGCCCCTTCCGTCGTGGGGATATTAAACGATATAACCAAAGGAAGCGTAGCAGGTCTTATTTTCCTTTCTTTATGTTTATTCATTACCGGATTGGTTTGCATATTTTATTGCTCACGCCAGCCGGAGGGCGTTATACGCTCTTCACATTAACTGATATCGAAATGAGGAGTGACTCATGGGCAGTCTCAAAGGTAAAAAAGTGTTCATTACCGGAGCAGAGCAGGGAATCGGGCGGGCAACCGCAGAGCGGCTGATTGATGCCGGGTGTGATATTTTTATTCATCATCATAGCGGAGAGGAGTCGGCCAGATCGCTGGTTGAACAGGCCCGTGCAAAAGGTCTTAAAGCCTCCTTGCAATATGCTGACTTAACGCAGCAGGATGAGACGCAGGCGTGCGTCAGCGCGGCCGGGGAGTATCTCGGCGGCATTGATATTCTGATTAATAATGTGGGCGGCATCGTTGCACGCAAATGGCTTGGAGAAGTTGACGCTGATTTCTGGCGTAAGGTATGGGACGTTAATCTCACCACCATGCTGAATGTCACCCAAGCCGCACTCCCCTTCCTTAAAAGCGCCTCCTCCGGGGCGAGCATCATCAATGTGTCATCTCTGGCGGGCCGTGCCGGTGGGCACTCTGGTTCCCTGGTTTATTCAACCGCCAAAGGCGCCGTGCTGACCTGGTCACGCTCGCTGGCCGCAGAGCTGGCTGAATTCGGTGTACGCGTCAATGCCGTCGCCCCTGGCTTAATCCTTGGCACTCATTTTCATGAGAGGCACACGACTAAAGCGTCGGCAGATGAGACGATAAAAACCATCCCGCTGGGCAGAGCAGGCACGCCGGATGATGTTGCACGGGCTATCGCTTTCCTTGCTGCCGAATATGACGGTTTTATTTCCGGAGCCACTATCGATATCAATGGCGGCGTTTACCGCATGTAATGGAGTGCCGGGTCCGCCGTGGCCCGGCCTTTAAGGAGAGATCGGTGATTAAAACAGCCATTATTCACCCTCAGCTGATTAGCGCTCTGGCGCAGTGCGGCCACAAGACCCAAATTCTTCTTGCCGATGCGAACTACTCTTTTGTTACCCACTCTCCACCTACGGCCACCGTTGTTTATCTGAACCTTGCGCCCGGCATGATAGGCAGTCCGACGATCCTGGAGCATCTCATGGAGACCATTGCCGTTGAGCAGGCCACCATGATGATATGGCCCGAGACGTTTACTAATTCTATTGTAGAGGAGTTCAGGCAGCGGCTGCCGCCGACGTGCCCGTTGGAATATCTGGAGAGAGAGGCGTTTTATGACTGCGTAAAATCGGACAGGACGCTGCTGGTCATTGCCAGCGGAGAAATGCGACGCTTTGCTAATCTACTGCTTACGGTTGCGCCCTGCGTCTGAGAGAAGCGCAGATCGCAAAAAGGCGCCTTTAGGGCGCCTTTTTACATTGGTGGGTCGTGCAGGATGACTCCACCCTACGGGCCGTTGTTATCACAACGTTGTTTCGCTTTCGCTCAACTCGAACCTGCGGCAGGTTCTCATACTGCCCGAATTTCAAATAGCAAAAAGGCGCCTTTAGGGCGCCTTTCTACATTGGTGGGTCGTGCAGGATGACTCGCTTCGCTCGCCCTTCGGGTCGTTGCTAAAGCAACGCTGTGTCGCTGTGCTCCACTCGAACCTGCGGCAGGTTCTCATACTGCCCGAATTTCAAATAGCAAAAAGGCGCCTTTAGGGCGCCTTTCTACATTGGTGGGTCGTGCAGGATTCGAACCTGCGACCAATTGATTAAAAGTCAACTGCTCTACCAACTGAGCTAACGACCCGCTATATGCGGTTACTGCAAACTTCTTTACTGCTTTTACTTAAAATTGGTAGGTCGTGCAGGATGATTTCACCCTACGGGCCGTTGTTATCACAACGTTGTTTCGCTTTCGCTCAACTCGAACCTGCTGCAGGTTCGAACCCTTCACGCCTGACTACTGCTTACAACTTTAAAGTGGTGGGTCGTGCAGGATTCGAACCTGCGACCAATTGATTAAAAGTCAACTGCTCTACCAACTGAGCTAACGACCCGCTGTATACGGTTACTGCAAACTTCTTTACTGTTTTTACTTTAAAGTGGTGGGTCGTGCAGGATGATTTCACCCTACGGGCCGTTGTTATCACAACGTTGTTTCGCTTTCGCTCAACTCAAACCTGCCGCAGGTTCGAACCCTTCACGCCTGACTACTGCTTACAACTTTAAAGTGGTGGGTCGTGCAGGATTCGAACCTGCGACCAATTGATTAAAAGTCAACTGCTCTACCAACTGAGCTAACGACCCACTTTTGTGTCACTTTGGGTTTGTTTCTTATCCCTTGGCAACGGCGGCATATATTACTGATTTAAGATTTTGACGCAACAATAATTTTGACGCATATCGTTCAACTGCTTATGTTTCGCACGGCAAGACCAGAAAAACGACGATATCTGGTCAGGCCGCAAGCATTACTGCGCGTTCAGACGTTTTTGCGCCTGCTTTGCACCTTCAGTGCCTGGATACTGTTTAACGACCTGCTGGTAGACGGCTTTCGCTTTTGCAGCGTCACCTTTGTCCTGCATGATCACGCCAACCTTAAACATGGCATCCGGAGCCTTCGGCGATTTTGGGTAATTTTTCACCACGGAGGCAAAATAAAACGCCGCGTCATCCTTTTTGCCTTTGTTGTAATTCAACTGACCGAGCCAGTAGTTGGCGTTCGGCAAATACGTTGAATCCGGATACTTCTTCACAAAGCTCTGAAAGGCGTTAATAGCATCGTCCTGGCGCGATTTATCCTGCACCAGAGCGATGGCCGCGTTGTAGTCGCTGTTTGCGTCACCGCTCTGAACAGGAGCCGCAGGGGCCGCGTTAGAGGCTCCTGCATCCGGCGTAGCCGCCGCGCCCTGGTCGCCAGCAGCAGGTTGCTGTGCGGCACCGCTGCTTAGACTATTCATCTGCAGCAAAATTTGCTTTTGACGCTCCACAACCTGATTCAGCTGATACTGACTTTCCTGGATCTGACCGCGCAGGGAATCAATATCATTCTGGTTATCGGAGAGTTGTTGCTGGAGTTGGGTCAAAAGCTGACTGTGAGCGTTAGAAATACGCTCGAGTTGAGTGACACGGTCTTCGACCGAGCCTGAGCCGACACTACTGATTGGCGCCTGAGCATTAGCGGCCCAAGGGGCCGCTATGCCAACCAGTAACGACAGACTCAACAAGTGATGTCTGAAGTTACTGCTCATGCGATTCTCTTAGTAAACCAGTACGGCACGACGGTTTTTAGCGTAAGCCGCTTCGTCATGACCCAGTACTGCAGGTTTTTCTTTACCGTAAGAAACGATGGAGATCTGGTCTGCAGAAACGCCTTTACCTTGCAGGTACATTTTAACAGCGTTAGCACGACGTTCGCCCAGTGCGATGTTGTACTCTGGGGTACCGCGCTCATCCGCATGACCTTCTACGGTCACTTTGTAAGACGGGTTGCTACGCAGGAAGTTAGCGTGTGCATCCAGCATTGCAGCGAATTCAGAGCTAACATCGTATTTGTCCAGACCGAAGTAAACGATGTTGTTCTGCTGCAGCTGTTGCATCTGCAGACGAGCCTGCTCTTCAGAGGACATGTTGCCCTGGCCGTTAGCGTCCATACCAGTGCCGGCACCCAGCATACCTTCACCGCTCTGACCATTGTTGGCGCTCTTGTTAGAAGAACACGCCGCGATAGCCATAACCGGCAGAGCAATCATCAGCCCTTTCAGCACTTTGTTCAGTTGCATTTCTTTGATCCTTTAATAATCAATATTGTTATCACAGATACGGCGACCAGGCAGGGAATTTGACCTGTCCATCAGTTGCCGGAAGACGCGCTTTGAAACGCCCATCTGTTGAAACCAAATTCAGCACGGATCCCATCCCCTGAGAAGAGCTGTAGATTACCATAGTGCCGTTAGGTGCCAGACTTGGCGTTTCATCCAGGAACGTTGACGATAAAGTTGTTACGCCACCCGCTACCAGATCCTGTTTGGCAATGTGCTGCTGACCGCTAGCGGAGCTGACCATTACCATAATTTTACCGTCGGCACTGACATCGGCATCCTGGTTCTGAGAACCTTCCCAGGAAAGACGCTGCGGAGCACCGCCACTGATACTGACTTTATAAATCTGTGGACGACCCGCCTGGTCAGAGGTATAGGCCAGGGTTTGGTTGTCCGGGAACCAGGTTGGTTCGGTGTTGTTGCTGCGACCTTCTGTCACCTGACGAATCTGGCCAGAGCCGAGGTCCATCACGTACAGCTGAAGGCTGCCGGTTTTAGACAGCGCGAACGCCAGCTTAGAACCGTCCGGAGAGAACGCCGGTGCGCCGTTGTGCTGCGGGAACGAAGCAATCTGACGTACCGCGCCGTTAGCCAGCGTCTGCACAACCAGCGCAGAACGGCCGCTTTCGAAGGTTACATAAGCCAGTTTGCTGCCGTCCGGAGACCAGGCCGGAGACATCAGCGGCTGCGGAGAACGGTGAACCACAAACTGATTGTAGCCATCGTAATCAGAAACACGCAGCTCATACGGGAACTGACCGCCGTTGGTCTGCACGACATAGGCGATACGGGTGCGGAAAGCGCCCTTAATCCCGGTCAGCTTCTCAAACACTTCATCACTGGCGGTATGGCCGGCATAGCGCAGCCACTGTTTGTTCACTTTGTAGGAGTTCTGAGCCAGAACAGTCCCCGGCGCACCCGAGGTATCGACCAGCTGGTACGCAACGGTGTAGCTGCCGTCACCGTTTGGCGTCACCTGGCCTACCACGACGGCGTCAATACCGAGCGCGGTCCAGGCTGCAGGCTGAACTTCCTGAGCAGAGCCCGGCTGCTGAGGCAGGCGAGATCTGTCGAGAGGGTTGAATTTACCGCTGTTACGCAGGTCGGCGGCTACGATGCCACCGATATCTTCAGGCGCGGCGCCAGGGCCTGCCCAGGTAAACGGAACCACGCCAATAGGACGAGCAGAGTCGACCCCCTGGGTGATCTCAATACGAACTTCTGCGTGCAGCACCGCTGCCCACAGCATTAAGAAACTTAACGCTACACGAAATGCCTGCTTCATCATATCTCCCTTATCCAGGCGGAAAGCCCACGATAATTTAGCAGAATGTTAACAAACCCAAATACACAAAACTACCAAAACCCTGTAACTCAGCTTAGTGTGCTTTCCCCGTTATGACGGGGAAAACCGCGTTAAGGCTTAAAGTCGATCGGTGCGTTCTTGAAGACTTCATAAACAGCTTCGCTTGGCGGCTTAGGGATCTTCGCCAGACGCGCTGCCGCAACGGCAGCCTGGCAAAGCGCTGCATCGCCACCTTCTGGCTTGATATCAAGCAGAAGGCCATCCGGCGCCAGCTTGATCCGCAGCGAACAGGTCTTACCGGCAAACGAAGGATCGTTATAGAACTTACTCTCGATCGCTGCCTTTATCTGACCTGCGTAGCCGTTGATCTCTGCGCCGCTTGCGCCGTTGTTTTTATTATTCCCTTTTCCGGCGGCGGCTGCGGCATTACCTTTCGCCCCACCGCCAGTTTTCGGTGCATTCTTACCTGAGCTTAAATCACCGAACAAATCGTCAACGCCCTGCGCGGCAGCTTTGTCGGAAGCGGCTTTCTCAGCGGCAGCCTTCTTCTTAGCATCCGCAGCCGCTTTCTTATCTGCTGCGGCTTTCGCTGCGGCAGCTTTGTCAGCGGCGGCTTTCTCTGCTGCCTTTTCGGCTGCTGCTTTCTCGGCAGCGGCTTGCTTAGCGGCTTCCGCTTTTTCAGCAGCAGCCTGCTTGGCGGCCTCTGCGGCGGCTTTCTTCTCGGCTTCCTGCGCAGCTTTCTTAGCGGCAGCATCTGCAGCTTTTTTCTCGGCATCCTGCTGAACTTTTTTCGCTGCTGCAGCAGCATCTGCGGCGGCTTTTTTCTCTGCGTCAGCCGCTTTCTTAGCCGCCTCTTCAGCGGCTTTCTTCTGAGCGTCTGCCGCAGCCTTCTTCGCCGCTTCTTCTGCAGCCTTCGCCTGGGCATCAGCCTGGGCTTTGGCCTGAGCGTCTGCCTGGGCTTTAGCCTGTGCATCGGCCTTCGCTTTAGCAGCAGCTGCCTCAGCCTGTTTCTGCTGTTCCTGAGCCTGTTTCGCGGCCGCTTCAGCCTGCTTCTGCTGCTCGGCCTGCGCTTTTGCCTGCTCCTGAGCGGCCAGACGCTCTTTCTCCAGCTCTTTCAGACGCTGTTGCTCTGCCGCCTGTTTTTGCTGAAGCTCTTCTGCCTGCTGCTGCGCCTGCTTTTCGCGCTGCTCGGCAGCACGTTTGCTGCTGGCCTGCTGCTGCTGTTGGCGATTGTAGTTTTCTACTACCGCACCCGGGTCAACCATCACCGCGTCAATAGAAGAACCACCGCCACCGCCAGCGGATGCATCAATGTGCTCATCAAACGAGCTCCAGATCAGGATGCCAATCAAGATGATATGCAGCACCACTGAAACGATGATCGCTCGTTTTAATTTAGCGTTCTCTTCGGTTGCCTTTGACACTGTCGGTTCCCAAACGTTTTAAGCGAAATGGATCAGATTGGCTGCGTCATCAAACCGACGGACTTCACGCCCGCCTGATGCAACAGATTCAGCGCCTTGATGATCTCGTCATACGGAACATCTTTTGCACCGCCGATCAAAAAGACCGTTTTAGGATTCGCCTGCAGGCGGCGCTGCGCTTCGGCAACAACCTGCTCCGACGGCAGCTGATCCATACGATCTTTCTCAACCACTACGCTGTACTGCCCTACCCCGGACACTTCAATAATGACCGGCGGCTCATCGTTACTGCTGACGGTCTGAGAATCTGTCGCATCCGGCAGATCCACCTCGACGCTCTGAGTGATGATTGGTGCGGTTGCCATAAAGATCAGCAATAGCACCAACAGCACGTCCAGCAAAGGAACAATGTTAATTTCTGACTTCAGCTCACGACGACCACGTCCGCGTCTGGCCATGACTTACCCCTTGTTACTGCTTTTCGCTGCTGGTAAAAGCCTGACGGTGCAGGATAGCCGTGAACTCTTCCATAAAGTTGTCGTAGTTCAATTCCAGTTTGTTCACGCGTTGGTTCAGGCGGTTATACGCCATAACGGCAGGAATCGCGGCAAACAGACCAATCGCCGTAGCAATCAGCGCTTCAGCAATCCCCGGCGCAACCATTTGCAGCGTCGCCTGCTTCACCGCACCCAGGGCGATAAAGGCATGCATAATCCCCCACACCGTACCAAACAGGCCGATGTACGGGCTGATGGAACCGACGGTGCCAAGGAAAGGAATGTGGGTTTCAAGCGTTTCCAGCTCGCGGCTCATCGAGATACGCATCGCACGCGACGCCCCCTCAACCACGGCTTCTGGCGCATGGGTATTTGCGCGATGCAGACGCGCGAACTCTTTAAAGCCGGAATAGAAGATTTGCTCAGAGCCGCTGAGGCTGTCGCGACGACCCTGACTCTCCTGATACAGGCGAGACAGTTCGATACCGGACCAGAACTTATCTTCAAATGCCTCGGCTTCGCGGCTGGCGGCATTAAGGATACGCGTACGCTGAATGATGATTGCCCATGATGCGATGGAAAAACCAATCAAAATCAACATGATAAATTTGACCAGAAGGCTTGCCTTCAGGAACAAATCAAGGATATTCATGTCAGTCACTGCTTGAACTCCGCGACAATAGACTTGGGAAGCGCACGTGGCTTCATTAGGTGTGGATCAACACAGACAATCAGCACTTCAGCTTCGTTCAGCAACTGATTTTCAGCGTTGACTATTCGCTGCGTAAACACCATAGAAGTGCCGCGCATCGATGTAATTTCACTTTGGATTTCGAGTAAATCGTCGAGTCGGGCAGGCGCAAGATAATCAACCGTAATCCTGCGTACGACAAAGGCGACACGCTCCGCCAACAGGGAATGCTGGTTAAAGTTGTGCTGGCGCAGCATCTCTGTGCGTGCTCTTTCATAAAAAGCAACATAACTGGCATGGTAAACCACGCCACCGGCGTCAGTGTCTTCATAGTAAACACGGACCGGCCATCGAAACAGCGTTGTACTCACTTTACATCCCGGTAATGCAATTTAACGCTGCTTACTATACGCAAGAGAATGAGGGTTTGGAATGGATTGTTTTAAACGTTAAGTAAATTTTTATGGGCTTGTTAAAGCCCATAATTTCTGCGTCGTGCGGGGAAATCTATGCTGACATTCAGAAGAAGAAAAACAGCAGTCCAGCGATGAGCACTAAATCGGCAATCAGCGGGCAGAAAATTCCCTGCCAAAGCACTTTTGTTGGGCGAAAACCCACGCCGTGGATGATACCGGCGCAAACGCCCCACATCAGCAGGAAGCCATGCCAAATCTCCAGTTCGCTCGTTTTAGCTGCGAAACGAGACGGGTCCCAGAAGATGCACCCTGCCAGCACCAGCGCCATCACTAAGGAAAGAGCCCGCAGGGGGCTCTTGTCCATTACCGCGTACAGTTTCGCGATAACGTATTCCATCAGTGCTCTTCTTTTCCGGCCTTGCTTGCCTCAACGTGCTCGAGAGCCAGCGCGGTAATAATCCCGAATGCACACGCCAGCAGCGTGCCCAGAATCCATGCAAAGTACCACATAATCGACTCCTTATTAGTACAGAGAGGTGGAGTTGCTTTCGATGTGCTCTTTCGTGATCCGACCGAACATTTTCCAGTAACACCAGGTGGTGTAGAGAAGAATGATAGGCACGAACACGATGGCGACATAGGTCATCACATTCAGCGTCAGCTGGCTGGACGTCGCATCCCACATGGTCAGGCTAGCGTTCATCATGGTGCTGGAAGGCATCACGAACGGGAACATAGCAATACCGGCGGTCAGGATCACGCAGGCCAGCGTCAGCGAAGAGAAGACAAACGCCAGCGCGCCTCTCTCCAGACGAGACATCAGGATGGTCAGCAGCGGCAGCACAACGCCCAGAGCAGGAATTGCCCACAGAGCCGGCATATTGTTGAAGTTAACCATCCAGGCACCAGCCTGACGCGCAACTTCTTTGGTCAGCGGGTTAGATGCGGCATGGTGATCCAGTGCGGAAGTCACGACGTAGCCATCAATACCGTAAACCACCCAAACGCCTGCCAGAGCGAAGCACACCATCATGATCAGCGCAGCAATTTGAGCCGCCGCTTTCGCACGCAGGTGCAGCTCACCAACGGTACGCATCTGCAGGTAGGTTGCCCCCTGAGCCACGATCATCGACACGCTGACAACGCCCGCCAGCAGACCAAACGGATTCAGCAGCTGGAAGAAGTTACCGGTGTAGTAGAGACGCAGGTATTCATCGACGTGGAACGGTACGCCCTGCAAGAGGTTACCGAACGCCACGCCAATCACCAGCGGTGGCACGAAGCTGCCCACAAAGATGCCCCAGTCCCACATATTGCGCCAGCGGGTATCTTCGATCTTCGAGCGGTAGTCAAAACCTACCGGACGGAAGAACAAGGAAGCCAGCACCAGAATCATGGCGACATAGAAGCCTGAGAAGGCAGCGGCGTAGACCATCGGCCAGGCGGCAAACAATGCGCCACCGGCGGTGATTAACCAGACCTGGTTCCCGTCCCAGTGCGGCGCAATGGAGTTAACCATGATACGGCGCTCAACGTCGGTACGGCCAATCACGCGGGACAGCATGCCCACGCCCATGTCGAAGCCGTCGGTGACGGCGAAGCCAATCAGCAGTATGCCGACCAGCAGCCACCAGATAAAACGCAATACTTCATAATCGATCATTTGACGACTCCTGTCTTAGCGTGCCGGCTGAGAAGCCACGTTGGACTGCTCAAAGTGATAGCGTCCTGTTTTCAGGCTGCTCGGCCCAAGGCGAGCAAATTTGAACATCAGGAACAGCTCCGCCACCATAAACAGCGTGTAAAGCCCGCAGATCAGTATCATGGAGAACAGCAGATCGCCCACGCTCAGAGAAGAGTTAGCGACTGCCGTCGGCAGAACCTCACCCACCGCCCACGGCTGACGGCCATATTCAGCAACAAACCAGCCGGATTCGATAGCGATCCATGGCAGCGGAATGCCGTAAACTGCGGCGCGAAGCAGCCATTTTTTCGAACCGATGGCGTTGCGGGTCACGGTCCAGAAGGAGACGGCGATGATGAACAGCATCAGGAAGCCACAGGCAACCATAATACGGAACGCGAAGTACAGCGGCGCTACGCGAGGAATAGAGTCTTTGGTCGCTTTCTGAATTTGCTCTTCGGTCGCGTCAGTGACGTTTTCCGTATAGCGTTTCAGCAGCAGGCCATAACCGAGGTCTTTCTTCACGTGGTTAAAGCTATCACGCACGCTCTGATCGTTAGACCCTCCGCGCAGCTGCTCAAGCAGGCTGTAGGCTTTCATCCCGTTGCGAATACGCTCTTCGTGCTGCGCCATCAGCTCTTTCAGGCCGGTGACCGGCTTATCAACAGAGCGGGTAGCAATGATGCCCAGCGCGTAAGGGATTTGAATCGCGAAGCGGTTTTCTTGTTTATCCTGATCGGGAATACCAAACAGGGTAAAAGCAGCCGGCGCTGGCTGAGTTTCCCACTCGGCTTCAATTGCCGCCAGTTTGGTTTTCTGCACGTCACCCATTTCATAGCCGGACTCATCACCCAGTACGATAACGGAGAGAATAGCAGCCATGCCGAAGCTCGCCGCGATGGCGAAGGAGCGCTTCGCAAAAGCAACGTCACGGCCTTTAAGCAGATACCAGGAGCTGATACCGAGCACGAACATCGCGCCACAGACGTAGCCAGATGCCACGGTGTGAACGAATTTAACCTGCGCAACCGGGTTCAGCACCAGTTCGGCGAAGCTGACCATTTCCATACGCATGGTTTCAAAGTTGAAATCAGATGCGATAGGGTTTTGCATCCAGCCGTTGGCGACCAGAATCCACAGTGCGGAGAGGTTAGAGCCCAGCGCCACCAGCCAGGTAACGGCCATGTGCTGGACTTTGCCGAGACGATCCCAGCCAAAGAAGAACAGACCCACAAAGGTAGATTCGAGGAAGAATGCCATCAGGCCTTCGATAGCCAGCGGCGCACCGAAGATATCCCCGACGTAGTGAGAATAATAAGACCAGTTGGTCCCGAACTGGAACTCCATGGTCAGACCGGTTGCTACCCCCAGCGCAAAGTTGATTGCAAACAACTTGCCCCAGAATTTGGTCATATCTTTATAAATCTGCTTACCTGACAGAACGTAGACCGTTTCCATGATGGCCAGCAAAAACGCCATACCGAGCGTTAATGGCACAAACAGGAAGTGGTACATCGCGGTCAAGGCAAACTGTAAGCGCGACAGTTCGACAATATCAAACATCTTGACTCCTTGCTCTTCGCATGAAGACTTCGACTGTGGTTTACCGGGAGGTTCGCCACAAGCATGCCCTAATACAAATACATTCGCTTCCAGACCCCTTTTTCTCGCCCACTTTATTCAAATGTGAAATCAAAAGGTGAAAGGTTACAAACACGTTAATAAAATCAAAAATAACCCGTAATTATATTACCCTGCAATTTCCTTACAATAAATAGGTCATTGCTTAATGTTTTTTACGTTTTACGACGGCGATCAATTTATAGCTAAGACACCGTTATTCGGCCAGTTTGATCTGCAGCAATTTTGCTCCTTTATACGCTGCAATGCCAGTTTTAAACCTTGATCCAAAACAATTTACACTGGCAATGTTAATTATTTTTCCATAGAGAATTAATCGTGAATTTGTTGTTAACGATATGTTTTCTGACTTCGCTTTAGGTTAATTCCATGACGCCAGCGCTCAACATTAAGCGAATATTTAAGCGCGGGCCTTAAATTGAACGCCCCCTCTCCACCTGCGGCTGGTCATATTAACGGGGCGCCGTTTTTCGTGTTTTTTCCCACCTTCCATTTATTATTCACAAACAATTCACCTTTAATATAAATTAAATTAACAAATCATTATTTTTTATAAGGTTACGATGTGAAAATATTGCAAAAGGAAAGTATTCAGGGAAAGAATAAAAACGAGAAAAAGCGCAATACGGCGGGAAGCGGCGACCGGGCGTGAAGGGGAAAACATAAAAAAAGGCCACCCAGGGTGGCCAACCATGTCGAACACTTATTATTACTGTTTCCCCCGCCAGCGCGGGGGCATCTGCTTACTGCGGCAGAATAGCTTTCAGCGCATCGCCGATGTCGGCGAGGCTGCGAACGGTTTTCACGCCAGCGGCTTCCAGAGCGGCGAATTTCTCATCCGCAGTCCCCTTCCCGCCCGCGATGATGGCGCCAGCATGGCCCATACGCTTGCCCTTCGGCGCGGTTACGCCGGCAATGTAGCCTACTACAGGTTTAGTCACGTGCTCTTTAATATAAGCCGCCGCTTCTTCCTCTGCGCTACCGCCGATTTCACCGATCATCACGATGGCTTCGGTTTTCGGGTCTTCCTGGAACATCTTCAGGATATCAATGAAGTTGGAGCCAGGAATTGGGTCACCGCCGATGCCGACGCAGGTCGACTGGCCAAGGCCAATGTCGGTGGTCTGCTTAACGGCTTCATAGGTCAGCGTACCGGAGCGGGAAACGATGCCGACTTTGCCCGGCAGGTGAATGTGGCCCGGCATGATACCGATTTTACATTCGCCAGGGGTGATCACGCCCGGACAGTTTGGCCCGATCATACGCACGCCAGCTTCATCCAGCGCCACCTTCACGGTCAGCATATCCAGCGTCGGGATACCTTCGGTGATGGTGATAATCAGCTTAATGCCCGCATCGATCGCTTCCAGAATGGAGTCTTTGCAGAACGGAGCTGGAACGTAGATAACCGAAGCGGTCGCGCCGGTTGCTTCTACGGCTTCACGCACGGTATTGAATACCGGCAGGCCCAGATGTTCAGTACCGCCTTTGCCTGGCGTCACGCCGCCAACCATTTTCGTACCGTAGGCAATCGCCTGCTCGGAGTGGAAAGTCCCCTGGCTGCCGGTAAAGCCCTGGCAAATTACCTTGGTGTTTTTATCGATCAAAATGGACATTATTTCCCCTCCACGGCAGCAACAACCTGCTGTGCTGCGTCCGTCAGACTTTTCGCTGCAATGATGTTCAGGCCGCTATCCGCCAGTTTCTTCGCGCCCAGTTCGGCGTTGTTACCTTCCAGACGTACCACCACCGGCACGTTAACGCCCACTTCGGCCACGGCGCCAATGATGCCGTCGGCAATCAGGTCGCAGCGTACGATACCGCCGAAGATGTTCACCAGAACGGCTTTCACTTTGTCGTCTGACAGGATGATTTTGAAGGCTTCGGTCACGCGCTCTTTGGTCGCACCGCCGCCCACGTCAAGGAAGTTAGCCGGCTCGCCGCCGTGCAGCTTAACGATGTCCATGGTGCCCATTGCCAGGCCCGCACCGTTAACCATACAGCCGATGTTGCCGTCCAGCGCAACGTAGTTCAGCTCCCACTGTGCAGCCTGAGCTTCACGCGGGTCTTCCTGAGACTGGTCGCGCATTTCACGCAGGTCCGGCTGGCGGAACAGCGCGTTGCCATCAGCGCCCAGTTTGCCGTCGAGGCAGATCAGGTCACCCTGCTTAGTGATCACCAGCGGGTTGATTTCGATCAGCGCCAGATCGCGCTCCAGGAAAATCGCAGCCAGACCCATAAAGATTTTGGTGAACTGCTGAACCTGTTTACCTTCCAGACCCAGTTTGAACGCCAGCTCACGGCCCTGGTAAGGCATTGGCCCAGCCAGCGGATCCAGCGCTACTTTGTGGATCAGGTGCGGGGTCTCTTCCGCCACTTTTTCGATTTCCACGCCGCCTTCGGTGGAAGCCATGAAGACTACACGGCGAGAGCTACGGTCAACAACCGCACCCAGGTACAGCTCTTTGTCGATGTCGGTCGCAGCTTCAACCAGAATCTGGTGAACCGGCTGGCCGTTTGCATCAGTTTGGTAAGTTACCAGGCGTTTGCCCAGCCAGTGTTCAGCGAAAGCGCGAATATCTTCTTTGCTGTTAACCACTTTCACACCGCCCGCTTTACCGCGGCCACCGGCATGAACCTGACATTTCACCACCCAGGGACCCGCGCCAATTTTAGAGGCGGCTTCTTCCGCTTCACGCGGTGTGGTGCAGGCGTAACCGACGGGTGCCGGCAAACCATACCGAGCAAACAACTGTTTCGCCTGATATTCGTGTAAGTTCATGAGTTCTATCCATCCAGATAAAGAGCATTCATGCTCGGGGTAAGGTTAGATTTGGTTGTAGGGGCGGGTGTCTAAGCACCCGCCAGAGTCTTATTCGACTATACGTCCAGCAGCAGACGAGTTGGATCTTCCAGCAGCTCTTTAATAGCAACCAGATAACCCACGGACTCGCGGCCATCGATCAGACGGTGATCGTAGGAGAGCGCCAGATACATCATCGGCAGGATCTCAACTTTACCGTCAACCGCCATTGGGCGATCTTTAATCGCGTGCATGCCCAGAATCGCGCTCTGCGGCGGGTTGATGATCGGCGTAGACATCAGGGAACCGAAGACGCCGCCGTTGGTAATCGTGAAGTTACCGCCGGTCAGCTCTTCTACGGTCAGCTTACCGTCACGACCTTTCACAGCCAGCTCTTTGATGCGTTTTTCGATGTCGGCCATGCCGAGGGTATCCACATCTTTCAGCACCGGCGTCACCAGGCCACGCGGAGTAGAAACCGCGATGCTGACGTCGAAATAGTTGTGGTAAACCACATCTTCACCGTCGATGGACGCGTTCACTTCCGGGTAGCGTTTCAGCGCTTCAACCACGGCTTTAATATAGAAGGACATGAAGCCCAGACGCACGCCGTGGCGTTTTTCAAACGCTTCACCGTACTGCTTACGCAGTTCCATGATTGGCTTCATGTTCACTTCGTTGAAGGTCGTGAGCATGGCGGTAGAGTTTTTCGCCTCCAGCAGACGCTCGGCCACGCGCTTGCGCAGGCGGGTCATCGGCACGCGTTTTTCGCTGCGGCCAGCCAGCGGCGCAACCGGAGCCGGAGCCGCTTCTGCAGCTTTAGCCTGGGCTGGCTGCTTCGCTTTCGCTTCGGTCAGGTGTTTTTCAACGTCTTCACGAGTGATTCGGCCACCCACGCCGCTGCCTTTGATGGCGCTGGCGTCAAGGTCGTTTTCAGCGATCAGGCGGCGAATAGCCGGGCTGAGGGCATCGTTATTCTGCTCTTCCAGGGAGGCCTGCTGGCGCTGAGCCGGGGTGGACTCTTTGCTGTCGGCTTTCACGGAGGTTTCTTTCCCGCCGCTGTTGCCTTCGCGCAGGCGACCCAGAATCTGACGAGAAGTCACGGTCGTGCCTTCGTCTTCCAGTACCGCGTCCAGAACGCCATCCGCCGACGCGGGGACTTCCAGTACCACTTTGTCAGTTTCAATTTCAACCAGCACTTCGTCACGTTTGACGCTGTCGCCCGGTTTTTTATGCCAGGTTGCCACTGTCGCGTCGGCTACGGACTCAGGCAGGTCAGGAACTAGAATATCTACGCTACTCATTATTTATCCTTTAATTTATTCGACGTTCAGCGCGTCATTAACCAGATCTTGCTGCTGCTTCTGGTGAACGGACATATACCCTACCGCCGGAGAGGCGGAGGCCGGGCGACCTGCGTAACGCAGAGCGGACCCAAACGGAATCACTTCGCGGAAGTGGTGTTGGCTGCAGTACCAGGCGCCCTGGTTGAGCGGCTCTTCCTGGCACCAGACAAAATCATGCACGTGAGCGAACGGCTTCAGCGCTTCCTGTACCGCCTGATGCGGGAACGGATAGAGCTGTTCGATACGTACAATCGCCACATCCTTCTGCTCGTTCTTACGACGTTGCTCAAGCAAATCGTAATAAACCTTACCGGAACACAGTACTACACGCTTAACGCCTTTAGGATCCAGCTCGTCAATCTCGCCAATCGCCGGCTGGAAAGTCCCGTTAGCCAGTTCATCGAGGGTGGATACCGCCAGCGGATGGCGCAGCAGAGATTTCGGTGACATCACCACCAGTGGACGGCGCATCCCGCGCAGCGCCTGACGACGCAGCATGTGATAAACCTGAGCCGGAGTAGATGGTACGCAAACCTGCATGTTCTGCTCGGCGCACAGCTGGAGGTAACGCTCCAGACGCGCGGAGGAGTGCTCTGGCCCCTGGCCTTCGTAGCCGTGCGGCAGCAGCATCACCAGGCCACACATACGGCCCCATTTCTGCTCGCCGGAGCTGATGAACTGGTCGATCACCACCTGTGCGCCGTTGGCGAAGTCGCCGAACTGCGCTTCCCAGATGGTCAGGGTGCGTGGTTCTGCCGTAGCATAACCATATTCAAAGGCCAGAACCGCTTCCTCAGACAGTACCGAATCCCAGACCTTGAAAATGCCCTGGCTGTTGTGAACGTGCGCCAGCGGCGTATAGGTCGAACCGTTGGTCTGGTTATGGATAACCGCATGACGGTGGAAGAAGGTCCCGCGGCCCGCATCTTCACCGGAAAGACGAACGGATACGCCCTCGTCAACCAGCGTTGCATAAGCCAGGTTTTCCGCAGCGCCCCAGTCGAACAGCTTGTTGCCGTTCGCCATCTCCTGACGATCGCTGTAGATCTTCGCCACACGAGACTGCATCTCTACGGCTTCCGGAACGGTGCTAATGCGCTTAGCCAGTTCCTGAACGCGCTTCATCTCAACCTTGTTCGGGTAGCTTTCGTCCCACTCGTGGTTGAGGTACGGCGACCAGGTAAAGGAGTGCATGTTCATCGGACGCCATTCGTTAACTACGCATTCGCCGGCATCCAGCGCATCGCGATACAGATTCACCATTTCGGTGGCATCTTCCAGCGTGGCCAGTTTGTCCTGCTCAAGCTTGTCGGCGTAGATTTTACGCGGCGTCGGGTGTTTTTTGATTTTCTGGTACATCACTGGCTGAGTTGCGCTTGGCTCATCAGCTTCGTTATGACCATGACGACGGTAGCAAACCAGATCGATAAACACGTCGCGTTTAAAGGTGTTACGGAAGTCCAGCGCCAGACGAGTTACGAAGGCAACGGCTTCCGGGTCGTCCGCATTAACGTGGAAAATCGGCGCCATTACCATCTTACCGATATCGGTACAGTACGGCGTGGAGCGAGCATCCAGCGGATTGGAGGTGGTGAAACCAATCTGGTTGTTAATCACGATACGTACGGTACCGCCTACTTCATAACCGCGCGCTTTGGACATGTTCAGGGTTTCCTGAACTACGCCCTGCCCGGCTACCGCGGCGTCACCGTGGATGGTGATCGGCAGAACCTGGTTGCTGCCCGGTTTATCCAGACGATCCAGGCGAGCACGAACGGAACCGATAACCACTGGGCTAACGATTTCAAGGTGAGACGGGTTAAACGCCAGCGCCAGGTGAACCAGGCCCCCTTCGGTTTCTACGTCGGAGGAGAAGCCCATGTGGTACTTCACGTCGCCGGTGCCGAGGTGCTCTTTGTGTTTACCGGCAAATTCGTCGAACAGGTCCTGTGGTTTTTTACCCAGAACGTTGATCAGCACGTTAAGACGACCGCGGTGCGCCATACCCAGCACCACTTCACGCGTGCCGCTCTTACCGGCGTGGCGAATCATCTCTTTGAGCATCGGAACCAGCGCGTCGCCGCCTTCCAGCGAGAAGCGTTTCGCCCCCGGGAATTTAGCCCCCAGGTAGCGTTCCAGGCCTTCTGCTGCGGTCAGCTCGCTCAGGAAGCGTTTTTTCTCTTCCGGCGTGAAGGTTGACTGGCCCACCACAGATTCAATGCGCTGCTGGATCCAGCGTTTCTCTTCTGTGTTGGTAATGTGCATATACTCGGCGCCAATAGAACCGCCGTAGGTTTGCTGCAGAGCGTCGATCAGATCCGCAAGCTTCATGGTCTCTTTGCCGCCGGCAAAAGAACCCACGTTAAAGCTCTGCTGCAGATCTTCATCCGTCAGGTTGTGGAAAGCCGGATCCAGATCGGGAACGGATTCCTGCTTCCAAAGACCCAGCGGATCGAGGTTGGCTGCCTGGTGCCCGCGGAAACGCCAGGCGTTGATCAGCTGCAACACTTTGACCTGCTTAACGTCAGTGTCAGGATCGGTGATTGCGGTGGAGTAACGTGAGGCATCCTTCGCCAGACGGCGGAAATAATCACGCGTTTTTGAATGGAATTGATCTGCTCTGGCTCCGGTTCCAGGTAACTGCTGGAACATGGTGCGCCAGTGCGCATCAACAGAGTCAGGATCGGTTAAGAAGTCTTCATAGAGCTGCTCTATGTAGGACTGGTTTGCGCCCGCCAGCCAGGAAGAGTCCAGCCAGGGCTTCATCGCGCCGTTCTGCATCGTGATCCCTTAAGCAAATTTATGCTTATTTCGCCGTGGATAACTATAACGCACACCGTAGGGTATACAGGTATACGTTCCAGGGTTCACTCTCTGCGAGCCAGTTGCCGTGGAGGGCGACCCGCGAAGGAACCTTTAAAAACTGTCTTAAGGGTTTCCCCTCATCCCGTCCCTCGCCCACAGGGAGAGGGGGAAGGTTTGTCGGCAGTTTTTAAAGATTTCCTGCAATCTGTCCCCTCTCCCTGTGGGAGAGGGGACATTTATTACTTAAGCGCTTTTCTGCAACAGCATCGACTTAATATGGCCGATGGCCTTCGTCGGGTTCAGCCCCTTAGGACAAACGCTGACGCAGTTCATGATGCTGTGGCAGCGGAATACGCTGAAAGCATCGCTCAACCCTTCCAGGCGGCTGTCGGTCTCGGTATCGCGGCTGTCGATCAGGAAACGATACGCTGCCAGCAAACCAGCCGGGCCGATAAACTTGTCCGGATTCCACCAGAACGATGGGCAGGAGGTCGAGCAGCAGGCGCAAAGAATACACTCGTACAGACCATCCAGTTTTTCACGCTGCTCAGGCGACTGTAAGTGCTCGCGAGCGGGTGGATTTTGCCCATTATTCAACAGGTAAGGCTTAATCTTCTCATATTGAGCATAGAATTGCCCCATGTCCACCACCAGATCGCGGATCACCGGCAGGCCAGGCAGAGGACGGATGACTATCTTCTGTTTGCCGTTGCCGAGCGCCGAAATAGGCGTGATACAGGCCAGACCGTTTTTACCGTTCATGTTCAGGCCGTCAGAGCCACAAACGCCCTCGCGGCACGAGCGACGGAACGACAGACTTGGATCTTTTTCTTTCAGCTGCATCAGAGCATCCAGCAGCATCATGTCGCGACCTTCTTCCGCCTCCAGGGTGTAATCCTGCATACGCGGAGCGTCGTCTACATCCGGGTTATAACGATAAACTGAGAATTCGAGTTTCATTATCCTGTCTCCGCATTAATAAGTACGAATCTTCGGCGGGAACGCCGGACGCAGTTTCGGCTCCATATTGACGCTACGACGCGTCATGGATTCCGACTCTGGCAGATACAGGGAATGGCACAGCCAGTTTTCGTCATCACGATCCGGGAAGTCGAAGCGGCTATGCGCGCCACGGCTCTCGGTACGGAAGTTTGCCGACACCGCGGTGGCGTAGGCGGTTTCCATCAGGTTATCCAGCTCCAGGCACTCAACGCGCTGGGTGTTGAACTCGCTGGAGGTATCGTCCAGACGGGCATTTTTCAGACGCTCGCGGATCGCTTTCAGCTGCTCAAGACCTTTGGCCATCGCGTCGCCTTCGCGGAAGACCGAGAAGTTGTGCTGCATACATTCCTGCAGCGCTTTACGAATTTCCACCGGATCTTCGCCGTTACGGTTGCCGTTCCAGCGGTTGAGGCGCTCAAGGGAGGCGTCGATTTCGGCTTCGGTCGCATCCAGCAGATCGCCCTGCTCGGCAATGGATTCCTGCAGATGCAGACCTACCGCACGACCAAACACCACCAGGTCAAGCAGGGAGTTGCCGCCCAGGCGGTTTGCACCGTGGACCGATACGCAGGCAATTTCGCCTACCGCGAACAGGCCAGGGATAACCACGTCTTCGCCCTGTTCGTTTACGGTCAGCGCCTGACCGGTCACTTTGGTCGGAATACCGCCCATCATATAGTGGCAGGTAGGGATAACCGGAATCGGCTCTTTAACCGGGTCAACGTGGGCAAAGGTGCGGGACAGCTCCAGGATGCCCGGCAGGCGGGATTCCAGAACTTCTTTACCCAGGTGGTCGAGCTTCAGCTTGGCGTGAGGACCCCATGGGCCGTCGCAGCCGCGACCTTCACGGATTTCGATCATGATGGAACGCGCCACCACGTCACGACCCGCCAGGTCTTTCGCATTCGGGGCATAACGCTCCATAAAGCGTTCGCCGTGTTTGTTCAGCAGATAACCACCTTCACCGCGGCAGCCTTCCGTTACCAGAACGCCTGCACCGGCGATGCCGGTTGGGTGGAACTGCCACATTTCCATATCCTGCACCGGCACGCCAGCGCGGATTGCCATGCCAACGCCGTCACCGGTGTTGATATGGGCGTTAGTCGTGGACTGATAAATACGGCCTGCGCCGCCGGTTGCCAGCACGGTCGCGCGGGCTTTGAAGTAAACCACTTCACCGGTTTCGATGCACAGCGCGGTACAACCGACGACTGCGCCATCGGCGTTTTTAACCAGATCCAGCGCATACCACTCGGAGAAGATGGTGGTATGGTTTTTCAGGTTCTGCTGATACAGGGTGTGCAGCAGCGCGTGACCGGTACGGTCAGCCGCTGCCGCAGTACGTGCCGCCTGCTCGCCGCCGAAATCTTTCGACTGGCCGCCGAACGGACGCTGATAAATGGTGCCATTTTCCAGACGGGAGAACGGCAGACCCATATGGTCCAGCTCCAGAATCGCTTCCGGGCCGGTTTTACACATATATTCGATGGCGTCCTGGTCACCGATGTAGTCGGAACCTTTTACCGTGTCGTACATGTGCCATTCCCAGTTATCTTCATGGGTATTACCGAGCGCAACGGTGATGCCACCCTGCGCGGATACGGTATGGGAACGGGTCGGGAAAACTTTAGAAAGCAGCGCACAGGTCTGGCCGCTCTGGGAAATTTGCAGTGCGGCGCGCATACCTGCGCCACCGGCACCAATTACGACAGCATCAAATTCTCTGACTGGCAGTTTCATTACACACCCCACACCACAACGAATCCATAAATAACGTAAACCAACAGCGCAACAACAATCAGCAGCTGTAAAGGAAGGCGAATCGCCAGTGGTTTAACGTAGTCGGTCAACACCTGCCACATGCCAATCCAGGCATGGATCAAAATAGAGACCAAGGCCAGCAGGGTGAAAACTTTGGTGAAGGCAGAGGCGAAGAAGCCGTGCCAGACGTCATAGGTCAGCTCGCCGGTGAAAGCGAAGAAGCCAATCATATAGATGATGTACAGGGTTAATACGATGGCGGTAGCGCGAACCAGCACATAATCGTGCACGCCATTGCGACCCAATGCGGAGGCATTGCTTACCATACGAGGACTCCTGCAAGAATTGAAAGCACGACGGTAATAACAAAGGAGATTTGCGCGGATCGTTTGCCCGCTACGAGGGTCTCTTCCAGATAGCCGAAGTCCATCAGCAGATGGCGGATACCCACCACGACGTGATAGGCCAGAGCCGTCAGGATGCCCCACATTATAAATTTAACGATAAAGCTGCTCATCACGGAGGAGGCGGTCAAGAAACCTTCCGCAGACGAGAGTGACAGCCCCAGCAACCAAAGCAGAATGCCGACCGCCACAAATGTGATCACGCCGGATACGCGGTGGAGGATGGAAGCGATTGCAGTGACGGGGAACCGGATCGTTTTCAGATCCAGATTGACAGGTCGTTGTTTTTTCACGTTTCTTATCATGAATAGCGCCCACATGCTCTTCTTATTGTTTCCTTCCTCCGGATCTGCATTCGGGGTCAGACAGCGCTAACTTTCTATAACTGTGCGTCATGCAAAAAACAGCTACATCCAGAGACCAGTGATCTGGCTACAACGCTGGGTGGCTCCCGGTAGCAGGGTGTTCCGGAGACCTGGCGGCAGTATAGGCTCTTCACAAAATCATTACAATTAACCCACATAATGTTTGAAGGGTTTTGCTCGGAACAGTGAGCAGGATCACGATAACAACATTATTTTAATTTTTAATCATCTGATTTGACAAAAGTTAAACATTCTTGTTACAAACAGGGCCAGAAAAGCCGTATAATTCGTAAAAGTTATAGGGTCAGCCTTTCACCTGAGTAATAGTTATGTAACAGTGGATGGGTATTGACCCGAGAGATCAGGACAGTTATTAGTGATACACAGGTTTGAATGATACTGATTGCTAAGACGCTGATTTGCTGTAGTTTCGCCCCCAAAGCGAGTGTTACCTGCAAGCGCCCATCGCTCTGTACCCTGGTTGTACTCCTCTAAACAGAGCCGCGAGCCAATTAAAAAAGGGGTAACCAACCATTGTGGGTTCGAATGCAAATCGGATGCCCGGCAGTCTTATGAAATAAGGCGCTAAGGAGACCGTAAATGGCTGATACTAAAGCAAACCTCACCCTTACTGGTGAAGATGCTCTCGAACTTGATGTGCTAAAGGGCACGCTAGGTCAGGATGTAATTGATATCCGTAGTCTTGGTTCTAAAGGTGTATTTACTTTTGATCCAGGTTTCACCTCTACCGCATCCTGCGAATCCAAAATCACTTATATCGACGGTGACGAAGGCATTCTTTTACACCGCGGTTTCCCGATTGACCAGCTGGCCACCGAATCAAGCTATCTGGAAGTCTGCTACATCCTGCTGAACGGTGAAAAACCGACGCAGGAGCAGTTTGACGAATTCAAAACCACCGTAACCCGCCACACGATGATTCACGAACAGATTACCCGTCTGTTCCATGGCTTCCGTCGCGACTCGCATCCGATGGCCGTGCTGTGCGGCGTGACCGGTGCTCTGGCAGCCTTCTACCACGACTCGCTCGACGTGAACAACCCGCGCCACCGTGAAATCGCGGCATTCCGCCTGCTCTCTAAAATGCCGACCGTAGCAGCAATGTGTTACAAGTATTCGATTGGCCAGCCTTTCGTTTACCCGCGCAACGACCTCTCCTACTCGGCTAACTTCCTCAACATGATGTTCTCTACGCCGTGCGAAGAGTACAAAGTTAACCCAATTCTGGAACGCGCCATGGATCGCATTCTGATCCTGCACGCGGACCACGAGCAGAACGCATCCACCTCTACCGTGCGTACCGCAGGCTCCTCCGGCGCGAACCCGTTTGCATGTATCGCTGCGGGCATCGCTTCCCTGTGGGGACCGGCTCACGGCGGCGCAAACGAAGCTGCGCTGAAAATGCTGGAAGAGATCAGCACCGTGGAACACATTCCGGAATTTATCCGCCGCGCCAAAGACAAAAATGACTCGTTCCGTCTGATGGGCTTCGGCCACCGCGTGTACAAAAATTACGACCCGCGCGCCACCGTAATGCGTGAAACCTGTCACGAAGTGCTGAAAGAGCTGAACCTGAAGGATAACAACCTGCTGGAAGTGGCGATGGAGCTGGAGCATATCGCACTGAACGACCCGTACTTCATTGAGAAGAAACTCTACCCGAACGTAGACTTCTACTCCGGCATCATTCTGAAGGCGATGGGCATTCCATCCTCCATGTTTACCGTTATCTTCGCGATGGCGCGTACCGTGGGCTGGATTGCACACTGGAACGAAATGCACGACGACGGCATCAAAATCGCCCGTCCACGTCAGCTGTATACCGGCTACGATAAACGTGATTTCAAATCCGACCTCAAAAAGTAATTTTTTCACTTTCTGAGTAAAAAACGCGCCATATGGCGCGTTTTTTTATTTCTGACAGCGAGGACACCAGTAAAATGGCCTTGAAGAGAGGTTGGTTCTTTCAATAATCCCTCCGCAGCGCTCGCACGGCTCCCCGGCACGATGAAACACCCTGAAACTGAAAACTGCCCCGTGGTGTTTATTCTCCTCTCCCTGCCCTCGCGTCTGATAAGAAAGGCGTGGAATATCCAGTAAAGCGCTGGCAAGACGCTCAACCTGCTCAGCCGTGAGATCTTCGGCGCGGTGCTGCGGCGCAAGCTCCGCCTCCCAAAGGATCTCCACCCGCAGATAGTTTCCCAGCCCTGCTAAAAACGCCTGATCCAGCAGTAGACCGCTGAACTGGCGGCGGCGGAAACGCGGCGACAGCAGGCGAGCTTTTACCTGCTCCGCCGTCAGCGTCTCGTCCAGCACATCCGGCCCCACGCGCTGCAGGAAAGCGTGTTTTTCGAGCTGTTCCTGCTCCAGCATTTCAATGTCCGAAGCGCTGTACAGCAAAATAGCTTTTTCAGCCGTTTGCAGCTTAACCCGCAGCACTCGCTTAGTTTCTGGCTCTTTACCGGCCTTAACCACTCGCCAGACGCCGTAAAGCTGGTTATGGCTGTACAATGTTAAGCCGTTAGAAAAATGCGTCAGCATTGCTTTGCCGCGGGTTTCAATCCGTTCAATAACCTTGCCCCTGAGCATAGCCTCAAACGGCTTTAACTCTTCGAAAGCGAACCACACATCGGTTAAAGGTTCTCCGCCCACAGCGGCCTCAAGCTTATCCGCCGCTCGTCTTATTTCCGGCCCTTCCGGCATACTAAACTCCCTGAAACGTTATTGTTCCTGTGCCAGCTGCCAGGCAATCTGTTCAAGATAAATTCCCTGCTCGCGGCGTGCGTTCAGCGCCTCTTCCAGCGAACAGGGCACAAAGTGGATGGGTTCCCCGAGTCTGACCTGTGCCAGATGGTAAAGATCGGCCTCAATCACGCAGGCAATGCGGGGATAACCACCGGTTGTCTGAGCATCGTTCATCAGCACAATAGGCTGGCCGTTATGCGGCACCTGAATAACGCCGGGCAGCAGGCCATGGGACAGCATTTCCCGCTGCGAAGTGCGCCCCAGCTGAGGTCCCTGCAGGCGGTACCCCATCCGGTTGCTCTGCGGGTTGATTTGCCAGGCCATGCGCCAGAAACTCTCCTGCGCCTCGTGGCTAAACTCCTGATATTCCGGGCCACTCAGGGCGCGAATACGGTTGCCCCACAGCAGCTGTTTTACGCCACGCGAGCGCTGAAAGTTACGCTTTGTTTTAGGCCAGGGTAGCCGATCGCCATCACGCAACAAACGCCCTTTATGACCGCCGATGCCGGCTTTAAGATCCGTGCTGTAAGACCCCATTACCTGAGGGACATCCAGGCCTCCGTCAACGGCCAGGTAGCTGCGCATACCGTGCGACGGGGTTTTCAGGGTTAATTTTTGCCCAGCTTTAACTGGCAACCGCCATCCTGTCCACACGGCTTTGCCATCCAGTGTTGCATGGCAGCCTGCGCCGGTCAGCGCAAACCAGCCGTCACGGCCGAACTCAATTACGCACTGCCCAAGCACGATCTCAAGCGCCGGTGCCTCAGGCTCGTTGCCGACCAATAAATTAGCAACGGAGATAGCCGGAATATCCAGCGCTCCGCAGCGGCTTACGCCAAGCTGGCGCAGCCCTTCACGCCCGGTATCCTGCACGCTGGTTTGAATACCGGCACGAATCACCTTCAGCATATGCCCTCCTTCTGCGGCACAAAACGCACGCTGTCTCCGGGCAACAATAGGGTCGGCGTCGGGCTGTCAGGGTTGAACAATCTTAGCGAGGTACGGCCAATAAGCTGCCAGCCGCCGGGCGTCTCCAGCGGGTAGATGCCGGTCTGGCTACCGCCAATCCCCACGGAGCCCGCGGCAACCTGCAGCCGGGGAGACGCGCGACGTGGTGAAGCAAGGGCTTCAGGTAATCCGCCCAGATAGGGAAACCCTGGCTGAAAACCAAGAAAATAGACGATGTATAGGGCACCGGAGTGAAGAGCGACAACCTGCGCCGGCGTCAGATCGTTGTGGCGAGCCACAACCTCAAGATCCGGCCCGGCTTCGCCGCCGTAAACCACCGGGATCTCAACCAGACGGGAGGTCGGAATCACCGCCTCACTCTCTTCCCACCAGCGCTGTAGCCATTCGATACCGTCCAGCGCAAGACTCCGGGGATCTTTTAGCACAACGGTGATGTTATTCATGCCCGGAATAGCCTCGCTCACCTCTTCCGAGGCGTTGAGACGCTGCAGCAGCCCCCAAATTCGCTGCTGGCTGGCAAGCATGACGGGGGGCTCCAGCTCCAGAACCACCGCTTTTTCACCTAACAAATAACAGCGAGCTCGTTGCACAGGCCCTCCGATATCAGGCTGGGTTAGGGATATCGATAAAGATAACGTCGAGATCGGTTTCGCTGTTTAGCCAGTCGCTCAGCGCCTGGATCCCGCCGCGCTCGGTGGCATGGTGGCCAGCGGCGTAGAAATGTAGACCCTGCTCACGAGCAGAATGAATTGTCTGCTCGGAAACCTCGCCGGTAATAAAGGCATCCACACCAAAGCGTGCGGCGCTATCGATGAAGCTTTGTCCCCCTCCGGTACACCACGCAACGCGGCGTATCTGATCCGGGCCGGTATCACCGCACCAGAGCGGCGTGCGCCCTAAACGCATCTCAATCCAGGAGGCAAGTTCAACGCCGGAAAGCGGCGTCGGGAACTCGCCCCACGGCACCAGCGACTCAACTTCCCCTTTTGTTTCAATCCCCAGCAGAGCACCAAGCTGCGCATTATTGCCCAGCTGCGGATGGGCATCGAGCGGCAAATGCCAGCCGTAGAGGTTGATATCGTTAGCCAGCAGCGTTTTCAGGCGGTTGCGCTTCATGCCGCGGATCACCGGGGATTCGTTTTTCCAGAAATAGCCATGGTGCACAATCACCGCATCAGCCTGCTGGCGCACGGCTTCATCCAGCAGCGCCTGGCTGGCGGTCACGCCGGTGACAATCTTGCGGATCTCTTCCCGGCCTTCAACTTGCAGGCCGTTGGGGGCGTAATCGCTAATCGCCGCGCTGTTCAGCTTTTCATTAATCAGGCGTTCCAGTTCACTGTTTTTCATCATTATTCTCTTCGGTTATTTCCTTGCCGCCTCATAGGCCGCAAGCGTCTTCAGTCGAGCCTGCTTATGGTCAACAATCGGACGCGGGTAGTCCAGCGTTCGCTTTTGCTTAGCCGCCCAGTCCCACGGCGAATGGATATGTTTACCCGGAACCTGTTGAAGTTCCGGCAGCCAGTGGCGGATAAAGCGGCCGTCGGCGTCGAAGCGTTCCCCCTGAGTGGTGGGGTTAAAAATACGGAAATAGGGGGCGGCGTCGGTCCCGGTAGAGGCGGCCCACTGCCAGCCACCGTTGTTGGCCGCCAGGTCACCGTCAATCAGCCGGGACATAAAGTAGCGCTCGCCGTGCCGCCAGTCGATCAGCAGATCCTTTACCAGGAAACTCGCCACCACCATGCGTAAGCGATTATGCATCCAGCCCGTGGTATTCAGCTGACGCATCGCCGCATCGACAATCGGATAGCCGGTTTTGCCCTGCTTCCAGGCCTCGAGCAGCGCTTCATCTTCGCTCCAGCGAACGTTATCAGTCCAGGCAATAAACGGCCGGTGACGGCAAAGCTTGGGGTAAGCCACTATCAGGTGGCGGTAAAATTCCCGCCAGATCAGCTCGTTAAGCCAGGTCGCACCGGCCTCGCCCTCCAGCGCTTTGGGGTGTTCTTTGAGCAAGCGATGCAGGCACTGGCGTGGAGACAAAACGCCGATAGCCAGATAGGGAGACAGACGACTGGTCCCTTCGATAGCCGGGAAATCCCGCTGCTCCTGATAGTCGGCGGCCGGCTGCAGGCAGAACTTGCGCAGCATACCAATCGCTTCCTGCTCGCCTGCCGGGAAAATGTCGCGGTCAAACGCCTCACGTGGCACATCGAAGTCAAAATGTTCGTTGAAGTGGACCTCTCCCCGAGCTTTGGGCGCAGGCACGCACTCCGGCAGACCTTCCTGCAAACGCCGAATAAATGCCTTGCTGAAAGGGGTGAAAACTTTATACATCTCCTGGTTGCCGGTGGTCACACTACCGGGCGCCAGCAAAAGGCTGTCATCAAATCCCTGTAGGGTGACTTTACCTTCAAGGGCTTTTTCCATAGCAGCGTCGCGGGCACGCTCGTTGACTTCGTACTGGTAGTTGTAAAAAAGCGCCCCGACGTTTTGTTCGGCGCAAAAATCTTTTATGCATGCCACCGATGCTGTGAAATCAGCGACCTGCCTGATATGAAGTTCAATGCCGCGCCCGGCAAGCGCATGACCCAGGGCCTGCAGATGCTCAAAGATAAATTCTGCCTGCTTTGGCGCCATGACATGCTGATGCCACTGCTCTGGCGTAACAACAAATATCCCGATGACTTTTGCATCAGGGCTCCGGCAGGCGGCGTGTAAGGCGTAGTTATCGTGAACACGAAGATCGTTGCGAAACCAGACAAGATGGGTGGACATAACTCTCCCTGGATGAATTACCTGACCGAAGCCATAGCGCTTCGGTAACGGCTCAAAATAGCGAAGTTATTCCCGGGAGCAGGCAGAGGCCAGACAGAGGGGACGGCTCATCGTCTGCTTCCCGGTTGTTAACTTAGTGTAGCAAGACGCAGGCAACAAAAAAGCTACCCGGAGGTAGCTTTCGTCAAATCGATTCAGCTTTTAGTAAAAATCGAAGGCGCAGGCTTCTGATTGCGCCATCCATACCGGCTTGTCGCTGGTTTTGGACCACACGCGGTGCAGGTAGCTGTAAAAACGGGCGCGATCTTTCCAGAACAGCATTACCGGCAGAGCCAGCACGCCCGCCGCTACTGCAAATATGCGACGCAGGATGACCTGATGCGCAGGGTATTTTTTATATAAAGACATAGGCTTCTCCTCAAAATATGTGACCGACACCGCATGTCGGAAAATCGAAACTTGTTATCTGGTTAAAATACTATCTCATTGGCTGAAAGTTTACTACTCCTCCGACCAGATAATTGTGCTTTTTTGTGCGCTGCTTATCGTCAGCCTCGTAATAAAGTTACAAAATAGTTAAATAAATACTAACCATTAGTTAACTAATGGCTTTTTCATTTTTATACTTTTTTTACACCCCGCCCCCGGACTTTTACGACATCTTTTCACCCGAAATCCTATTCTGCCGCGAAATGCTTAACGCACCGTTGGAGGTGGATTGTGAGTGCAGGCGTCATAACCGGCATCGTGCTGGTCTTCTTGCTGTTGGGTTACCTTGTTTATGCCCTGATCAAAGCGGAGGCGTTTTAATGGCTGCGTCCGGATTTTTACTGATAGCCAGCTTCCTGCTGGTGCTCTTCGCCCTTGCGAAACCGCTGGGGGCTCTGCTTGCCCGCATGGTCGACGGTGAACCTTTGCCAATGGTCGGCCGCATAGAGCCTCTTCTGTGGACGCTGATTGGCAGTAAAGGGGAAGAGATGGGCTGGAAACGCTACCTGATGGCGATTCTGGCCTTTAACGTTTTCGGGCTGCTCGTGCTTATCGCGATGCTGATGTTCCAGGACAGCCTGCCTCTCAACCCTCAGCATCTGCCAGGGCTTTCATGGCACTTAGCGCTGAATACCGCGGTAAGCTTCGTCTCCAACACCGACTGGCAGTCCTACGGCGGCGAGACCACGCTCAGCTACTTCAGCCAGATGGTCGGCCTGACGGTACAGAACTTTGTTTCAGCGGCGACCGGTATTGCGGTGGTGTTTGCGCTGATCCGCGGCTTCTCTCGCCATTCCGCCAGCACGCTGGGTAACGCCTGGGTCGATTTAACCCGCGTGACGCTCTACATTCTGCTGCCGATTTCTCTGCTGATGGCGCTGTTCTTTATCAGCCAGGGCTCGCTGCAGAACTTCGCTGCTTATCAGCCGTACACCACGATTGAGGGCGTTCAGCACCTGCTGCCGATGGGGCCAGTCGCCTCTCAGGAAGCTATTAAAATGCTGGGTACCAACGGGGGCGGCTTCTTTAACGCCAACTCGTCACACCCGTTTGAGAACCCAACCGCGCTGACTAACTTCGTTCAGATGCTCTCCATCTTCCTGATCCCGGCAGCACTTTGCTTCGCCTTCGGTGAAGCCGTGGGCGACCGTCGTCAGGGGCGTGCGCTGCTTTGGGCGATGACCATTATCTTCGTGATCTGCGTCGTGGTGGTGATGTGGGCCGAACTGCAGGGCAACCCGCACTTCACCCAACTGGGCGCTAACAGCAGCATCAACATGGAAGGTAAAGAGAGCCGCTTCGGCATTCTTAACAGCAGCCTGTTCGCGGTGATTACTACCGCCGCCTCCTGCGGCGCGGTCAACGCGATGCACGACTCCTTTACCGCGCTGGGCGGCATGGTGCCAATGTGGCTGATGCAGATTGGTGAAGTGGTGTTCGGCGGTGTAGGCGCTGGCCTGTACGGCATGCTGCTCTTCGTGCTGCTGGCGGTGTTTATCGCCGGGCTGATGATTGGCCGTACGCCGGAGTATCTGGGCAAGAAAATCGACGTCCCTGAAATGAAGATGACCTCGCTGGCGATTCTTATCACGCCTGCCCTGGTTCTGCTCGGCGCCGCGCTGGCGCTAATGACCGAAGCGGGCCGCAGCGGAATAGCTAACCCTGGTATTCATGGGTTCAGCGAAGTGCTGTACGCCGTTTCTTCCGCCGCCAACAACAACGGCAGCGCCTTCGCCGGCCTGAGCACCAACACGCCGTTCTGGAACGTGCTGCTCGCCGTGTGCATGTGGTTCGGTCGCTTCGGGGTGATTATCCCGGTGATGGCGATTGCCGGTTCTCTGGCCGCGAAAAAATCTCAGGCCGTCAGCATCGGTACGCTGCCAACGCACGGCCCGCTGTTTATCGGTTTACTGATTGGGACAGTCGTGCTGGTTGGCGCCCTGACCTTTATCCCCGCCCTCGCTTTAGGCCCGGTTGCGGAACACCTTTCTCTGGTTAATTTCTGATTACGAGGCTTCCATGAGTCGCAAGCAACAGGCGCTGTTTGAACCTGGTCTGATCCGTCAGGCGCTAATTGATTCTTTTAAAAAGCTCGCCCCTCAGGTGCAGTGGCGCAACCCGGTGATGTTTATCGTCTGGGTGGGGAGCATCATCACTACCCTGCTTGGGATAGCGATGTTCACCGGCCTGCAGCAAGGTGATGCCCTCTTTACCCTCGCTATCAGCCTGTGGCTGTGGTTTACCGTGCTGTTCGCCAACTTTGCGGAAGCTCTGGCGGAGGGCCGCAGCAAGGCCCAGGCGAATAGCCTGAAAGGGGTGAAAAAAACCAGCTGGGCGCGCAAACTGCGCAGCCCGCAGCACGATGCCCAGGTTGACCATATTCCGGCAGCCGATCTGCGTAAAGGCGACGTCGTGCTGGTGGAAGCCGGGGACATTATCCCGTGCGATGGCGAAGTCCTTGAAGGTGGCGCATCGGTTGATGAAAGCGCCATCACCGGGGAGTCCGCTCCGGTTATTCGTGAGTCCGGCGGCGACTTCGCCTCGGTGACCGGCGGGACACGCATTCTGTCCGACTGGCTGGTTATTCAGTGCAGCGTGAACCCAGGGGAAACCTTCCTCGACCGCATGATTGCCATGGTTGAAAGCGCCCAGCGTCGTAAAACGCCGAACGAAATCGCCCTGACTATTCTGCTGGTGGCGCTGACCATCGTGCTGCTGCTGGCGACCGCCACCCTGTGGCCGTTCTCCGCCTACGGCGGCCAGGCGGCAAGCGTGACCGTACTGGTTGCCCTGCTGGTCTGCCTGATCCCAACCACCATCGGCGGCCTGCTTTCTGCCATCGGCGTGGCCGGGATGAGCCGTATGCTGGGTGCGAACGTCATCGCCACCAGCGGCCGTGCGGTAGAGGCTGCCGGGGATATCGACGTCCTGCTGCTGGATAAAACCGGCACCATCACGCTCGGCAACCGCCAGGCTTCTGCTTTCCTGCCTGCTCCTGGCGTGGATGAAAAAGAGCTGGCCGATGCGGCCCAGTTGGCCTCACTGGCGGATGAAACCCCGGAAGGCCGCAGCATCGTGGTTCTGGCGAAACAGCGCTTTAACCTGCGCGAACGCGACGTGCAAAACCTGCAGGCGACCTTTGTGCCGTTTACCGCACAAACCCGCATGAGCGGCATCAACATTCAGGACCGCATGATCCGTAAAGGCTCAGTGGACGCCATTCGTCGCCATGTAGAGGTGAATAACGGCCACTTCCCGGCTCAGGTCGACACGCTGGTTGAAGGCGTGGCTCGCCAGGGCGGTACGCCGCTGGTGGTTGCCGAAGGCGCTAACGTGCTGGGCGTGATTGCGCTGAAAGATATCGTTAAAGGCGGCATTAAAGAGCGTTTCGCCCAGCTGCGCCAGATGGGCATCAAAACGGTGATGATCACCGGGGATAACCGCCTGACCGCCGCCGCCATCGCCGCCGAAGCCGGGGTGGACGACTTCCTGTCAGAAGCCACGCCGGAAGCGAAACTGGCGCTGATCCGTCAGTATCAGGCCGAAGGTCGGCTGGTCGCCATGACCGGCGACGGCACCAACGACGCCCCTGCGCTGGCGCAGGCTGACGTAGCGGTGGCGATGAACTCCGGAACCCAGGCGGCGAAAGAAGCCGGCAACATGGTGGATCTGGATTCTAACCCGACCAAGCTGATTGAAGTGGTGCATATCGGTAAGCAGATGCTGATGACGCGCGGGTCGCTGACCACCTTCAGTATCGCCAACGACGTGGCGAAATACTTCGCCATTATCCCGGCGGCGTTTGCGGTGACCTATCCGCAGCTTAACGCGCTGAACGTGATGCACCTGCACTCCCCTGCCTCAGCCATTCTGAGCGCGGTGATTTTCAATGCGCTGATCATCATCTGCCTGATCCCGCTGGCGCTAAAAGGCATCAGCTATAAGCCGCTGAGCGCTGCGGCCATGCTGCGCCGCAACCTGTGGATTTATGGTCTGGGCGGTATCGTCGTGCCGTTTATTGGTATCAAAGTGATTGACGTGATCCTGACCGTACTCGGTCTGGTCTAAGAGGAAAAGAACATGGCTACGCTACGCCCCGCTTTATTACTGCTGATTATCCTGACGCTGATTACCGGAGGGGTTTATCCCCTCGTCGCCACGCTGCTGGGGCAATGGTGGTTCCCGGCCCAGGCCAACGGCTCATTAATCGTTGAAGAGGGTAAAGTCCGCGGTTCAGAACTTATTGGTCAGGACTTTACCAACGCAAAATATTTCCAGGGCCGCCCTTCTGCCACCTCAGATAGCCCCTATAATCCAATGGCATCCGGCGGCAGCAATCTCGCAGCCAGCAACCCGGAGCTGGACAAAGAGGTTAAGGCTCGCATTAGCGCGCTGCGTGCGGCTAACCCGGAAGCAAATCCGGCGGTCCCCGTTGACCTGGTAACCACCTCGGCCAGCGGCCTGGACGGGCAGCTTTCTCCTGAAGCGACCGCGTGGCAAATCCCACGCGTGGCTAAAGTCAGGAATCTTCCGGTTGAGCAGGTCACTCGCCTGGTGGCTGAAAATACCACTACGCCGCTGGTGAATTTCATCGGCATGCCGGTAGTGAACATTGTTAAGCTGAACCTGGCGCTGGACCATCTCCAGGCGAAGTAAAAAGGACGCGTTATGACCGAGGAGCCGCTGCGCCCCAACCCCGATAAGCTGCTGGAGAAAGTCAGCCGCCAGCCGCGTGGGAAACTGAAAATCTTCTTCGGCGCCTGTGCGGGCGTCGGGAAAACCTACGCAATGCTTCAGGAGGCGCAGCGCCTGCGAGCGCAGGGCCTCGATGTGCTGGTGGGCGTGGTGGAAACCCACGGCCGCCAGGAAACCGCCGAACTTTTGAAGGGGCTGACGATTCAGCCCCCTCGTCGTATTCATCACCGGGGGCGTCTGGTTCAGGAGTTTGACCTGGACGCCGCCCTCGCCCGCAACCCCGCACTGATTCTGATGGACGAACTGGCGCACAGCAACGCGCCGGGATCTCGCCACCCTAAACGCTGGCAGGACGTTGAAGAGCTGCTCGAAGCCGGCATTGACGTTCTGACCTCCGTCAACGTACAGCATCTCGAAAGCCTGAATGACGTGGTGGGCGGCGTGACGGGCATTCAGGTACGTGAAACCGTCCCGGACCCTATTTTTGACGCGGCCGACGAAGTTGTGCTGGTTGACCTGCCGCCGGACGATCTGCGCCAGCGCCTGCACGAAGGTAAAGTTTATATCTCCGGCCAGGCGGAGCGTGCCATTGAGCATTTCTTCCGTAAAGGTAACCTTATCGCCCTGCGCGAACTGGCGTTGCGGCGCACCGCAGACCGCGTTGACGATCAAATGCGCGCCTGGCGGGACAATCAGGGACAGGAAAAAGTCTGGCACACTCGCGACGCTATCCTGCTCTGCATTGGCCACAGCAACGGCAATGAAAAGCTGGTGCGCACTGCCGCCCGGCTTGCAGCCAAGCTCGGCAGCGTCTGGCACGCCGTCTACGTGGAGACGCCACAGCTTCACCGCCTGCCGGAACATCAGCGCCGCACTATTCTCAGCGCTTTGCGGCTGGCTCAGGAGCTGGGCGCGGAAACCGCCACGCTTGCCGACCCTAACGAAGAGAAAGCGGTGCTGCGTTACGCCCGCGAACATAACCTCGGCAAAATCATTATTGGCCGCCACACGACGCGCCGCTGGTGGCACCGCACCTCCTTTGCCGACCGTTTAGCCAGGCGCGCTCCGGATCTCGATCTGGTTATTGTTGCGCTGGATGAAAAACCCCTCCCCTCCCCGGCAAGAGCGCCGGACACCAGGACATTGAGCGAGAAGTGGCGCATCCAGCTGCGCGGCTGTGCCGTGGCGGTGGTGCTCTGCGCGTTTATCACCTTCATTGCCAACCAGTGGCTGGTGGCCTTCGATGCCGCCAACCTGGTGATGATCTACCTGCTTGGCGTGGTGATCGTTGCGCTGTTCTATGGCCGCTGGCCTTCGGTACTGGCGACGGTAGTCAACGTCATCAGCTTCGATCTGTTCTTTATTGCTCCGCGCGGCACGCTAGCCGTCTCGGATGTACAGTACCTGCTGACCTTTGGCGTGATGCTGACCGTGGGGCTGGTGATCGGTAATCTGACCGCTGGCGTACGCTACCAGGCGCGTATCGCCCGCTACCGCGAGCAACGCACCCGTCACCTTTATGAGATGTCTAAAGCGCTGGCCGATGACAGAACGCCCCAGGACGTCGCGGCCACCAGCGTGCAGTTTATCAATAACACTTTCCAGGCCCGCAGCCTGCTGCTGCTGCCGGACGAACACGGGAAGCTCAGCCGCATCGCGGCCGAAGGTGAACCGGCGCAGTGGGATGAAGCGATTGCCCGCTGGAGCTTTGATAAAGGACAGCCTGCCGGGGCAGGAACCGACACTCTACCCGGCGTGCCCTATCGTATTCTGCCGCTCAGCACTACCGAAAGAACGCTGGGCCTGCTGGTCGTCGAGCCGGAAAACCTGCGTCAGCTGATGATCCCCGAGCAGCAGCGCCTGCTGGAGACATTTACTCTGCTGGTGGCGACCGCGCTGGACAGGCTGCTGCTCACGGCAAGCGAAGAACAGGCCAGACTTTCCAGCGAGCGCGAGCAAATCCGCAACTCGCTGCTGGCGGCGCTTTCCCACGATCTGCGCACGCCGTTAACCGTCCTCTTCGGCCAGGCTGAAATTTTGACCCTGGATCTCGCCAGCGAAGGCTCAAAACATGCCCCGCAGGCCAACGAAATCCGCCAGCACGTGCTGAACACCACCCGGCTGGTGAATAATCTGCTGGATATGGCCCGCATTCAGTCAGGCGGTTTCAATCTCCGCAAAGAGTGGCTGACGCTGGAGGAAGTGATCGGCAGCGCCCTTAAGATGCTTGAGCCAGGCCTCGGCGGACGCCATATTTCCCTCAACCTGCCCAACCCGCTGATGCTAATTGACGTTGATGGTCCGCTGTTTGAGCGCGTGCTGATCAACCTGCTGGAGAATGCGGTCAAATATGCCGGATATAAGGCTGAGATAGGCATCAAGGCCAGCTCAACGGCAGACAAGCTCGATCTGGAGGTCTGGGACAGCGGCCCCGGCGTTCCGGCTGGTAAAGAGCTGCTAATTTTTGATAAATTTGCCCGAGGTAATAAAGAGTCAGCCATTCCAGGCGTTGGGCTTGGGCTGGCAATCTGTCGGGCGATTGTTGAAGTTCACGGCGGCACAATTTATGCGCTTAACCGCCCGGAAGGCGGTGCCAGCTTCCACGTTGTGTTACCTTTATCGCCTCCCCCCGAACTCCCTGAAATGATTGAGGCGCTGTGACAACGGTTCTGATAATTGAGGATGAAAAAGAGATCCGCCGCTTCCTGCGCACCGCGCTGGAAGATGAAGCGCTACGCGTATTTGATGCCGAAACGCTGCAGCGCGGCCTGATTGAAGCCGCCACCCGCAAGCCGGATCTGGTGATCCTGGATCTTGGCCTGCCGGACGGGGACGGCATCGATTTTATTCGTGACTTCCGCCAGTGGAGCCAGACGCCGATCATCGTGCTTTCTGCGCGAAGTGACGAGCAGGCTAAGATTGCCGCCCTGGATGCCGGGGCGGACGATTTCCTCAGCAAGCCGTTTGGCATTGGCGAACTGCAGGCCAGGCTACGGGTTGCCCTGCGCCGCCACGCCAGCATTGTTCAGCCCGATCCGGTTTACCAGTTTTCAGAAATCACGGTCGATCTCTCCTCGCGCCGCATTACCCGCGGCGAAGAGGAGATTCACCTCACGCCCATCGAATTTCGCCTGCTGGCAACCCTGCTGAATAACCACGGCAAAGTCCTTACCCAGCGCCAGCTGCTTAACCAGGTTTGGGGCCCCAATGCCGTGGAACACAGCCACTATCTGCGCATCTATATGGGCCACCTTCGCCAGAAGCTGGAAAGCGACCCTGCCCGCCCCCGCCATCTGCTTACCGAAACCGGGATCGGCTACCGTTTTATGCTGTGAAAGAGTAACCTCTTGTCGGTTCAGGAGGAGTCTTTTATGAGCGCATGGTTAGTGTATGCCCTGTTGTCTGCCGCTACGGCAGCGCTGGTCGCTATTTTTGGTAAGGTGGGTTTGCAGCATCTGGATGCCAATACCGCAACGGCCGTTCGCGCCGTGGTAATGGCGCTGTTTTTAGTTGGGGTGGTTGTGGTTCAGGGAAAACTGAACCTTGTGAGTACGGTGTTTGCCGACAAAAAAGCGCTGCTGTTTATTCTGCTGAGCGGCGTTGCAGGTGCCCTTTCGTGGCTGTTTTATTTTATGGCGATCAAAAGCGGTGACGTCTCGAAGGTCGCCCCGATTGATAAGCTAAGCGTGGTATTTGCCGTGATTCTGGCGGTGATTCTGTTTGGCGAGAAGGTGTCGCTGATTGCCGGGATAGGCGTGGCGCTGATTACCTGCGGCGCACTGATGGTGGCTTTGGGCTAAAGAAAAAGGCTCCCGTGGGAGCCTTTTTGCTTTACTTCGCGTTTTTCAGCACTTCGCTGACAATCTCTACCGCTTCTTTCTCAATCTGCTCGCGGTGCTCTGCGCCCAGGAAGCTTTCACAGTAAATCTTGTAGGCGTCTTCTGTGCCGGATGGACGAGCGGCGAACCAGCCGTTCTCAGTCATCACTTTCAGGCCGCCGATGGAAGCGCCGTTGCCCGGAGCCGCCGTCAGGCGAGCGGTGATTGGGTCACCCGCCAGCGTGTCTGCGCTCACCATTTCAGGCGACAGCTTAGAAAGCGCAGCTTTCTGTGCTGAAGTGGCCGGAGCCTGAATACGGTTGTAGCTAGGTGCGCCAAAGCGTGCCGCCAGCTCATCGTAGTGCTGCTGCGGGTTTTTGCCCGTTACAGCGGTGATTTCTGCCGCCAGCAGGCACATGATGATGCCGTCTTTGTCGGTAGACCACGGCGTGCCGTTGAAGCGCAGGAACGATGCCCCGGCGCTCTCTTCGCCGCCAAAGCCGAAGCTGCCGTCGAACAGGCCATCAACGAACCACTTAAAGCCCACCGGCACTTCCACCAGCTTGCGGCCCAGGTCTTCTACCACGCGGTCAATCATCGCGGAGGAGACCAGCGTTTTACCGACAGCCACCTCTTTGCCCCACTGCGGACGATGCTGGAACAGATAGTTGATGGCAACGGCCAGGTAATGGTTAGGATTCATCAGGCCAGCCGGCGTAACGATGCCGTGACGGTCGTAATCCGGGTCGTTGGCAAACGCCAGATCGAATTTGTCGCGCAGCGCCAGCAGGCCCGCCATCGCACATTCGGAGGAGCAGTCCATGCGGATTGCGCCATCTTTATCGAGGTGCATAAAGCGGAAGGTCTGATCAACCTGATCGTTAACGATGGTCAAGTCCAGATTGTAGTGCTTCGCGATACGGTGCCAGTATTCGATACCGGAGCCGCCAAGCGGATCAACGCCCAGTTTCAGGCCCGCTTTCTGAATCGCGGCCATGTCGACGATATCCACCAGCCCTTCAATGAAAGGCTGAACCAGATCCTGCTCCTGAACGTGGCCGCTTTCCCAGGCTTTATCCAGAGAGATGCGCTTAACGCCTTTCAGGCCTTCGGCCAGCAGCGCATTAGCGCGATCTTCGACAACTTTGGTGACGTTGGTGTCCGCCGGGCCGCCGTTTGGCGGGTTGTACTTAATTCCGCCGTCGTCCGGTGGGTTGTGGGATGGCGTGATAACAATCCCGTCAGCCTGGGCGCCACCCCGTTGGTTGTGAACCAGAATAGCGTTAGAAACCGCCGGCGTTGGGGTGTAGCCGTTATCCTGCTGCACAATGACGTCCACGCCGTTGGCGGCCAGCACTTCCAGCACGGAGATAAACGCAGGTTCGGACAGCGCGTGGGTATCTTTGCCCACGTAGCACGGACCGGTGATCCCGTTTTTCGCTCGCTCTTCGGCAATGGCTTGCGCAATCGCCAGAATATGAGGTTCGTTAAAGCTATGACGTGCCGCACTGCCGCGGTGGCCGGAAGTCCCGAATTTCACCGCGTGTTCACTGTTACCCACCACAGGCTTCAGCACGTAATACTGCGCCGTAAGCTGGGCTACGTTAATCAAGTCGCTCTGTTGTGCAGGCTGGCCCGCACGATCGTGGTTAGCCATTGGCTCTTCCTTACTGACGCCAGGTTTTAAATAGTGCCGCAAACCTTTTCAATCAGCTCCGCAGGGAACTGCATTGACTGCATGATGTGTTCGATCATGCTGCATTTACGGCCAGTATTCGTATTGGTGATCACCCAGTATGGGGTGCCCGGAACATGTTTAGGCTTGGTTTGATTGCCGTTTGCCAGCAGCGTTTGCTCATCGCCGGCAAAATAGACACGGGTGCGGCCATGCAGGGATTCTGTCGCCTCACCGAAGGTCTTAGCGTCCAGCTGATACAGCGTGGACAGCACCATCATAAAGCGGTTTACGGCTTTGTTCTGAGCTGCATATTCGTCCGAAAGCAGCAGCTCGCGAACGGCGCGTACGCGGTTGCGGGCGGTATTCGCAGGTTTTTCTTCAACAACGGGCGCCGCAGTACGCTCAGGCGCGGCTGGCACAGGAGTGGCTGCTGGTGTTTGCCCGGCGGTAAATTTAAGCATGCGCCGTAAAATGTCTGACGCGCTCTCGCCAATGTGCTTAGTCTGGCTGGCAATGTAGCGGTAAAGCTCGTCATCAACTTCGATTGTTTTCATCTTAATCCAGTGCGATATCTTATCTGAATACAACTCGTTGGGAGTATAGGGTCAAATCCCAACAGCGAACAGGAGGGGCGACTCAAAGTCAGAGTATACTGAATATTTGCCGCACGCCCGCAGGAATGCCAACATGATACCCTAACCCTACGAACCAAAATAAAGAACTTTGCCATGAAATTAAATGCTCGCCTGCAAACTGCGCAACAATCGCATAACTATTCTCCTGTCGTGCTGATCCACGGCCTGTTCGGCAGCCTGGATAACCTTGGGATACTGGCACGGGACCTGGGCAAAGATCGTACCCTGCTGCAGATAGATCTACGCAATCACGGGCTGTCTCCCCGAAGCGATGAAATGAGCTATACCGCAATGGCCGGCGACGTTCTGGACACCCTGGACGATTATGGCATCGAGAAAGCGACGTTTATCGGCCACTCCATGGGCGGCAAAGTAGCCATGGCCCTGACGGCGATTGCCGCAGAGCGCATCGATAAGCTGGTGATCATTGATATCGCTCCAGTTAACTATCGAATACGCCGGCATGACGAGATTTTCGCGGCAATTCGTGCGGTCACTGAAGCGGGCGCCACCACACGCCAGCAGGCAACGCAAATCATGCGTGAACATGTAAAAGAAGAAGGCGTGATTCAGTTTCTGCTGAAATCCTTCGCCGACGGCGAGTGGAAATTCAACGTGCCGGTGCTTTGGGAGCAGTACGACAGTATCGTTGGCTGGCAACCGGTTCCCGCCTGGCCCCATCCCGCCTTATTTATTCGCGGCGGAAACTCTCCCTATGTTGATGAAAGCCACCGCGAGGCGCTCTTAAGCCAGTTCCCGCAGGCTCGCGCCCACGTTATCGCCGGCGCAGGCCACTGGGTTCATGCTGAAAAACCGGACGCCGTGTTACGTGCGATACATCGATTTATCGACGCAGAATCGAAAAACTGATTAAAAACAGACCGACCGGCCGGCAGAACACGCTAACGCGTTGGCGGGAATGGCGCGCTGATGTATGATTGCGCGCTTAATTGCACCGGCACCCTGCCCGTGCAGCCAGAAATTCCTGTCAGTATTCTAATCATGGCAAAAGAACAAACGGACCGTACTACATTAGATCTGTTCGCGGACGAGCGTCGCCCCGGGCGGCCTAAAACCAATCCGCTCTCGCGCGATGAGCAGCTGCGTATCAACAAACGCAATCAGCTGAAGCGCGATAAAGTGCGTGGTTTGAAGCGAGTTGAGCTAAAACTGAACAATGATGCGGTCGACGCCCTTAACCAGCTTGCCGACGCCCGCAGCATAAGTCGTAGCGAACTGATCGAAGAGATGCTGCTCGAGCAGCTTAAAAAGCTGGGGTAGCCCCTTTCTGCCGCCCTGCGGATCGTCTGAAACCGCAAAAGGGTGAGCAAAACCATGTTGCAGAGTGTGCACCCGGGCGTGATAGCTGTTTCCGCTGGCGGAGCTGTTCTGCTATGATTGCCCCATACGTGGGCATTGAACAGCCAGCATACTATTAAGTTTCAAGAGGTTATTTTACTCATGGCAATCGTAGGCATTTTTTTCGGCAGCGACACCGGTAACACCGAAAATATCGCGAAAATGATTCAAAAACAGCTCGGTAAAGACGTTGCTGAGGTGCATGACATTGCTAAAAGCAGCAAAGAAGATCTCGAAGGCTTCGATATTCTGTTACTCGGCATCCCGACCTGGTACTACGGCGAAGCGCAGTGCGACTGGGACGACTTCTTCCCTACCCTGGAAGAGGTCGATTTCAACGGTAAACTGGTTGCGCTGTTTGGCTGTGGCGACCAGGAAGACTATGCGGAATACTTCTGTGATGCGCTGGGCACCATTCGCGACATCATCGAACCTCGCGGCGCCGCTATCGTGGGCCACTGGCCAACCGCTGGCTACCACTTCGAAGCCTCCAAAGGCCTGGCAGACGACAATAATTTTGTTGGCCTGGCCATCGATGAAGACCGCCAGCCGGAGCTGACCGCCGAGCGCGTTGAGAAGTGGGTAAAACAGGTTTCTGAAGAACTGAATCTTGCCGACATCATTAATGCCTGATTCCGATGGCGTAAATGCCGCATTTGCGCCATATTGATAGCTTGTAGCAATGAAATTAATTGCTACAAGTTTGTAACTTTCTTGTACATCCCTGTACAATGTCTTCCTGACAGCTTGGCTGATAATTACTGTAAATGGCGACATCGCCACGATTTTTCAGCCTTATTTTGCACCATACTTGCGGTTCCCATTTAGCAGCAGCAGCTCTATAATGAGACGCATTACTCTTTACGCTCACGGCAGTTTGAGCGAATCGTTAAGCAACAGGACACTTTCCGCATGACTGACAACAATACCGCATTAAAGAAGGCCGGCTTGAAAGTCACGCTTCCGCGATTAAAAATCCTCGAAGTGCTGCAAGAGCCGGTAAATCATCACGTCAGCGCGGAAGACTTATATAAACGTCTGATCGACATGGGCGAAGAAATTGGCCTGGCAACGGTGTACCGCGTGCTGAACCAGTTTGATGATGCCGGGATCGTCACCCGCCATAACTTTGAAGGCGGCAAGTCCGTTTTCGAGCTGACCCAGCAGCATCATCACGATCACCTTATCTGCCTCGACTGCGGCAAAGTGATTGAGTTCAGCGATGATTCCATTGAATCACGCCAGCGTGAAATTGCCACACGCCACGGTATCCGCCTGACCAACCACAGTCTCTATCTTTACGGACACTGTGCAGAAGGCGACTGCCGTGAAGACGATACCGCGCACGATCCTAAATAAGTAATTCGCATTGCTAAACGCTGCTGAACAAGTGGCGTTTAAAAAAAACCGGCAGGGATCTCCTTGCCGGTTTTTTTTCAGGCGAAAAAACGTAATCAGCTGTTGTTCGCGCGAATTTCTTGCCAGATTTTATCGCAACGACTCTTCGCGGCTTCATCATTGCCGCTCTTTCTGGCCTGAATACATTTCTGGTAATCCAGCACGCTCACCGTCTCTTTTTCAACAAACGCTTTGTGCTGCTTCTCCTGGCGCAGGACGTCCAGCACGCTCTGACAGGCTTCGATTTTATCCGGATTGCCTTCTGCGGTATTAATGCAGGCGCTGTAGGCCTGTTTCAGGCGTGAATCTTCCTTCGGCGCAGGCGGCTGAACGCAGGCGGAGAGCGTGAAAACCGCGGCAGTAAGCAGCAGGATTTTTTTCATGTTCGATTCCTTATAAAAAATCGGGCGCTCACGCGCCCGGTTTCGCATCAGAAGATGGTGAACGGAGCAATAACGATGAATTTCACGTCACGCTCATCCTGGAAGATGTTGCCGTAACCCCCGCCCCAGCTTGGAATATCGGAGTGGTTGTCGTACTGGGTGAAGTGCAGCTTGAACAGCGTGCCCTTAGCTCGGCCTTCCTGCACGGTGTACATGGCATCCAGACTGTATGAAGACTCTTTAATCTTGTTAGACGCGATGTCCTGGCGGTTGCCGGAGGCATCAAGCGCCCATGTGGCAGGTTTTGCATCCCATGCATAAACATAGGAGCCTCCCACAGCCCAGCCCGGCAGATTCCAGTTGCTCAGGTCATACATGGCGCCGAAGAACACGGCTTTTTCGCCGTTGGCGTTAAAGTCAGAACGGTTATCCCACCATACGTCGAGACGACCGTTTGAAGAGGCGTAGGTCGGCGTCATACGCTGCAGGAAGTAGCCCTGCTGGCCTTCTGCCCTGACCATGGTCCCTTCCAGACGGAGGTCAACCTGACCAACCTTATAGCCGAAGGTCAGCGCCTGCAGCCACGCGGTACCGTCGTAGATATCGTTGATGGTGTTGTTAGAGGCTTTATCGCGGGTGCCGTAGAACTGGTAGCTGGTGCTCAGCGGGCTGCCAGCAACGTCGAATTTATAGCTCGCTTTTGCGAAGTACTGGTCAACAAAGCCTTCAGCCTGGCCAAATGCGGCCTCCAGAATCAGGTCGTTTTTAAAGTCATACTTCGCGCCGATGGAGTGCAGATAATCAACTTTGGTCTTTTTATCGTTCTGGTAAAACTTGTCCGTTTCCAGGTGCCAGGGCGCCTTGTACTCGTTGGTCCACATGTAGGAGAAGCTCAGCGCGCCGGCATCACCGTAGTCGAATGCCGCCCCGGCTTCAGCCCCCTGGTAGGTACCTGGCATAAAGCTCCAGTGTGGCGCTAACAGCGTCTGGCCGGTGGGCTGGATGTAGCCCGCACGCGCCCAGACCGGGCCATATTTGAATTTGGCTGCGGCTTTATAAAGGCTGATGCCGCCTTTATCGCCGGAGTAGTCTTCGTCGTAGGTTCTGTTTTTCGAGGAGAACGCAATTTCGTTTGGGTGGCCGCTGGCGCTGTCTTCGGCCATTTCAATGGCGGTAAAAGCGGCGATATCCAGACCAAACATATCGGCTGCATAGCCCGACTGGAAGTCGAGGTTGGCGTTCCATGTTGAGTGCGACAGGTTGGTTTTGTACTTACCGTCGGTTACGTCTTTACGGTCACGTTCACGCTGCCAGTAATAGATGCCGCCGGTCAGGGTAGAGTCATCAACAAAGCCCGCGGCGCTAACCTGCGGAGCCACCACAAAACCAGAAAGAGCGGTAACACTTGCAATAGCAAGAGCAAGCGCACTACGTTTGCCACTAAACGTACGCATAGTTAAATTCCTCTTTGACGTAAAAATCATCGTCTGACGTAAAAGCGCCAATGACGAAAAAAAAAGTAAAATTGCCTAAAGGCTAAAAGCGGTTTCTTTCTAACTCACCCGCATTACTGCTGCTGATAGACTATTTTTCGCGACGCGAATTATCAACGACTTTGTCTCAGAGATTTCCTGGAGTATGACAGAGAGCACATAATCTATGTGCATTTGTAACAAAATCACGCACCAGCTTCTTAGCCCGCGATATCACTAATTATCAAAATAAAATTCTATTGAGAGCGCTTTCATTATAAGCATCAGCAGATTACGAAGAAGAGACGGCCGGAGATAAGGGTAACGCTGACCCAAGAGTAAATGAGAATTAATTCGCACCGCGAATGTGTAGCATGCGTTAATGGTGTGTAATCAGAAAGAAAAAACGCCGCATTGCGCGGCGTTTTCATCAGGCAGCGACCGGCAATTATTCGCCGATTTTTGCCCAGGTATCACGCAGGCCAACGGTGCGGTTAAACACCAGTTTTTCTGCGGTTGTGTAGCGGCTGTCGAGGCAGAAGTACCCTTCACGCTCGAACTGATAAGCCTTACCTTTTTCTGCGTTCTGCAGGCTTGGCTCAACAAAGCCCTGACGAATAACCAGCGAGTCAGCGTTAATGGTAGACAAGAAGTCTTCCGCAGCCCCTGGGTTCGCAACGCTAAACAGGCGGTCATACAGGCGGATCTCAACCGGCAGAGCATGTGCAGCGCTCACCCAGTGGATCACACCTTTCACTTTGCGGCCGTCTGCCGGATCCTTGCTCAGGGTTTCCGGGTCGTAGGTGCAGTACAGCTCGGTGATGTTGCCTTCCGCATCTTTTTCTACGCGCTCGGCTTTGATCACATAGGCATTACGCAGACGAACTTCTTTACCCAGCACCAGACGCTTGTACTGCTTGTTCGCTTCTTCGCGGAAGTCGGCGCGGTCGATATACACTTCACCGCTGAACGGCACTTCACGACTGCCCATCTCAGGTTTGTTCGGGTGATTCGGCATGGTCACCGTCTCTTCCCCACCCTGCGGGTAGTTAGTGATGATAACTTTTACCGGATCCAGCACGGCCATCGCGCGCGGCGCGTTCTCGTTCAGATCGTCACGGATGCACGATTCCAGAGAAGCCATCTCTACGGTGTTGTCCTGCTTGGTCACACCGATGCGCTTACAGAATTCACGAATAGACGCTGCGGTGTAGCCGCGACGGCGCAGGCCGGAGATCGTCGGCATACGCGGGTCATCCCAGCCTTCAACAATCTTCTCGGTCACCAGCAGGTTAAGCTTGCGCTTGGACATGATGGCATATTCGAGGTTGAGGCGAGAAAACTCGTACTGGCGCGGATGAGCAGGAATGCTGATGTTATCCAGCACCCAGTCATACAGGCGGCGGTTATCCTGGAACTCAAGGGTACACAGCGAGTGCGTGATCCCTTCCAGCGCATCGGAAATGCAGTGGGTGAAGTCATACATCGGATAGATGCACCACTTGCTGCCGGTCTGGTGGTGGTCGGCAAATTTAATGCGGTACAGCACCGGATCGCGCATCACGATAAACGGCGAAGCCATATCAATTTTGGCGCGCAGGCAGGCAGTACCCTCGGCGAATTCACCGTTGCGCATTTTCTCGAACAGCGCGAGGTTTTCCTCAACGCTGCGATCGCGGAACGGGCTGTTTTTGCCTGGCGCAGTCAGGGAGCCACGGTATTCACGGATTTGTTCCGGGCTCAGCTCATCCACATAGGCCAGGCCTTTGTTAATCAGCTCAACGGCATAGTTAAACAGCTGGTCAAAATAGTCAGACGAATAACGCACGTTACCGGACCAGTGGAAGCCCAGCCATTCAACGTCGTGTTTGATGGACTCTACGTATTCGATGTCTTCTTTTACCGGGTTTGTGTCATCGAAGCGCAGGTTGCAGTGCCCCTGGTAGTCCTGGGCAATGCCAAAGTTCAGGCAGATAGACTTTGCATGGCCGATATGCAGATAGCCATTCGGCTCAGGCGGAAAACGGGTGCAAATACTGGTGTGCTTACCGTTCGCCAGGTCTTCATCAATAATCTGACGAATAAAGTTAGTTGGGCGGGCTTCAGCCTCACTCATCGCGGGTTCCTCAAAGCGTGTACCTTAGTTAACTGTGCATGATCTAATAAGCTGCCTCGGGAAACAACCTTTAGTTGCATAAATTAGGGCATCCATGCCCGTTAGCAACGGGCAATAAAAAAGCGGCTGACGATTTACGTCAGCCGCTTAAGGCACAAATGCTTACTCAGGAGCGATTACTTGCCTTTAATCTCATACAGTGGCGTTTGACCGGCAACAACCTGACCTTTGGCCTGGATAACCAGACCGCCGAAGTCGTCGATGTTGCTGCAAACAACCGGGCTAATCATGGAGCGGGCGTTAGCGTTCAGGAAATCAAGATCCATTTCCAGAATCGGCTGGCCGGCAACCACTTCAGCCCCTTCGTCAACCAGACGCGTGAACCCTTTGCCACCCAGAGCAACGGTATCAATGCCCATATGAACCACAATTTCAGCGCCTTTTTCAGTCTCAAGGCAGAAGGCATGGTTGGTGTTAAAGATTTTCACGATGGTACCGGCTGCAGGAGAAACAACGGTTTTGTCCGTTGGCTTCACGGCTACGCCATCACCCACCGCTTTGCTGGCAAACGCTTCGTCAGGAACCTGCTCAAGCTCAACCACTTCACCGGTCACCGGGGAAACCAGGGTCTCAACGGTCACGCTGGTTGCATTAGGAACCGCCTGTGGTTTAGCAGCAGCAGGTGCCGCCGCAGCAACAGGCGCGGCTGCTTCTACGGTGCCTGCCGTTTTCATCGCGTTAGCAATTTTTTCTGCTGCAAAGCCCACGATGATCTGCACGCTGGTTTTGTTCAGGCGGATAACGCCCGTCGCACCCAGGCGTTTAGCCAGCGCTTCATTGACCACAGAAGAGTCTTTCACGTTCAGACGCAGACGAGTGATACAGGCATCAATGCCGGTCAGGTTGGCTGAGCCACCGACGGCAGAGATGTACTGACGAGCCAGGCCGGAAACGTCCTGATTTGCATCACCGCTCACATTCACGTCCTGACCATCGGCTTCGTCACCGGCAACGGCCAGTTCACGCCCTGGGGTCAGCAGGTTGAATTTGGTGATGGTGAAACGGAATACCACGTAGTAGATAACGAAGAACACCAGGCCCTGAGGAATCAGCATGTACCATTTGGTTGCTAATGGGTTGCGTACCCAAAGCATCATATCCACCAGACCTGCGCTGAAGCCAAAACCAGATATCCAGTGCATGCTTGCCGCGATAAATACGGAGATACCGGTCAGCACGGCGTGAATCACGTACAGTACCGGAGCAACGAACATGAAGGAGAATTCCAGCGGCTCGGTGATACCGGTGAAGAAGGCCGCAAAGGCACCGGCCATCATGATACCCAGAACTTTCGCTTTATTTTCAGGACGTGCACAGTGGTAGATAGCCAGCGCTGCACCCGGCAGGCCGAACATCATGATCGGGAAGAAGCCCGCCTGGTAACGACCGGTGATGCCAATCTCAGCTTTACCTGCAGCAATGGATTGAGCGCCGCCCAGGAAGTTAGGGATATCGTTAATGCCGGCAACGTCAAACCAGAACACGGAGTTCAGGGCGTGATGCAGGCCTACCGGGATCAGTAGACGGTTGAAGAAGGCATAAATACCTGCGCCCACGGAGCCCAGCTTCTGAATGTGCTCACCGAAGTTGACTAAAGCTTCGAAGATCATCGGCCAGACGTACATCAAGATGAAGGCAACAGCGATCATCACGAAGGAGGTGAGGATAGGCACCAGACGACGGCCGCTGAAGAACGACAGCGCTTTCGGCAGCTCAACGCCGCTGAAGCGGTTATAGAGTTCTGCAGAAATGATACCCACCAGAATACCCACAAACTGGTTTTCAATTTTGCCAAACGCCGCCGGAACCTGGTCCGCCGGAATTTTCTGGATCATCGCAACCGCTGCCGGTGAGCAGAGGGTGGTCAGAACCAGGAAGCCAACAAAGCCGGTCAGCGCGGCTGCGCCGTCTTTGTCTTTGGACATGCCGTAAGCGACGCCGATGGCGAACAGCACGGACATGTGATCGATAATGGCGGAACCGGATTTGATCAACAGTGCAGCAAAGGCGTTATCTCCACCCCAACTGACTGGGTCAATCCAGTAACCAACCCCCATTAATATTGCTGCTGCTGGCAGTGTAGCCACCGGCACCATAAGTGCCCGGCCCACGCGCTGTAGATAACCTAGAATACTCACTTTATTCCCCCTATGAGACCCCGTTAAGGCTCTTTCAAGCAGTGTTTTTATTGTCTTACTTACATTGAATACACGGCGACGATTCACATCACACGCTGAAGTGTGAAAAAAATTAATTCGTACCGCAAATTAAACGCGCTTTTTTTGTGATATTTATCACCAAATATCGCTTAAACCCTCCCCGTTCACTGGCTATCTCAGAAAACTTATTTTATGATTCAAAAAATCAAGGCGGATTGATCCCTGTCGGTTCAGTATAAAAGTGGTTTACCCTTATGCTTATCGAGATCGATTCAGCTAACCCTATTTTTACTCTTAACTACGAGGTGAATGATGAGACTGATTCCCCTGGCTACCCCGGCACAAGTCGGCAAATGGGCAGCTCGCCATATTGTAAACCGCATTAATGCATTTAAACCGACCGCAGACCGTCCTTTCGTTCTGGGTCTGCCTACCGGCGGTACGCCGCTGGAAGCTTACAAGGCTTTGGTTGAGATGCATAAAGCAGGCCAGGTTAGTTTTAAGAACGTCGTCACATTCAACATGGATGAGTACGTCGGCCTGCCGAAAGAACATCCGGAAAGCTATTATACTTTCATGCACCGCAACTTCTTTGATCATGTTGATATCCCAGCAGAAAACATTAACCTGCTGAACGGCAACGCGGAAGATGTTGATGCCGAATGCCGCCGCTACGAAGAAAAAATTCGCTCCTACGGCAAAATCCACCTGTTTATGGGCGGCGTTGGCAACGACGGTCACATCGCATTTAACGAACCCGCCTCTTCTCTGGCATCCCGCACTCGTATTAAAACGCTGACTCATGACACTCGCGTGGCAAACTCTCGCTTCTTCGGCGGCGATGTCACTCAGGTGCCAAAATATGCGCTGACCGTCGGCGTGGGTACGCTTCTGGATGCAGAAGAAGTGATGATTCTGGTGCTGGGTGGCGTAAAAGCCCAGGCGCTTCAGGCGGCCGTTGAAGGCAACGTTAACCACATGTGGACCATCACCTGTCTGCAGCTGCATCCGAAGGCGGTCATCGTTTGTGATGAGCCGTCCACGATGGAGCTGAAAGTGAAAACGTTGAAATATTTCAACGAGCTGGAAGCAGAAAACATCAAAGGTCTTTAAGCACCACTTTAATACCGGGGGTAGGAGATGTATGCATTAATCCACGGTCGGATTTACACCGGCCATGAAATTCTGGATGACCACGCGGTAGTTATTGCCGATGGCCTGATTGAGCGTGTTTGCCCTGTTGACGCTTTGCCAGCAGGAATAGAAACACGCGATGTGGGCGGTGCCGTCATTGCCCCCGGCTTTATTGATGTTCAGCTGAACGGCTGCGGCGGCGTGCAGTTTAACGACACAGCAGAAGCCGTTTCGGTTGAAACGCTGGAAATCATGCAGAAAGCGAACGAACGCTCAGGCTGCACCAGCTACCTGCCTACGCTTATCACCACCAGCGATGAGCTGATGATGCAGGGCGTAAACGTGATGCGTGAATACCTGGCGAAATACAGCCACCAGGCGCTGGGTTTACACCTTGAAGGCCCGTGGCTCAACATCGTTAAGAAAGGGACGCACAACCCAGGCTTTGTTCGCAAACCGGACGCGAAGCTGGTTGATTTCCTCTGTCAGAATGCAGACGTGATCACCAAAATTACCCTCGCCCCGGAAATGGTTGAGCCAGAAGTGATTCAGAAACTGGTCGCCGCAGGCATCATTGTTTCCGCAGGCCACTCCAACGCGACCCTGAAAGAAGCCAAAATCGGCTTCCGCGCCGGGATCACTTTCGCGACTCACCTTTTCAACGCCATGCCTTACATTACCGGCCGTGAACCGGGCCTTGCTGGCGCAATTTTTGATGAAGCCGACGTTTACTGTGGCATCATTGCTGATGGCCTGCATGTTGATTATGCGAACATCCGCACCGCAAAACGCGTGAAGGGCGATAAACTGTGTCTGGTCACTGACGCCACCGCACCGGCTGGCGCGAACATCGATCAGTTCATTTTTGCTGGTAAAACAATATACTACCGTGACGGTCTGTGCGTTGACGAGAACGGAACCCTCAGCGGGTCTGCACTGACAATGATTCAGGGCGTTCGCAACCTGGTGGAGCACGCGGCGATTGCGCTGGATGAAGTCCTGCGTATGGCAACGCTCTACCCTGCTCGCGCAATGGGCGTGGATAAACAGCTGGGCGCAATTGAAGCCGGCAAAGTGGCTAACCTGACCGTGTTTACCCGCGACTATAAAATCATCAAGACCATCGTTAATGGTAACGAGGTCGTAACTGAGTAAATAGCATGACGACTGGCGGACAAGCCCAAATTGGTAATGTTGATCTGGTAAAACAGCTGAATAGCGCGGCGGTCTACCGCCTGATTGACCAGCATGGTCCCATCTCGCGCATTCAGATTGCCGAACAAAGCCAGCTTGCGCCCGCCAGCGTCACAAAAATTACTCGCCAGCTGATTGAGCGCGGCCTGATCAAAGAGGTCGATCAGCAGGCCTCCACCGGCGGCCGCCGCGCTATCTCTATCACTACAGAAACACGTAACTTCCACGCCATTGGCGTGCGTCTTGGGCGTCACGATGCCACCATCACGCTGTTTGACCTGAGCGCAAAGTCGATTGCCGAAGAGCACTATCCGCTGCCTGAACGCACGCAGGAAACTCTTGAGCACGCGCTGCTCAACGCCATCAGCCACTTTATCGAAACCTGGCAGCGTAAAACCCGCGAGCTGATCGCTATTTCAGTCATCCTTCCAGGCCTCGTCGACCCCGAAAGCGGCGTGATTCGCTATATGCCACACATCGCCGTCAACAACTGGGCGCTGGTCGACAGCCTGGAAAAACGCTTCAGGGTCACCTGCTTTGTCGGGCATGATATCCGCAGCCTGGCGCTGGCCGAGCACTACTTCGGTGCAACTCACGACTGCGAAGACTCCATTTTAGTGCGTGTTCACCGCGGCACCGGAGCGGGTATTTTGTCAAATGGCCGGATTTTTATCGGCCGCAACGGCAACGTCGGTGAGATTGGCCATATCCAGGTAGACCCGTTAGGCGAGCGCTGCCACTGCGGCAACTTTGGCTGTCTGGAAACCATCGCCGCCAACGCCGCGATTGAAAAAGCGTGTTCGCCATCTGCTGGAGCAAGGCTACAACAGCCGCCTGACGCTTGAAGACTGCGGCATCCAGGCTATCTGCAAAGCCGCCAATAAAGGCGATGCGCTGGCCTGCGAAGTGCTGGAACACGTGGGCCGTCACCTGGGGAAAGCCATCTCCATCGCTATTAATTTGTTTAATCCGCAAAAAGTGGTGCTTGCCGGCGAGATAACCGAAGCCGAAAAGGTGCTGCTGCCGGCCATCGAGGGCTGCATTAACACCCAGGCCCTGAATGCCTTCCGTAAAAACCTGCCCATCGTCTGCTCGAAGCTTGACGACCGCTCGGCCATTGGGGCGTTTGCGCTGGTTAAGCGCTCCATGCTGAACGGCGTTTTGCTTCAGCATCTGCTGGAAAGTTAATGCTGCCCAGGCAGCATTTTACGCTATAGTTACCGACTTCATTCCGCGAGCCAGAGTTGTTAATGACCACTATCCAGAACGTAATTTGTGATATCGACGGCGTGCTGATGCACGACAACGTCGCTGTGCCGGGCGCTAATGAATTTCTGGCACGTATTATTGAAAAAGAAATGCCGCTGGTGCTGCTGACCAACTACCCTTCCCAGACCAGTCAGGATCTTGCCAACCGCTTTGCTTCCGCGGGCATCGACGTGCCCGAGAGCGTGTTTTACACCTCCGCCATGGCCACCGCGGATTTCCTGCGTCGCCAGGAGGGCAAGAAGGCCTATGTCGTCGGCGAAGGTGCGCTGATTCACGAGCTCTACAAAGCAGGTTTTACCATTACCGACATTAATCCGGACTTTGTCATCGTCGGTGAAACCCGCTCCTTTAACTGGGAAATGATGCACAAAGCCGCGTACTTCGTGGCGAATGGAGCGCGTTTTATTGCCACCAACCCGGACAGCCACGGCCACGGCTTTAGCCCGGCCTGCGGCGCGCTCTGTGCCGGCATCGAGAAAATCTCCGGCCGCGAGCCGTTCTATGTCGGTAAGCCGAGCCCGTGGATTATCCGCGCAGCGCTCAACAAAATGCAGGCGCACTCCGAGCAAACCGTCATCGTTGGCGACAACTTACGCACGGATATTCTCGCCGGCTTCCAGGCTGGTCTCGAAACCATATTAGTGCTCTCCGGCGTTTCGAATCTGAACAACGTCGATGATATGCCGTTCCGGCCGAGCTGGATTTATCCGTCGGTGGCGGAAATCGATATCTTCTGATTGAGAATGCCGGCCCGCAGCCGGCATTTTTATTTATCGATAAAAAACCGCCGCTCAGAGAAAGAAAACTTTAGTGCAAATCGTTAAAAATTGACGATCCGCTAATTTTCACGGCCAAAACATCAGCATTTTTCATAAATCAGCAATCCTCACTGCACTATTTATTAGCTGAATGCTAAAACTCTTGCATTCCCTCCAGCGATTGAGCATTTTCATTACTAAGCAACGCAGCAAAGCCGCAGCAAAAGTAAAAAATCGGCAACGCAGCACCACAACTCATCTCGCTCAGGCAAGTGTACGGAGAAGTAATATGTGTTCTATCTTTGGCGTTCTGGATATCAAAACCGATGCAGTTGAATTGCGCAAAAAAGCGCTGGAATTATCGCGCCTGATGCGCCACCGCGGCCCGGACTGGTCAGGTGTTTACGCCAGCGACAAAGCAATTCTTGTTCACGAACGTCTGTCCATCGTTGACGTCAACGCGGGCGCTCAGCCGCTTTATAACACGCAAAAAACTCATGCGTTGGCGGTAAACGGTGAAATCTATAACCACCAGGCACTGCGCGCCGAATACGGCGACCGCTATACCTTCCAGACCGGCTCAGACTGTGAAGTCATCCTGGCGCTCTATCAGGAAAAAGGCCCGGAATTCCTGGATGAGCTGCAGGGGATGTTTGCCTTCGCACTCTATGACAGTGAGAAAGATGCTTACCTTATTGGCCGCGACCACATCGGCATTATCCCGCTTTATATGGGCCACGATGAGCACGGCAACCTCTATGTCGCTTCCGAAATGAAAGCGCTGGTGCCGGTTTGCCGCACCATCAAAGAGTTCCCGGCGGGCAGCTACCTGTGGAGCAAGGATGGCGAAATCCGCAGCTACTACCAGCGCGACTGGTTCAGCTATGAAGAAGTCAAAGACAACGTCACGGACAAAAACGCGCTGCGTCAGGCGCTGGAAGATTCCGTCAAAAGCCACCTGATGTCCGACGTGCCTTACGGCGTGCTGCTGTCAGGCGGGCTGGACTCTTCCGTTATTTCCGCCATCACCAAGAAATTTGCCGCACGCCGCGTAGAAGATGAAGAGCGCAGCGAAGCCTGGTGGCCGCAGCTGCACTCCTTCGCCGTCGGCCTGGAAGGCTCTCCGGACCTGAAAGCCGCCCAGGAAGTGGCTAACCATCTGGGCACCGTTCACCACGAGATCCACTTCACCGTGCAGGAAGGTCTGGATGCGATCCGCGATGTTATCTACCACATCGAAACTTACGACGTGACCACCATCCGCGCCTCTACGCCGATGTACCTGATGTCTCGCAAAATCAAAGCGATGGGCATTAAGATGGTGCTGTCCGGCGAAGGGTCTGATGAGGTCTTTGGCGGCTACCTTTACTTCCATAAAGCGCCAAATGCCAAAGAACTTCACGAGGAAACCGTGCGCAAACTGCAGGCTCTGCATATGTTTGACTGCGCCCGCGCCAACAAAGCCATGTCTGCCTGGGGCGTTGAAGCCCGCGTGCCGTTCCTGGATAAAAAATTCCTCGATGTGGCAATGCGCATCAATCCACAGGATAAAATGTGTGGCAACGGCAAAATGGAGAAGCATGTGCTGCGTGAATGCTTCGAATCCTACCTGCCGGCAAGCGTTGCCTGGCGCCAGAAAGAGCAGTTCTCTGACGGCGTAGGTTATAGCTGGATTGATACCCTGAAAGAGGTGGCCGCCGAGCAGATCAGCGACCAGCAGCTGGCTACCGCCGCCTATCGTTTCCCGTACAACACGCCGGGCTCAAAAGAGGCCTATTTGTACCGTGAGATTTTCGAAGAGCTGTTCCCGCTGCAGAGCGCTGCGGAATGTGTGCCGGGCGGCCCGTCCGTAGCCTGTTCTTCAGCAAAAGCGATCGAGTGGGATGAATCCTTCAAAACCATGAACGATCCGTCAGGGCGTGCGGTTGGCGTGCACCAGGCCGCCTATTAATAGCTAACGATCGATGACAAAACGGACCTTCGGGTCCGTTTGTTTTTCTGTATTATCGCTGAGGCTTTATCCCTGTTTTTAACCGAAATTAAAAACAAAAAGGCTCGTTATTGTTGATATTTCAAGCAAGCTGTTCGCAAGTCATTCAAACGAACATTCTGAGCGGGTTTTCGGGAAAAAACTAGTTGACGCTGTAGAGTCAACTCAGCATAATGCGCCCCGCAACGCCGATAAGGTAGCGCGTAAAAAGAGGGCTACGTAGCTCAGCTGGTTAGAGCACATCACTCATAATGATGGGGTCACAGGTTCGAATCCCGTCGTAGCCACCATCTTTTTTTATGCGGGAGTGGCGAAATTGGTAGACGCACCAGATTTAGGTTCTGGCGCCGCAAGGTGTGCGAGTTCAAGTCTCGCCTCCCGCACCATTTATCTTTCGCGTTGCACGGATGGGGTATCGCCAAGCGGTAAGGCACCGGTTTTTGATACCGGCATTCCCTGGTTCGAATCCAGGTACCCCAGCCATTATTTTTCGAGACATGCGGTTAACCGCGACGGTCATTGGGGTATCGCCAAGCGGTAAGGCACCGGTTTTTGATACCGGCATTCCCTGGTTCGAATCCAGGTACCCCAGCCATCGAAAAATAGAATTAGGTTTGGCTACGTAGCTCAGCTGGTTAGAGCACATCACTCATAATGATGGGGTCACAGGTTCGAATCCCGTCGTAGCCACCATACAAAGGAATTATTGATTAAGTTCGATAAATCCAAAAAAATTGTTGGGGTATCGCCAAGCGGTAAGGCTCTGGTTTCTGATACCAGCATTCCGAGGTTCGAATCCTCGTACCCCAGCCAATTTAAAAAGTCGTTAAGCAGATTGTTTAACGCAATTGGGGTGTCGCCAAGCGGTAAGGCACTGGTTTCTGATACCAGCATTCCGGGGTTCGAATCCCTGCACCCCAGCCAATCAGTAACAAATAAGCCCGCTCTGCGGGCTTTTTTGTTTTTGTTGTTCAGTACCGTGCGGCCTCATGCCCTCACCCTGGCCCTCACCCGCAGGGAGAGGGCCTAAAGATTAAAGTCCGAGGGCGTATTTCAGCGCCTTACGCTTCAGGCCACCGGCTCTCTCCGCCGCCATCAGCCCAATATTACGAACTACGCGCAACGGCCCCAGGTTATTACTGAATCCTGCATAGAAGAGATCCATCCCACTCTGCATCAGGAAGTTATCCGCCTGGCGTCGCGCCTGGTAACGCTTCAGGATCGTCGAACTCTTCCAGTCCTCGCCGTGGCTGCGGGCATTGATCATTACCTCAAGTAAGGCATCCACATCGCGATAACCGAGGTTCACCCCCTGCCCCGCTAAAGGATGGATCGTATGTGCCGCATCCCCTATCAGCGCTAACCCTGGCTGAACGTACTGCAACGCATGCCGACGCGTCAAAGGAAATGCTCCGCTGGCCACCGGCGTGACCGCTCCCAGTCGCTGAGGGAAAGTGGCCGCAATCGCTTTTTGCAGCTGAGGCAGAGTCATTCCCTGCAGCTGCCGAATACGTGCTGGCGTATCGTACCAGACGAGCGAGGCCCAGTTATCGAACAGCGGCAGGAAGGCGTGCGGCCCGGTCGGCGTGAAGTGCTGCCAGGTGCTCTCGCCTGGTTCAAACTCACATTTAACGGTAATCAGCATGCAGGACTGACGATACTGCCAGGCATGCAGGCCGATACCCGCCCATTTCCTGATTTGAGAATTGGCGCCATCTGCGCCAATCACCATATCCACCTGAAGCGGGCTGCCCTCCTCAAACTCGAGTGACCACCCCGCCTGCTGGCGATGGATCTGCTTCAGCCTGGCCGGGCAATACAAAGCTACGCGCGGATGAACCTCCAGCGCTTCCCAAAGCACGCGCTGCAGCACGTTATTCTCCACCATAAAACCCAGTTCAGGCAGACCCAGCTCCGCGGCATCAAAACTGACGTGCGCGCTCTCCCACTCCCAGGTTTCCAGGCGGCGGTAGGGATGCGCCCGCATCGCCAAAACGCGGTTCCAGACGCCGAGAGACTTGAGCAACCCAACCGAGGCGCTGCTGATGGCGGAGATGCGGACATCCGGCTGGCTTTCAGGCGCAAAGACCTCGGGCGCCTGATGTTCAATAACGGCTACCTGAAACCCCTGCTGAGCCAGTCCGAGCGCTGCCGCGGCGCCGACCATCCCGCCGCCGACAACGGCTACTTCAATTGGTTGATTTGCCATGAGTCTCTTTCCTTCGTTCACCTTTGCCCATTCTACTGACTTTTGCCAGGCTGGTCACATCCCTGGCAAAGCATTACACTAGCTGGCTTAATTCCTGACTTCACCTTGAGCAATGGCAAGTCGATGACAAAAAAACTCCATATAAAAACCTGGGGCTGTCAGATGAACGAATACGATTCATCCAGGATGGCCGATCTGCTGGACAGCACCCACGGCTTTACGCTGACCGATAACGCGAATGAAGCGGATGTTCTGCTGCTGAACACCTGCTCTATTCGTGAAAAAGCCCAGGAAAAGGTGTTTCACCTGCTGGGGCGCTGGAAGCATATTAAAGCTAAAAGACCCGACGTAATCATCGGCGTCGGCGGCTGCGTGGCCTCTCAGGAAGGGAAGAAGATCCGCCAGCGTGCGCACTATGTGGATATTGTGTTTGGTCCGCAAACCCTGCACCGGCTGCCGGAAATGATCAACCAGGTTCGCGGCACCCGCAGCCCGGTAGTCGACGTCAGTTTCCCGGAAATTGAAAAATTTGACCGCCTGCCGGAACCCCGTGCAGACGGTCCGACGGCCTACGTCTCCATCATGGAAGGCTGCAACAAATATTGTACCTACTGCGTAGTGCCTTACACCCGTGGGGAAGAGGTCAGCCGTCCTTGCGACGATATTCTGTTTGAAATCGCCCAGCTCGCGGAACAGGGTGTACGTGAAGTCAACCTGCTAGGCCAGAACGTTAACGCTTACCGCGGCGCGGCCTACGACGGCGGCATCTGCTCGTTTGCCGAACTTCTGCGCCTGGTGGCGGCGATTGACGGCATAGACCGCATTCGTTTTACCACCAGCCACCCGATTGAATTTACCGATGACATTATCGAAGTGTACCGCGACACGCCTGAGCTGGTGAGCTTCCTGCACCTGCCTATTCAAAGCGGCGCCGACCGTGTACTGAATATGATGGGCCGCACGCACACTGCGCTGGAGTATAAATCCACTATCCGCAAGCTTCGCGCCGCGCGCCCGGATATTCAGATTAGCTCAGACTTTATTGTTGGTTTCCCGGGTGAAACCAGCCAGGACTTCGAGCAAACCATGAAGCTGATTGCCGACGTCAACTTCGATACCAGCTTCAGCTTTATCTTCTCCGCTCGTCCAGGCACCCCGGCCGCAGATATGGTGGATGACGTGCCGGAAGAAGAGAAGAAACAGCGCCTTTATATCCTGCAGGATCGCATTAACCAGCAGGTAATGGAGTGGAGCCGCAAGATGCTGGGTACGGTGCAGCGTATTCTGGTCGAAGGGACTTCGCGTAAAAGCATTATGCAGCTCTCCGGCCGTACGGAGAATAATCGCGTAGTAAACTTCGAAGGGACGCCTGACATGATAGGAAAATTCGTGGATGTTGAAATCACCGAAGTCCTGACAAACTCCCTGCGCGCGAAGCTGGTTCGTACCGAAGAGGAGATGGGCCTGCGTATTGCTGAAACTCCGGCATCCGTTATTGCCCGTACCCGCAAAGAGAACGAAATTGGGGTAGGGATTTACCAGCCTTAACCCTCACACGGCCTGCCGGAAATCGACTATCAGCTTCCGGCAGGTTGTCTCCTTTTTGGCCCTTGCATTCTGAAGACATCACCCAAATATCAATTGTGACGCTTGCGCCATCACGCTGCGGGATAAATAATTTCCCTGTAGCCGGGATCGTACATTCGGCTACGTGAGACCGTTTTACTTTAACTGGCCCCGAGTGACCCAGAGGATAAGTTTGAATATCGAAACACGTGAATTAACGCTTGAACCGGCGGATAACGCCCGTCTGCTCAGTCTGTGCGGCCCATTTGATGACAACATCAAACAGCTGGAGCGCCGACTGGGGATTGAAATCAACCGCCGTGACAATCATTTCAGGCTCACCGGTCGTGAACTCTCCGTTAACGCTGCTGCGGATATTCTGCGCCATCTCTACGTAGACACCGCGCCAATGCGCGGCCAGAGCCAGGATATCGACCCTGAGCAAATCCACCTGGCCATCAAAGAGAGCCGGGTACTGGAGCAAACGGCGGACAGCGTGCCGGACTACGGCAAAGCCATCCACATTAAAACCAAGCGTGGGGTTATCAAACCACGCACGCCTAATCAGGCGCAGTACATCGCAAATATTCTCGACCATGACATCACCTTCGGTATCGGGCCAGCGGGGACAGGGAAAACTTACCTTGCCGTAGCCGCCGCCGTGGATGCCCTGGAGCGCCAGGAGATTCGCCGTATTCTTCTGACCCGTCCAGCCGTTGAGGCGGGCGAGAAGCTCGGCTTCCTGCCGGGCGATTTAAGCCAGAAGGTCGACCCGTATCTGCGTCCGCTGTATGACGCCCTGTTCGAGATGCTTGGCTTTGAGAAAGTTGAAAAGCTGATTGAGCGCAACGTTATCGAAGTAGCACCGCTGGCCTATATGCGCGGGCGAACCCTCAACGATGCCTTTGTCATTCTCGACGAAAGCCAGAACACCACCACCGAACAGATGAAAATGTTCCTGACCCGCATCGGCTTTAACTCCAAAGCGGTGATCACCGGCGACGTTACGCAGATAGACCTGCCGCGCAACCTGAAGTCCGGTTTACGTCATGCTATAGACGTCCTGTCAGAGGTGGATGAGATTAGCTTTAACTTCCTTAACAGCGAGGACGTGGTGCGCCACCCGGTGGTTGCCCGCATCGTTAACGCCTATGAGGCATGGGAAACCGCCGATCAGAAGCGTAAAGATGAACTCGCCGCCGAACGTAAACGTGAAGCTTTAGCCCTGCAGGCCACCGCGCCGGAGAGTAAATGAGTCAGGTTATTTTAGATTTACAGGTTGCTTGTGAAGCCGACAGCGGCCTGCCGGACGAAACAAAAATCCAGCGCTGGCTGGATGCGGTCATCCCACAGTTTCAGGAAGAGTCAGAGGTGACCGTTCGTCTGGTCGATGAGGCCGAAAGCCACGACCTGAATCTCACCTACCGCGGCAAAGACAAGCCGACCAACGTGCTCTCTTTTCCTTTCGAAGCACCGCCGGGCATCGAACTGCCGCTGCTGGGGGATCTGATCATCTGCCGCCAGGTGGTTGAGCAGGAAGCCAGGGAGCAAGAGAAGCCGCTGGAAGCGCACTGGGCGCATATGGTGGTGCACGGTAGCCTGCATCTGCTCGGCTATGACCATATTGAAGATGACGAGGCCGAAGAGATGGAAGCCCTGGAAACAGAGATAATGCTTGCTCTTGGGTATGCCGATCCGTACATTGCCGAGAAAGAGTAGTCGGCTCAGGGCTTTCCCTTTGCCGCAGTCACGCGCAGGCAGCGCACGACCAGGCTGCCTGTTAGTATTTGATTAATATGAGGCCTAAAACCTAACGCCATGAGCGACGACAATTCACAGAATAGTGACACGCCGGAAGCCAAAAAGGGATTCTTCTCCCTCATTCTCAACCAGCTGTTTCACGGTGAACCGAAAAACCGTGACGATCTGCTGACGCTTATTCGTGATTCTGAGCAAAACTCTCTGATCGACCAGGACACCCGCGACATGCTCGAAGGGGTGATGGATATTGCCGACCAACGCGTCCGCGACATCATGATCCCTCGTTCACAGATGGTGACGCTCAAACACAACCAGACGCTGGACGAGTGTCTCGATGTTATTATCGATTCCGCACACTCCCGCTTCCCGGTGATAAGCGAAGACAAAGATCACATCGAAGGGATCCTGATGGCCAAAGATCTGCTGCCGTTTATGCGCAGCGACTCTGAGCCTTTCAGCATGGAAAAAGTGTTACGTCAGGTGGTTGTCGTGCCTGAAAGCAAGCGGGTTGACCGCATGCTGAAAGAGTTTCGTCAGCAGCGCTACCACATGGCGATTGTCATTGATGAATTTGGCGGCGTTTCAGGCCTCGTGACTATCGAGGATATTCTTGAGCTGATTGTCGGGGAAATCGAAGACGAATACGACGATGAAGAAGACGGTGATTTCCGTCAGCTGAGTCGCCACACCTGGACGGTACGCGCCCTCGCCTCCATCGAAGACTTCAACGACACCTTCGACACGCACTTTAGCGATGAAGAGGTCGACACCATCGGCGGCCTGGTGATGCAAGCCTTTGGCCATCTGCCTGCCCGTGGCGAAACCATTGAAATAGATGGTTACCAGTTCAAAGTCGCCATGGCCGACAGCCGCCGTATTATTCAGGTTCATGTCAGAATTCCGGACGACTCGCCGCAACCTAAACTGGACGAATAACGCCGCTATGGCTAAAGCTCAACTTCTTCAACGCCAGCGCATTCGCCTGCTGCTGGCGCTCTTGTTTGGGGCCTGCGGAACGCTGGCCTTTTCTCCCTATGATTTTTGGCCTGCGGCCATTGTTTCGCTGGCTGGATTACAGGGGCTAACGCTAAACCGTCGCCCGGTACAGAGCGCCGCAATTGGCTTCTTCTGGGGGGCTTGGGCTGTTCGGCAGCGGCATCAACTGGGTCTATGTCAGTATCGCGCAGTTTGGCGGTATGCCGGGTCCGGTGAATATCTTCCTGGTCGTGCTGCTCGCCGCTTATCTGTCGCTGTATACCGGCCTGTTCGCCGGCGTACTCAGTAAACTCTGGCCGAAAACAACGTGGTGGCGCGTGGCGATTGCCGCGCCGGTCGTCTGGCAAATCACCGAATTCCTGCGCGGCTGGGTGCTGACCGGCTTTCCGTGGCTGCAGTTTGGCTATAGCCAGATCGATGGCCCGCTCAAAGGTATTGCGCCGATTTTTGGGGTCGACGCCATTACATTCCTGCTGATGATCGTCAGCGGCCTGCTGGTTTATGCCCTTCAGGCGCGTCAATGGGCCCCTGCCGTGGTGTCCGCCGCCTTACTTCTGCTTCCCTGGCCGCTGCGCGGTATCCACTGGTTTCAGCCGCAGGCGGAGCGCTCCGTCGAGGTGGCGATGGTCCAGGGCGACATTCCTCAATCGCTAAAATGGAATGAAAGCCAGCTGCTGGATACGCTGAAAATCTATTTAGACAAAACGCAGCCGGAGATGGGCAAGGCGCAGCTGATTATCTGGCCGGAATCGGCTATCTCCGATCTGGAAATCAATCAGCAGCAGTTCCTGACCATGATGGACGACCTGCTGCGCTCGAAGCACAGCTCGTTAATTACCGGCATCGTCGATGCGCGTCTTAACAAGCAGAACCGGTACGACACTTACAACACCATTATTACCCTCGGTGAAGGCAGCCCTTACAGCTACACCAGCAGCAATCGCTACAACAAAAACCACCTGGTTCCGTTCGGTGAGTTTGTGCCGCTTGAATCGATTCTGCGACCACTGGCGCCCTTCTTTGACCTGCCAATGTCTTCGTTCAGCCGCGGCCCCTACGTTCAGCCTCAGCTGCTCTCAAATGGCGTAAGGCTAACGGCAGCTATCTGCTACGAGATAATCCTGGGTGAACAGGTGCGGGATAACTTCCGCCCGGATACCGACTTCCTGCTGACTATCTCCAACGATGCCTGGTTCGGGAAATCTATCGGCCCGTGGCAGCACCTGCAGATGGCGCGTATGCGTTCGCTGGAGCTGGGACGACCTCTGCTGCGCAGCACCAACAACGGCGTCACTGCGGTGGTCAACGCCGAAGGGGATATCACCCACATCATCCCGCAGTTCACCCGCGAGGTGCTGGAGGCGAAAGTCACGCCGACTACCGGCTTAACGCCTTATGCGCGCTTTGGCTTCTGGCCGCTGTGGGGGCTCACGGCCCTGTTTGGCTTTGGCGCTCTGGTGATGGGCCTGCGAAGCCGCAAGGAAAAGTAATTCCCCCCTCTGATAAAAAAGGCCGGCAAATCTGCTGGCCTTTTCCATTTCTGGCACGAGCTTTGCTAGATTTTAGCTGTAAAAATCAAATAGCTGGCGCAAAGACGCCCTGCGGCCTGGCTTTATCGGGCAATGTAATACCCATGCACCAAAAAGTGACATCGCAAGCACCGTTATGGTGCGAAGGAATATCTTTGCCTTTAAACGGTGCGGCGCGCTTCGCAAAAATAAACATCTTCTTAGCATTTTCTTTACATTCAGCTAAGTTAGATGCTAACAAAAGAGCACGGGATGACCGCTTTTAGCAGCATGAAAAAACAACAAAACTAAACACAACACTCACATCGGATACCGGTGCCTCCTCTGGCACTAAGATTAAGGAGTTGGATATGCAATTACGTAAACTGGCCACGGCAATGCTGGTGATGGGCATGAGCGCAACAATGGTTCATGCAGAGGATGCAAAACCTCAGCAGTCAACGCTGGATAAGATCAAAGCCAACGGCGTAATCGTGGTCGGCCACCGTGAATCATCTGTACCTTTTTCTTACTACGACAACCAGCAGAAAGTGGTTGGCTACTCTCAGGACTACTCTAACGCCATCGTGGAAGCGGTGAAGAAGCAGCTGAATAAACCTGACCTGCAGGTAAAGCTGATTCCAATTACTTCCCAGAACCGCATCCCGCTGCTGCAGAACGGCACCTTCGACTTTGAATGCGGCTCCACAACCAACAACGTAGAGCGTCAGAAACAAGCTGCGTTCTCTGACACCATCTTTGTTGTCGGCACCCGTCTGCTGGTGAAAAAAGGCGGCCCCATCAAGGACTTCCCTGATCTGAAAGGGAAAACCGTTGTTGTTACCTCCGGTACCACCTCCGAAATTCTGCTCAACAAACTGAACGACGAGCAGAAAATGGGGATGCGCATCATCAGCGCCAAAGACCACGGTGACTCCTTCCGTACGCTGGAAAGCGGCCGTGCCGTCGCCTTTATGATGGATGATGCCCTGCTGGCCGGCGAACGTGCGAAGGCAAAACAGCCTGATAACTGGGAGATCCTCGGCAAGCCACAGTCTCAGGAAGCTTACGGCTGCATGCTGCGTAAAGATGACCCAGAGTTTAAAAAGCTGATGGATGACACCATCGCGAAGGCGCAAACCTCCGGTGAAGCCGCCAAGTGGTTTGATAAATGGTTTAAACAGCCAATTCCGCCAAAAAACCTCAACATGAACTTCGATCTTTCTGACGAAATGAAAGCGCTGTTCAAGGAACCAAACGACAAAGCTCTCAACTAATTAGAAACACAGGGGCCGGAAAAATCCGCCCTCCCGATTGACGAACTGAAGCCAGGACAGACTATGCGTTGGTGGGTCGTTCCCCCACCCGCGTGAAGGTGCCCAAAAACGCAGACAAAGATCTGCTTAAGGACACCGGCTTCTCATCAATCTTCGAGGGTAGCCTGAGCTACCCTCTTTTTTTATCTCGGAGTAAGTTATGTCTATAGACTGGAACTGGGGGATTTTTTTACAGCCCGCCCCGTTCGGCAACACAACCTATCTGGGCTGGATTTGGAATGGCTTCCAGGTCACCGTCGCCCTGTCGATTACCGCATGGATCATTGCTTTTCTGGTGGGGTCTCTGTTTGGTATTTTGCGTACGGTGCCTAACAAATTCCTTTCCGGCATCGGTACGCTCTACGTTGAACTGTTTCGCAACGTTCCCCTGATAGTGCAATTCTTTACCTGGTACCTGGTGGTACCGGAACTGCTGCCGGAAAATATCGGCATGTGGTTTAAATCCGAGCTCGATCCAAATATTCAGTTCTTCCTCTCCTCAATGATTTGTCTGGGGCTGTTTACCGCCGCTCGCGTATGCGAACAGGTTCGGGCAGCAATTCAGTCTCTGCCTCGCGGGCAAAAGAACGCCGCGCTGGCGATGGGATTGACCCTGCCGCAGGCCTACCGCTACGTGCTGTTGCCTAACGCCTATCGCGTCATCGTGCCGCCAATGACTTCCGAAATGATGAACCTGGTGAAAAACTCGGCCATCGCTTCGACCATTGGTCTGGTAGATATGGCGGCACAGGCGGGCAAGCTGCTGGATTACTCGGCGCACGCCTATGAATCCTTTACGGCGATTACCCTAGCCTATGTCCTGATCAACGCCGTGATCATGGGCGTGATGTATGTGGTGGAACGTAAAATTCGCCTGCCTGGCAATATGGGGGGCAAATAATGCTCGATCTTGACTGGAGTTCAATTCTACCTGCCCTGCCGTACTTGATGCAGGGGCTGGTCATTACGCTGAAAATCACCGTTACCGCGGTGGTGATCGGTATTGTCTGGGGCACGCTGCTGGCGGTCATGCGCCTGTCGAGCTTCAAACCTATCGCGTGGTTCGCGACCGCCTACGTGAACGTTTTCCGTTCCGTGCCGCTGGTGATGGTACTGCTTTGGTTTTATCTGGTGGTGCCAGGCTTCCTGCAGTCGGTGCTTGGCCTGTCGCCTAAAACCGATATCCGCCTGATTTCCGCGATGGTCGCCTTCTCCATGTTTGAAGCCGCCTACTACTCGGAAATCATCCGCGCCGGCATTCAGAGTATTTCCAGAGGGCAGTCAAATGCCGCGCTGGCGCTGGGGATGACCCACTGGCAGTCGATGAAATTGATCATCCTGCCGCAGGCTTTCCGCGCCATGGTGCCGCTGCTGTTAACCCAGGGGATCGTGCTGTTCCAGGATACCTCTCTGGTGTATGTCTTAAGCCTGGCAGACTTCTTCCGCACCGCCTCCACCATCGGTGAGCGTGACGGAACGCAGGTCGAAATGATCCTGTTTGCCGGTCTGGTCTATTTTGTGATTAGCCTCAGTGCATCGCTGTTGGTCAGCTACTTGAAGAAAAGGACTGTTTAATGATTACCCTGAAAAATGTTTCTAAATGGTATGGTCACTTTCAGGTGCTGACCGAGTGCTCCACCGAAGTGAAAAAAGGCGAAGTGGTGGTAGTTTGCGGGCCTTCCGGCTCCGGCAAGTCCACGCTTATCAAAACCGTCAACGGCCTGGAGCCGGTGCAAAAAGGCGAGATCCTGGTTAACGGCACTCAGGTTAACGACAAGAAAACCAATCTGGCGCAGCTGCGTTCGCACGTTGGCATGGTGTTCCAGCATTTCGAGCTGTTCCCTCACCTGTCGATTATCGAAAACCTGACGCTGGCCCAGGTCAAAGTGCTGAAGCGCGATAAGGCGGCCTCTCGTGCCAAAGGGTTAAAACTGCTGGAGCGCGTGGGGCTTGCCGCGCATGCCGATAAATATCCGGCTCAGCTCTCCGGCGGCCAGCAGCAGCGCGTAGCCATCGCCCGCGCCCTGTGTATGGATCCTATTGCCATGCTGTTTGATGAACCTACCTCCGCCCTCGATCCGGAAATGATCAACGAGGTGCTGGACGTTATGGTTGAGCTGGCAAACGAAGGCATGACCATGATGGTGGTGACCCACGAAATGGGCTTTGCCCGTAAAGTGGCTAACCGCGTCATCTTTATGGATGAAGGAAAAATTGTCGAAGACTCCAATAAAGATGACTTCTTCAATAATCCTCAGTCCGAGCGCGCTAAAGACTTCCTGGCAAAAATTCTGCACTAATCTCCACGGTGCGCAATCTGCGGATTGCGCACTGCCTCACGCTTTGCACCTCGTCTTCTCGTCGACTTCACTTCGCGGCGTTAACCTTGTCACAAAATAACGCTAAGAATGGAGAACTCTATGGCACAGCCGATCATTCTCGATTGCGATCCGGGTCATGACGACGCAATCGCCCTCGTCCTTGCACTTGCCTCGCCTGAACTGGACGTCAAAGCCGTTACCTCATCCGCCGGAAACCAGACGCCGGACAAAACCCTGCGTAACGTCCTGCGCATGCTGACGCTGTTAAACCGTACCGATATTCCGGTGGCAGGCGGCGCTGTTAAGCCGCTGATGCGCGAGCTTATCATCGCGGACAACGTCCACGGTGAAAGCGGGCTGGATGGTCCTGCGCTGCCGGAGCCAGGGTTTGCGCCGCAAAACTGCACCGCCGTGGAGCTGATGGCGAAGGTGCTGCGTGAAAGCGCAGAGCCGGTCACGCTGGTGGCGACCGGCCCGCAAACTAACGTTGCGCTACTGCTGAACAGTCATCCTGAACTGTACGGTAAAATCGCCCGGATCGTGATTATGGGTGGCGCAATGGGGCTGGGGAACTGGACGCCAGCGGCAGAGTTCAACATTTTTGTCGACCCAGAAGCGGCGGAGATTGTCTTCCAGTCGGGCTTGCCGATTGTGATGGCGGGGCTGGACGTTACCCATCGCGCGCAGATTATGGCGGACGATATTGAGCGCTTCCGCTCCGTGGGTAACCCGGTCGCCACGACCGTGGCCGAGCTGCTCGACTTCTTTATGGAGTATCACAAAGCCGAGAAATGGGGCTTCCACGGCGCGCCGCTGCACGACCCTTGCACCATCGCCTGGCTGCTGAAGCCAGAGATGTTTACCACGGTGAAGAGATGGGTTGGGGTGGAAACGCAGGGTAAATACACTCAGGGTATGACGGTGGTAGATTATTATTCGCTGACCGGCAATGCGCCGAATACCTCGGTGATGGTGGACATAGATCGAGAGGGGTTTGTGGATTTGCTGGCGGAAAGGCTGGCTTATTATTCTGCGGCCTGATGCCCTAACCCCGGCCCTCTCCCACAGGGAGAGGCTGCCGACACTAAAAACGGCAACGTCGTTGCCGTTTTGCTTTTATTTATGGTTCAAACGGTCGACGATGGAACTGGTTGTGGCCGCATTTGGGGCAGACGGATAGCACCTCCGGCGTATAGATCGCTATAGGGTGATGGCAGTTTTCACACACCAGATTTCCGAGCCCCACCACTTCGCCGCTGTGATAGACCCCGTGATGGCTCAAATCTTTAAACACTTCCCGCCACTCAAGCTGGGTTTTATCGGTAATGTCCGCCAGCTCCTGCCAGAGGCTCTCTTTAATCACCCGCATAAAGACGCTGTCGGTAAATTCTTCATGGCTTTCACCGTAGCTGCGGGCAAACTCTTCAAGATCGCGGCGCACGGCCCGCGTCACCTCTTCTGTCTCTGTTCGGGTCAGTTCGCCGGTAGCGTTGATCTGCTTGCGGGCGCTGGACACCAGCGCATCGATATCACGCTCTCCCTTGCGCAGCCGCTCGCTCAGCGATTCAATCAGCTCCCGGTAAAATTGAGCAACCTTGTTCATCGTTAACCTGCCTCCTTGAAGAATTCCTGCATTCGCGGTGTGGTAACTAACTCTAAGAGTAGACGTTAATCCGGTAACGCTTTGTTAGATTAGCCACACCCCGGGTAAAAAACTGCAAACGTCCCGGAACGCCGAAATGGTCACTGAGGGCGTCGAAAGGCTGTTTTGCCGCTGTCTAATCGGCTATGCTATGGCGATCTGAACTCGAATTCATTAAAGGCTACTTTTCGTAGCCGTCTTTCATCAACAGGACTACTGGCTGCCATGCAAGAGCAATACCGCCCGGAAGAGATAGAATCCAACGTCCAGCAACACTGGCAAGAGAACCGTACTTTTGAAGTGACCGAAGACGAAGGCAAAGAGAAATATTACTGCCTCTCAATGCTGCCCTATCCTTCCGGCCGACTACATATGGGCCACGTCCGTAACTACACCATCGGCGACGTTATCGCACGCTACCAGCGTATGCTGGGCAAAAACGTCCTGCAGCCGATCGGCTGGGATGCCTTCGGTCTGCCGGCCGAAGGCGCCGCGGTGAAAAACAACACCGCTCCTGCGCCGTGGACCTACGACAACATCAATTACATGAAGAACCAGCTGAAAACGCTGGGCTTTGGCTACGACTGGAGCCGCGAGCTGGCCACCTGTACGCCTGAGTACTACCGCTGGGAACAGCAGTTCTTCACCCAGCTGTACAACAAAGGTCTGGTTTACAAAAAAACCTCCGCGGTAAACTGGTGCCCGAACGACCAGACCGTGCTGGCTAACGAGCAGGTTATCGACGGCTGCTGCTGGCGCTGCGACACCAAGGTGGAGCGTAAAGAGATCCCGCAGTGGTTTATTAAAATCACCGCCTATGCCGACGAACTGCTGAACGACCTGGATACGCTGGATCACTGGCCGGATCAGGTCAAAACCATGCAGCGCAACTGGATTGGCCGCTCCGAAGGCGTGGAGATTACCTTCGACGTTGAAAACAGCGCCGAGAAGCTGACCGTTTATACCACCCGCCCTGACACCTTTATGGGTGTGACCTACCTGGCCGTTGCCGCCGGTCACCCTCTGGCTCAGCAGGCCGCGGTCAATAACCCCGCGCTTGGCGAATTTATTGAAGAGTGCCGTAACACCAAAGTGGCCGAAGCCGAGATGGCGACCATGGAGAAAAAAGGTGTTGCTACCGGTATCAACGCTATTCATCCGCTGACCGGCGAAAGCATTCCGGTTTGGGTCGCTAACTTCGTGCTGATGGAATACGGCACCGGTGCCGTGATGGCCGTTCCGGGCCACGATCAGCGCGACTGGGAATTCGCCACCAAATACAGCCTGTCAATCAAGCCGGTTATTCTGAATGCCGACGGCAGCGAGCCGGATCTTTCCGCCGCCGCAATGACCGAGAAAGGCACGCTGTTTAACTCCGGCGAGTTCGACGGTCTGGACTTCCAGCAGGGCTTCAACGCCATTGCCGATAAGCTGGCAGCCAAAGGCGTGGGCGAGCGTAAAGTGAACTTCCGCCTGCGCGACTGGGGCGTTTCCCGTCAGCGTTACTGGGGCGCGCCAATCCCGATGGTGACGCTGGAAGACGGTACCGTAATACCTACGCCTGAAGACCAGCTGCCGGTTATTCTGCCGGAAGATGTGGTTATGGACGGCATCACCAGCCCGATTAAAGCCGATCCTGAGTGGGCGAAAACCACCGTCAACGGCATGCCTGCGCTGCGTGAAACCGACACCTTCGACACCTTTATGGAGTCCTCCTGGTACTACGCGCGCTACACCTGCCCGCAGTACGACAAAGGCATGCTGGATTCCAAAGCCGCAAACTACTGGTTACCGGTAGATATCTACATCGGCGGTATCGAACACGCCATCATGCACCTGCTCTACTTCCGCTTCTTCCACAAGCTGATGCGTGACGCGGGCATGGTAACCTCTGACGAACCGGCTAAACAGCTGCTTTGTCAGGGCATGGTGCTGGCTGATGCCTTCTACTACACCGGCGTTAACGGCGAGCGTAACTGGGTTTCTCCGGTGGACGCTATCGTTGAGCGTGATGATAAAGGCCGTATCGTAAAAGCCCGTGACGCAGAAGGCCGTGAACTGGTCTATGCTGGCATGAGCAAAATGTCGAAGTCGAAAAACAACGGCATCGACCCGCAGGTGATGGTCGAGCGTTACGGCGCGGATACCGTTCGTCTGTTTATGATGTTTGCTTCACCGGCGGATATGACGCTCGAGTGGCAGGAGTCCGGCGTAGAAGGCGCAAACCGCTTCCTGAAACGCGTCTGGAAACTGGTTTACGAGCATACCAACCGGGGTGCAGCACCAGCGCTGGACGTTGCCGCGCTGAGCGAAGATCAGAAAGCGCTGCGTCGCGACGTTCATAAAACCATTGCCAAAGTGACCGATGATATCGGCCGCCGCCAGACCTTCAACACCGCCATTGCAGCCATCATGGAGCTGATGAACAAACTGGCAAAAGCACCGCAGGGCGGCGAGCAGGATCGTGCTCTGCTGAACGAAGCGCTGCTGGCCGTTGTGCGTATGCTCTATCCGTTCACCCCGCACGTTTGCTTCGACATGTGGCAGTCGCTGGGCGGTGAAGGCGATGTTGACAACGCGCCATGGCCACAGGCGGACGAGCAGGCAATGGTTGAAGACTCTCGTCTGGTTGTCGTTCAGGTTAACGGCAAAGTGCGCGGTAAAGTAACCGTACCTGCCGATGCCACTGAAGCACAGGTGCGCGAGCGCGCCGGCCAGGAACATCTGGTCGCGAAATATCTTGAGGGTGTAACCGTGCGTAAAGTGATTTACGTTCCGGGTAAACTGCTCAACCTGGTTGTGGGCTAAGCGCAGGAGGAAGCGTGCGACATCCCTTTGTCACCCTGTTAGTAACCCTGGCGGTGCTGGTCACCGCCGGATGTGGTTTTCACCTGCGTGGCAACACGCAGGTCCCCTCAGAGATGAAGACGCTGATCCTCAACTCTGGCGATCCTAACGGTCCGTTAACGCGTGAAATCCGTAAGCAGCTGCGCTTAAACGGCGTCACGATTGTTGACGATACCGGTACCGGCGTCCGTAAGGATATTCCGTCCCTGCGTGTGGGGGGTTACAGCCTGGGTCAGGATACCGCTTCTGTATTCCAGAACGGCCAGACCGCGGAATACCAGATGGTGATGGTCGTGAATGCCCAGGTTCTGATCCCGGGTCACGACATTTATCCAATCAGCGCAAAGACCTACCGTTCGTTCTTTGATAACCCACTGACTGCGCTGGCGAAAGACGCCGAGCAGGATCTGATTATCAAAGAGATGTACACCAACGTTGCCCAACAGCTGATCCGCAAACTGCTGGCCGTTCACGCGGCAGACGTTGAAGCAACGAAGGAAGAGGAAAAACCGGTTAACGCACAAAAACCGGCCTCGCCTGCTCCTGCTGGCCGGGTCTCTACCACGCTGTCGGCAACTTCTGGCAGCAAATGATCCGAGTGTATCCGGAACAACTCCACGCGCAGCTCAAAGAAGGGCTGCGCGCGGCGTATCTGCTGTCAGGTAACGACCCCCTCTTACTTCAGGAAAGTCAGGATGCCGTTCGCAAGATCGCGCAGCAGCAGGGCTTTGAAGAACACCATACCGTTCAGATAGACGCCTCTACAGACTGGCAGGCGTTATTTTCCATTTGCCAGGCCCTTAGCCTTTTCGCCAGCCGCCAGACGCTGCTCCTGCTGCTGCCGGAAAACGGCCCCAATGCCGCGATCAACGCTCAGCTGGAGACGCTGGTCAGCCTGCTTCACGACGACATTTTGCTGCTGGTTCGTGGCAACAAACTGACCAAAGCCCAGGAGAATGCTGCCTGGGTTACCCAGTTGGCAAACCGCTCGGTGCTTGTCACCTGCCAGACGCCTGAACAGGCAAACCTGCCCCGCTGGGTCTCTCAGCGCGCAAAACAGATGAACCTGACGCTGGACGACGCGGCTAATCAGCTGCTCTGCTACTGCTATGAGGGTAATCTGCTGGCGCTTTCTCAGGCGCTGGAGCGGCTGTCGCTAATCTGGACAGACGGCAAACTGACGCTGCCCCGGGTCGAGCAGGCGGTAAATGATGCCGCCCACTTCACGCCCTTCCACTGGGTCGATGCTTTGCTGGCAGGTAAGAGCAAGCGGGCGCTGCATATATTGCAGCAGCTGCGCCTCGAGGCCAGCGAACCGGTCATACTTTTACGTACGCTTCAGCGAGAACTGCTGCAGCTGGTCAATCTCAAACGCCAGTCTGCAACGACGCCGCTACGAACGCTGTTCGACCAGCAGCGGGTCTGGCAAAACCGCCGTCAGCTGGTTACCGAAGCGCTCAACCGCGTATCGGCCGAACAACTTTACCAGGCCGTTCGATTACTGACGCGCATCGAGCTGACTTTGAAGAAAGACTACGGCCAGTCCGTGTGGGACGAACTTGAAGGCCTCTCCCTGCTGATCTGCCATAAAGCCTTACCGGAAATCTTTATCGATGCCTGAACCCTCCCTTCTGGCGCTGTACGGCGGGACATTCGATCCTATCCATTACGGCCACCTGAAATCGGTTGAAGCCCTGGCGCGTCTGGTGAAGCTAAAAAGCGTCACTATCATGCCGAATAATGTGCCGCCCCATCGCCCGCAGCCGGAAGCGAGCAGCGAGCAGCGCAAACAGATGATTGAGCTGGCGATAGCCGGCAGCCCGCTGTTCACCCTGGACGATCGGGAGCTGGCTCGCTCCACGCCTTCATGGACCGTAGAGACGCTGGAGCAGCTTCGGGCCGAGCTGGGCCCAAAACAGCCGCTGGCTTTTATTATCGGTCAGGACTCTTTACTCAGCCTGCACCGCTGGCACCGCTGGGAAACGCTGCTCACGCTTTGCCACCTTCTGGTCACCCAACGTCCGGGCTATCCCTTGACGATGGAAACCCCGGAGCAGCAGTCTTGGCTGGCAAAAAACGTAACGGATTCGGTGGAAGTACTCCATCAGCAGGCGGCGGGAAAAGTCTTTCTGGCCCCCACTCCGCTGTATGACATATCTGCCACGGCTATTCGCGACCGGCTTGAGCATAATCAGCCCTGTGATGACCTGGTTCCCCCTGCTGTGCTGGCCTTTATTCTGCAGCACGGGCTATACCGCTAAGCCTTAAGCCTGGTCTGAATTACACGCAGGAGCAGCGGTGAAATGCGCAGGTTTACGCTATTATGTTTCACCGGGAGCACCAGCCATTGACACCACCCCTCAGGCTGTTATGCTCCGCTGCCATAATTTCCTGCCCGTAAATCCGGCTTTTCTGAAATAGTTTTACAAAAATGGCGATGCAAACTCCGGCGTGCAGTGGGATGATAGCCCCCGACTCGCGCTGGCCGGCCAATTTTTCAGCCAAAGCCGCCCGCCCTGTTGGGTATATAGGGTTATTTACGGGTCAAACCACACACTCTTATTCTCCCAGGGGGAACACTTGCAGGGTAAAGCACTTCAGGATTTCATTGTTGATAAAATCGACGACCTCAAAGGCCAGGACATCATCGCAATTGATGTTAAAGGCAAATCCAGCATCACAGACTGCATGGTCATCTGTACCGGGACGTCAAACCGTCACGTCATGTCTATCGCTGAACACGTTGTACAGTCTTCCCGCGAGGTTGGCCTGGCGCCGATGGGCGTGAAGGGCATTAATGCTTCAGACTGGGTTGTTGTCGACCTTGGCGACATTATCGTTCACGTCATGCAGGAAGAGAGCCGCCAGCTGTACGAACTGGAAAAACTCTGGAGCTAACGGGTGAAGCTGCAACTGGTGGCCGTTGGAACCAAAATGCCTGACTGGGTGCAGACCGGTTTTACCGAGTATCTGCGTCGTTTCCCGAAAGATATGCCTTTTGAGCTGGTAGAGATTCCGGCTGGAAAGCGCGGCAAAAATGCCGACATCAAACGTATCCTCGAAAAAGAGGGCGAAATGATGCTGGCCGCCGCGGGCAAAGGCAATCGGATCGTGACGCTGGATATTCCCGGCCAGCCGTGGGACACCCCGCAGCTTGCCACGCAGCTGGAACGCTGGAAACAGGATGGCCGTGATGTCAGCCTGTTGATTGGGGGACCGGAAGGCTTAGCGCCGGCCTGCAAGGCTGCCGCCGAGCAAAGCTGGTCGCTCTCCACGCTAACCATGCCTCATCCGCTGGTCAGGGTGCTGGTGGCGGAAAGCCTCTACCGGGCGTGGAGTATCACCACCAATCACCCCTACCATCGTGAGTAAACCTGAGCGGATAAAACGAAGCGGCGAATGAAATTACAGAATTCTTTTCGCGACTACACTGCTGAGTCTGCGCTCTTTGTGCGCCGGGCGCTGGTCGCTTTTATCGGCATCTTGCTGCTTACCGGCGTGCTGATCGCCAACCTTTATAATCTGCAGATTGTCCGCTTCAACGACTACCAGACGCGGTCCAATGAAAACCGCATCAAGCTGGTTCCGATTCCCCCAAGTCGCGGCATTATCTACGATCGCAACGGCACGCCGCTGGCGCTGAACCGCACCATCTACCAGATAGAGATGATGCCGGAGAAAGTCGATAATGTTCAGGAAACGCTGGAGGCGCTACGCCCGGTTGTTGACCTGACCGATGATGACATCGCCAACTTCAAAAAAGAGCGTGCACGCTCGCACCGCTTTACCTCTATTGCGGTAAAAACCAATCTTACTGAGGTTCAGGTTGCCCGCTTTGCGGTAAACCAGTACCGCTTCCCCGGCGTGGAAGTTAAGGGGTACAAGCGCCGCTATTATCCTTATGGCTCTGCGCTGACCCACGTCATCGGCTACGTCTCAAAAATTAACGATAAAGACGTTGAGCGCCTGGATAAAGAGGGCAAGCTGGCTAACTACGCCTCAACCCATGACATCGGCAAGCTAGGCATCGAGCGCTATTACGAAGATGTTCTGCACGGCCAGACGGGCTACGAAGAGGTTGAAGTTAACAACCGTGGCCGGGTGATCCGTCAGCTTAAAGAAGTGCCGCCGCAGGCCGGGCACGATATTTACCTGACGCTGGATCTGAAACTCCAGACGTATATCGAAACCCTGCTGGCGGGCAGCCGCGCGGCGGTGGTGGTCACCGATCCGCGCACCGGCGGCATTCTGGCGCTGGTTTCCATGCCAAGCTACAACCCAAACCTGTTTGTTGATGGGATCTCCAGCAAGGACTACTCCGGCCTGCTGAGCGACCCGAATACTCCGCTGATTAACCGTGCGACCCAGGGCGTCTACCCTCCGGCCTCCACGGTGAAGCCTTATATGGCGGTCTCTGCGCTAAGCGCGGGCGTCATTACGCGCAACACTTCGCTGTTTGACCCGGGCTGGTGGCAGCTGCCAGGCTCTGAGAAACGCTACCGCGACTGGAAAAAATGGGGCCACGGCCGCCTGAACGTGACCAAATCGCTGGAAGAGTCCGCCGATACCTTCTTCTATCAGGTCGCCTATGACATGGGTATCGACCGCATCGGCGAGTGGATGAGTAAATTTGGCTACGGCCACCTGACGGGAATCGACCTTTCAGAAGAGCGTTCAGGTAACATGCCAACGCGCGAATGGAAGCTGAAACGCTTTAAAAAACCGTGGTATCAGGGCGACACCATTCCGGTGGGCATCGGCCAGGGCTACTGGACGGCAACGCCTATCCAGATGAGCAAGGCGATGATGATCCTGATAAACGACGGCATTGTCCGCGTGCCGCATCTGCTGATGAGCACCACGGAAAACGGCAAGCAGGTTCCCTGGCAGCAGCCGACGGAAGCCCCGGTGGGCGACATTCACTCAGGCTATTGGGAAATTGCCAAAGACGGGATGTATGGCGTGGCGAATCGGCCTAACGGCACCGCGCACAAATACTTTGCCAACGCCCCTTACAAAGTAGCGGCGAAATCCGGTACCGCGCAGGTCTTTGGTCTGAAGGCTAACGAAACGTACAACGCACATAAAATTGCTGAACGCCTGCGCGACCACAAGCTGATGACGGCGTTCGCACCGTACGACAACCCGCAGTATACCGTGACCATGATTCTGGAAAACGGCGGCGCAGGCCCGGCAGTCGGGACCATCATGCGCCAGATCCTCGACCACGTCATGTTAGGGGATAACAACACGGTACTGCCGTCGGAAGCACCGGCCGCCTCGGCCGCAGAGGATCAATAAGCATGACTGACAATCCTAATAAAAAGACGATTTGGGATAAGATCCACCTCGACCCGACGTTCCTCGTGACCATCCTCGCCCTGCTGGTCTTCAGCGCCCTGGTGGTCTGGAGCGCCAGCGGTCAGGATATGGGCATGATGGAGCGTAAAGTCGGCCAGATCCTGATGGGGCTGGTGATCATGGTCGTTATGGCACAAATCCCGCCTCGCGTTTACGAAGGATGGGCGCCCTACCTCTATATTTTCTGCATAATCCTGCTGGTCGCGGTAGACGCCTTCGGGGCGATTTCAAAAGGGGCGCAGCGCTGGCTGGATTTAGGATTTGTGCGCTTCCAGCCTTCAGAAATCGCCAAAATTGCGGTGCCGCTGATGGTCGCCCGCTTTATTAACCGCGACGTTTGCCCGCCAACGCTGAAAAACACCGGCATTGCGCTTATCCTGATTTTTATGCCTACCCTGCTGGTTGCCGCGCAGCCCGATCTTGGCACCTCCATCCTGGTCGCCGCCTCGGGTCTGTTTGTGCTGTTCCTCTCCGGCATGAGCTGGCGCCTTATTCTGGTTGCCGTGCTGCTGATTGCGGCTTTCGTGCCTATCCTGTGGTTCTTCCTGATGCATGACTACCAGCGTGCGCGTGTGATGATGCTGCTGGATCCGGAAAGCGATCCGCTGGGCGCGGGCTACCATATTATTCAGTCAAAAATCGCCATCGGCTCCGGCGGCCTGCGGGGTAAAGGGTGGCTGCACGGCACGCAGTCTCAGCTTGAGTTCCTGCCAGAACGCCATACGGACTTTATCTTCGCGGTGCTGGCTGAAGAGCTAGGATTAGTGGGTATTCTGGTGCTGCTGGTGCTTTATCTGCTGCTGATCATGCGCGGCCTGTTTATTGCCGCCCGCGCGCAAACCACCTTTGGTCGCGTAATGGCCGGCGGACTGATGCTAATCCTGTTCGTCTATGTATTTGTAAATATTGGCATGGTTAGTGGTATCTTACCGGTGGTCGGCGTGCCGCTGCCGCTCGTCAGTTACGGGGGGTCGGCGCTCATCGTTCTGATGGCCGGGTTCGGTATCGTTATGTCGATACACACACACAGAAAAATGTTATCAAAAAGCGTGTAACTGGATGAGGTGCGCAATGGGTAAGCAAAAACGGTGGGCAGGCGTCTGCGTCGCAGCAGCCTTACTGGCAGCATGTTCGTCAAATGATGATAGCCAGCAGCCGGTTAATCAGCCGCCGCAGCCGGTGGTATGCAATGGTCCAGTCGTGGAAATCAGCGGCGCGGAGCCACGCTATGAACCGCTGAATCCGTCGGCCAATCAGGATTATCAGAACAACGGCAAAAGCTACAAGATTGTTCAGAACCCGGCAAACTTCAGCCAGTCTGGCTTCGCGGCCATCTATGACGCCGAGCCGGGTAGCAACCTGACCGCCTCGGGCGAAGCGTTTGATCCCAACGCGCTCACCGCCGCGCATCCGACGCTGCCAATCCCAAGCTACGCGCGAATCACCAACCTCGCGAATGGCCGCATGATTGTGGTACGTATCAACGATCGCGGCCCTTACGGCAACGACCGGGTGATCTCCCTTTCCCGCGCTGCGGCGGACAGGTTAAACACTTCGAACAATACCAAAGTGCGTATCGACCCTATTATCGTCGCCCAGGATGGCACGATGTCCGGCCCGGGCACCGCCTGTACCACTATCGCAAAACAAACCTATGCTCTGCCGGCACGCCCGGATCTTAGCGGCGGCATGGGAAGCGTATCCTCCCCTGCCCAGCCAGCGGCACCTCAGGGTGACGTACGCGCTATCAGCAACGCCACGCTGCAAAGCGCGGATGCTACCGGCGCGCCGGTTCAGAGCAGCGGTTTTCTCGGCGCGCCAACGCCGCTGGCAGCAGGCGTGATAGAAACGCCGGATAGCCCTGCAGCCGCAGCGCCAGCTGCACAGCAGGCAGCCGCTGCAACGCCGACCCCGCCAGTCGCCCCACAGCCGGCGCCTATCGTTGAACAGCCTGCGCCTGCCGTTGCCGCACCAGTCACGGCACCCGGCTCTGTCCAGGGCCACGTGCAGCGTAGCGCGGCGGCAACCAGCACCCCAGCCAGCAGCGGTCGTTATGTTGTTCAGGTGGGCGCCGTCAGCGACGGCTCACGCGCCAGCCAGTGGCAGCAGAAGCTGAGCAAGCAGTTTGGCGTCCCGGGCGCAGTTTCCCATAACGGTGCGGTTTATCGCGTTCAGCTTGGCCCGTTCAGCAGCCGCAATGAGGCTGCCGCCCTGCAGCAGCGCCTGATGTCGGAAGCGCAGCAGCAGTCCTTTGTGACCAACGCACCGTCTATGTAAAACCATGACTGGCATATTTCTTTCCCGTAAGTTTGTGTAAAGGTCATTAACAAACTCACGTGCAAAGTGGGATGCCAGTCAAAAATGCTTTTGCTATAGTAAGGCACTTTTTTTAATTCCATCACGGACGTCGTAGTTTCATCATGAATACAGCTCTTTCTGCACGTTTTGTTAAGCGCCTGGCGCTCACCTCGGCTCTCGCCTTCGCGGCCATGGCCTCTGCTCAAGCTGACGACCTCAATATTAAAACCATGATCCCGGGCGTCCCGCAGATTGATGCAGAAGCGTATATCCTGATCGACTACAACTCAGGCAAAGTGCTGGCCGAATCCAACGCCGACGCGCGTCGCGACCCGGCAAGCCTTACCAAAATGATGACCAGCTACGTTATCGGCCAGGCGATGAAAGCCGGCAAATTCGATGACAATGCGATGGTTACCATCGGCAAAGATGCCTGGGCCACCGGTAACCCGGTGTTTAAAGGCTCCTCCCTGATGTTCCTGCAGCCAGGTATGCAGGTGCCGGTCAACAAGCTGGTGCGCGGCATCAACCTGCAGTCCGGTAACGATGCCTGTGTGGCGATGGCCGACTTCGTCGCCGGCAGCCAGGATGCCTTCGTTAGCCTGATGAACAGCTACGTTTCCGCCCTCGGCCTGAAAAACACCCACTTCCAGACCGTGCATGGCCTGGATGCAGAAGGCCAGTACAGCTCTGCGCGTGACATGGCGCTGATCGGCCAGGCGCTGATCCGCGACGTCCCGAACGAATACGCAATCTACAAAGAGAAAGAGTTCACCTTCAATAACATCCGTCAGACCAACCGTAACGGCCTGCTGTGGGATACCAGCCTCAACGTGGACGGGATCAAAACCGGCCACACGGATGCCGCAGGCTATAACCTCGTGGCTTCCGCAACCGAAGGCCAGATGCGTCTGATCTCAGCGGTACTCGGCGGTCACACCTACAAAGGGCGTGAGACCGAGAGCAAAAAGCTGCTGACCTGGGGCTTCCGCTTCTTTGAAACCGTTTCTCCGCTGAAAGCCGGGAAAGAGTTCGCCTCCGAGCCAGCCTGGTTTGGCGATAACGACCGTGCATCCCTCGGCGTGGATAAAGACGTCTATCTGACCATTCCTCGTGGGCGCATGAAGGATCTCAAGGCAAGCTACGTGCTGACCACCCCTGAGCTGCATGCCCCGCTGCAGAAAAACCAGGTTGTTGGCACCATTAACTTCCAGCTGGATGGCAAAACTATCGAGCAGCGTCCGCTGGTCGTACTGCAGGAAATGCCGGAAGGGAATTTCTTCAGCCGAATCATCGATTACATCAAGCTGATGTTCCACCACTGGTTCGGTTAATTATCGAACACTTGAAAGTGTCTAACTTGACCCCATATACTTAGCATCAAAGCAACTCCCGCCCGCTGGCGGGAGTTATTATTGATAACAAACGGCCGAAAAACGTGGTTTTCGACCGTTTGGGGCAGACCAGAAAATCCGATTCTTTGTTTACAGAAGTCCGGTTTTCAGACGCTGAACCACAGTTGAGTTCACCCGTAATCCTACTCCCTCCCGCTGGCGGGAGTTAATATTTTTATTGCCGTAACGCTGGAGCTACCATGAAAACCAAACTGAACGAACTGCTCGAATTCCCCACCTCTTTTACTTATAAAGTAATGGGGCAGGCGAAACCGGAGCTGGTTGATCTGGTCGTTGAGGTAGTGCAGCGCCATGCCCCTGGTGACTACACCCCGCAGGTTAAACCAAGCAGCAAAGGGAACTACCACTCCGTTTCCATTACCATCAATGCTACCCACATTGAGCAGGTTGAAACGCTGTACGAAGAATTAGGCAACATCGAAATCGTTCGTATGGTGCTGTAATCCGATAGCCCGGCTCAGGCCGGGTTTTTGCTATGATATACTTCCAACCACCTTTTCCTCCCGGAGACACAGTTTTGTCTCAAGACACTATCCTGATCCGCACCCTTGGCCTACAGCCTTATGAACCCGTCTCGCAGGCAATGCATGACTTTACCGATACCCGAGACGAAACCACGCCCGACGAAATCTGGCTGGTTGAACACCCTCAGGTTTTCACCCAGGGTCAGGCCGGTAAAGCCGAGCATGTGCTGATGCCGGGTGATATCCCCGTCATTCAAAGCGATCGCGGTGGCCAGGTGACCTTCCATGGCCCGGGTCAACAGGTGATGTATCTGCTGCTGAATTTGAAACGACGCAAGCTCGGCGTGCGGGAGTTGGTGACCATGCTGGAACAAACGGTGGTTAACACGCTGGCAGAGCTGGGCATTGAAGCTTATCCGCGAGCGGATGCTCCGGGCGTCTACGTAGATGGACGTAAAATCTGCTCGCTTGGGCTTCGCATCCGTAAAGGCTGCTCCTTCCATGGCCTGGCGCTTAACATCAATATGGATCTGTCACCTTTCCTGCGCATTAACCCGTGCGGCTACGCTGGGCTGGAGATGACGCAGGTCAGCCATTTTGTCGAAGGCGTTACCGTTGCGGACGTTCAGCCGCGGCTGGTAGAAAACTTTCTTGCCCTGCTAAACCACCCGCCTCACGAATATCGCTCCGCGAATTAAATCACCGGCCAGCTGACTTCCTCTTCTGGCCTGAAATTATCGCCGCTGAAATCTGATCCTCGTCCGTTATAATCACCCACCAAATTAATTCACCTGAGTCATTATTTAAATAATATGGCTAGCCAGAGTGATTTCTGACCGATTAATTTTTATCATTCGTAAAATAACCCAGCAGGACCTCCCAACATCGCTATTTTTATCTATAAATATAATATTCTTTATTTTATAGCGGAGACCAGGCATGGGGCAAAACCCACTAGCTGAGAAAAAGATCGTGGAACGTGATGGTGAAAACAACTATCCCGTATTCAAAACGTTACGCAACATAGACTTAAATTTGCTGACTATTTTCGAAGCGGTCTACATCCATAAAGGCATTGTAAACGCTGCCCGGGTGCTTAACCTCACCCCCTCGGCTATCAGCCAGTCTATCCAAAAGTTGCGCTATATTTTCCCCGATCCCCTCTTCATTCGTAAAGGTCAGGGCGTGACGCCAACGGCCTATGCTGCACACCTGCACGAATATATCAGCCAGGGTCTGGAATCCATTCTTGGCGCGCTGGATTTTAACAGCAGCAACGATCAGCAGCGCACCATTACTATCGCCACCCAGCCGTCCATTGGGGCTTTAGTTATCCCTAAAGTCTATGCTGCGATCCGCAAAGTTAACCCTAACCTGCTGATTCGCAACGTGCCGATTAACGATGGTGAATCACAGCTTAGCCAGTTTCAGACCGACCTGATTATCGATACCGGCCGCCATTACGCACGAACGATCACCAGCGTGCCGCTCTACCAGGAGAGCATCGCCGTGGTTTGTCGGGAAGGCCACCCGTGCCTTAAACAGAGGCTGACCTTAGAAGATTTGCAAAGTATGGAGCACACTTTCCTGATCATGCAGGATGACCTGCTTCGGGACCTGCGCCAGCAGATTAGCGAGAGATTACCTAACCGGCAGATAGCGTTTAGCAGCTACAACTATGTCACGCTCTCCTCGCTGCTTGGCAGCAGCGATCTGCTGGGCTTCATGCCCTGGCGGCTGTATGAGATGTTTAAAGAGACCTGGAACCTGCGGGCCGTTGACTGCGATCTGTTTGCCGATAAAACGATGGAAACCAGCATGCACTACAACAAACTCAGCGTACGGGATACGGTGTTGCAGGAGATAATCAAAGCCATCCACAACGAGTTTACCTGAGCCGCAGTGGTTTTCACCTTCCGGCGGCGGTATCGGCGGTGAACACCACGGTTGTTAACCTGGTATTTAGCACAAAACAACAACCCATTTACAATTCTTTCTCCATTTCATGTTGGGGTATACTGATTCTCCCTGGCCGTGATGATATACTCCCGGCCATTAATTCAAAAATAGTTGATAGATCCTAACTTAGCTTGAATTAGCCTGATTTCATTATCCGCAACTGGAATACGCACCCTATGAGCAAACCCATTGTGATGGAACGCGGCGTTAAATACCGCGACGCCGATAAAATGGCTCTGATCCCGGTTAAAAACGTGGTGACAGAGCGCCAGGAGCTGTTGAGAAAGCCAGAATGGATGAAAATCAAACTTCCGTCTGACTCAACCCGTATCCAGGGCATTAAAGCGGCGATGCGCAAAAATGGTCTGCATTCCGTTTGTGAAGAAGCGTCCTGTCCTAACCTCGCGGAATGTTTTAACCACGGTACCGCGACCTTTATGATTCTGGGCGCCATCTGTACGCGCCGCTGTCCGTTCTGCGACGTAGCACACGGTCGCCCGGTGGCGCCGGACGCTAACGAACCAGAAAAACTGGCGCAAACTATTGCCGATATGGGCCTGCGCTATGTGGTCATCACCTCCGTAGACCGTGACGATCTCCGCGACGGCGGTGCCCAGCACTTTGCAGACTGTATCCGTGCAATCCGCGAAAAAAATCCAACCATCAAGATTGAGACGCTGGTGCCGGATTTCCGTGGCCGTATGGATCGCGCGCTGGACATCCTGACCGCGACGCCGCCGGACGTGTTCAACCACAACCTGGAAAACGTGCCGCGCGTCTACCGCAACGTGCGTCCGGGCGCGGACTACAACTGGTCGCTGAAGCTGCTTGAACGTTTCAAAGAAGCACACCCGCATATCCCGACCAAATCAGGCCTGATGGTAGGTCTTGGGGAAACCAATGAGGAAATCATTGAGGTAATGCGCGATCTGCGTCGCCACGGCGTGACTATGCTGACCCTGGGCCAGTATCTGCAGCCAAGCCGCCATCACTTACCGGTGCAGCGCTACGTTAGCCCGGATGAGTTCGAAGAGATGAAGGCGGAAGCGCTGGCTATGGGCTTCACCCATGCAGCCTGCGGGCCGTTCGTACGCTCTTCCTACCATGCCGATCTGCAGGCAAAAGGGATGGAAGTGAAGTAACAGCCGTTACATATTGTTACGCTTAATCCGACATGCATAAAAAAACCGGCCATTTTGAGCCGGTTTTTTATTTTGCAGCCGTCGGTCAGTCTTTGTGAACGATGCGCTCTGCAGGTGCTTCGGTATCGGACTTCTTGCCGTTGTCATCTTCGGCCATCGCTTTCTTAAAGCCTTTGATGGCAGAACCGAGATCGCCGCCCAGCGTGCGTAGCTTCTTGGTACCAAACAGCAATACGATCAGCGCGCCGACAACCAGCAGCTTAGTAATACTAATCTCTCCCATACCTACCTTCTTTTGTGATGCGTGCCGTGGCAACGGCGAATAAAAGACCTGATTGCATTAACGGACATTTGTCCGCGCGACACAATAGCAATCTGTAACAAGGTGAATCAAGGTTTGATTAAAAAAACATCATAACATTTGAGGTGGCGCAAAACGTCGGTTGATTAGCACCGGCAGCATTTCCCTCACCGCCGCCACCCGGTCCGCAGTTATCTCGGCAAAAATCAGTTCAGGCGCCTCCGCTGCCGCAGCGACGGTCACTCCTAACGGGTCGATAACTCTACTCTGACCGATATTTTTATTCCCGCACTCACCGGAAGCCACCACGTAGCAGGTCGAATCCAGCGCTCGGGCGGCCAGCAGCGTGGCCCAGTGAGCCTCTTTGTGCGGGCCTTTGAGCCAGGCCGCGGGCAAAACCAGAACCTCGGCGCCGCTTAACGCCAGGCTCAACGCCATATCAGGAAAACGCAGGTCATAGCAGGTCATCAGCCCGACGTTCATTCCGGCCACTTTAATCAGGGGGGCGATACTCTTCCCGGCATCCACCAGCCGGGACTCCTGCACGCTGAAGGCATCGTACAGATGGACTTTTTGATAGCTCGCCACAATCTCGCCGCTGCGGATAGCCAGTAAAGTGTTAGCCGCCCGCCCTGCCCGACCAGGAACATGCATCGTTAACACCGTTGTCATCGCGTTCTTCCGGCTTTCCGCTCGCAGTTGTGCTACATAGCTGCCATCGAGCGGCTGCGCTGATTTTACCGACATATCAGGGTCGCTCTCATCCCTTGCTAACACCGCTTCCGGCAGCACCAGCAGATCGGCCCCTTGTTGCGCCGCCTGCGCCATCAGGGTGACGCAGGTTGCCGCATTTTTCTGCCAGACCGGCCCCACAACAAACTGCCCTACTGCAACCCTCATACTCGCCTCGCCGCTCAAAGGATTAATAACAGCACGCCGGGTATAAATCTTCCGGCCTTAACGTCCAGCTTAACCTCGCCGGCGCCTTTATGATGACCGCGCTCGCATTTTGGCTCGTTTCTCGCTTCGTCAGCCAATAAGTCCCCGGCGTTAATGTTAGCTTAATTTTTCTCTGCCACTATCCCAGCCATATCCCTGGAGAGAGTTGGCGATGAAAGAGCAAATTACCGGCTGGACGAGCGTGCTGATTACCGTGGCGATCGTGGCGCTGTTTTTGAAAGCGTACCTGTTTGCCTGAGCTATTGCAGGCAAAAAAAAACCCGCCTTAGCGGGTTTTTATATTCTACTGGTAATGACTTAGATAGGCATTACGTTTGCAGCAGAAGGGCCTTTGGCACCGTTAGTGATTTCAAACTCAACGCGCTGGCCTTCAGCCAGGGTTTTGAAACCATTGCTCTGGATTGCAGAGAAGTGTACGAACACGTCTTTGCTGCCATCTTCCGGAGTAATGAAGCCGAAGCCTTTGGATTCATTAAACCACTTAACGTTACCTTTAATCTTAGACATCAAAATTACCTTTACATGAAAAAACGACACTAATGCTGTGTCGGGCATCAGTACAACAATTGTGGTGGCTTTTGTCCAGTCCAGAATTGCTAAAAAGTGATAAAAGTCGCTAACTTTTTACTGGCTTGCGCATTACACCTTGTTTTTAAAGGGGTATAAAAAACCCCACTTTTTACCCACTGCTGGCCGTACAAAATCAGAACTGGAAACGCAGCCAGGCAAAGTAGACGTTACCGTTATTGTAGGTGCCGGGGATATAGGTCATCTGGAACGTTGCCGGGCCATAGCCGATGGAGGCCAGCGGCAGCACAACCGGGATCGGAATATAGTTCCAGTTATCACGTGCGGTTACGCCGACGGTATAACCCAGCCCCATATGGAAACGATCGTCGCGCAGCGGTCGCCACGTTTTCTCCCAGCCATAACCGCCGATAGGTTCCCACTTGTTAAAGGAATCTTTAAAAGCCATCAGATAGATGCCGTTCCAGTTGCCGTTTTCATCCCAGCGCGACTGGCCAAAACCGGCACCCCAGGGGCGCTCGTTATAACGATCGGTTTTCTCTTTGTCATAAGCAAAGCGAGCGTGCCAGGTGATGGCCGGCACGTAAAGATCGTAGTGTTCTGGTTCGTGCCAGGTTTTGGACACCTGGCCGGAAAAAGTCTCCCATGCGTTGCTGAAAAAGCCGCCATCCGCAGCAGCAGAAGCGCTCGCCCCAAGTGTGCAAACAAAAATCAAAATTGACAGCAGTTTATTAGCGTAAGTCACGTCTTTATTACCGTATTAAAATTCGACTGGTACCTTACTGAATTATATCTCAATGAAAGCTAAATCAGCACATGACTTAGGAAGAAAACTGCCAAACTCTTTTGTCAATACATTAAATTCTTAAATAACCCCCACACAATAATGAATAAGATTGCAAGCCGAAGCGCATAATTATATACGCTTCGGCACACAAAGCTTATTTCTGCTTTTTAATAAGCAGATATACCGCAGGGATAACCAGCATCGACAGCAGCGGCGCCGTTATCATTCCACCAATCATCGGTGCGGCAATACGTCGCATCACCTCTGACCCGGTTCCGTTCCCCCACATAATAGGTAACAAACCGGCAATAATGGTGGCTACGGTCATCACCTTAGGCCTGACGCGCAGCACCGCCCCCTCGTGAATAGCGCGTCGCAGCATGCCGCGATCCTGCACCTCATCCATTTTTTGATGTCTGGCAAGCGCCTGGTTTAAATAAAGCACCATAATCACACCGAATTCCGCAGACACCCCCGCCAGGGCAATAAAGCCAACGGCACCGGCCACCGACAAATTATACCCCAGCAGATAGAGCAGCCAGACGCCACCAATTAATGAGAACGGCAAAGTAGCCATAATTAATAGCGCATCCTTCACCCGGGAGAAGGTGACATATAACAGTACGAATATGATTAACAAGGTAAAGGGCAGCACGATTTTTAATTTCGCGGTGGCACGCTCCAGATACTCAAACTGCCCTGACCATGAAAGCGAAACGCCCTCCGGCAATTTAACCTGCTCGGCCACCGCACGCTGCATATCCTCCACGGCAGACTTCAAATCACGCCCGCGCAAATCAACATAAACCCAGTTTGAAAGGCGGGCATTTTCACTTTTCAGCATTGGCGGCCCTTCGGTGATGGCGATATTAGCCAGTTCAGAAAGCGCCAGCTGGCTGCCGTTAGCGGTGATAACCGGCAAATCACGCAATTTTTGCAGATTATCCCGCAGCTCGCGCGGGTAACGCACGTTTATCGGGAACCGCTCGCGCCCCTCAATGGTTTCGCCGATGTTCTCGCCTCCGATAACCGTAGCCACCAGCGACTGTAGCTCCTTCACTGAAACGCCATAGCGCGCCGCTTTACGACGATCGATGTCTATATCCACATAGCGCCCGCCGCCCAAACGCTCGGCCAGCGCTGAGGTCACCCCTGGCACCTGCTTCACCACGCGCTCAATCTGCTCGGCGACCGACTCAATGGCGGCAATATTATTGCCGTTCACCTTTATCCCTACCGGACTTTTGATCCCCGTAGCCAGCATATCCAGGCGGTTGCGAATAGGCGGAACCCACACGTTGGCAATCCCCGGCACTTTGACCACGTTGTCCAGCTCATTCACCAGCTTGTCCATCGTCATTCCCGGACGCCACTGGTCGCGCGGCTTAAAGCGGATGGTGGTTTCAATCATCGTCAGCGGTGCCGGATCGGTGGCCGTTTCGGCGCGCCCGGCCTTACCGAATACCGTTGCAACCTCCGGCACGGTTTTGATCAGACGATCGGTCTGTTGCAGCAGCCGCCCCGCCTCACGCGTTGATATACCCGGCAGCGTCGAAGGCATATACAGCAGGTCACCTTCATCCAGCGGCGGCATAAACTCGCTTCCCAGCTGGCTTAGCGGCCAAAGCGTCGCCACCATCAGCACGCCGGCAACCGCAAGCGTGATCTTCGGCCTGTCGAGCACCTTTTCCAGCACGGGCTCGTAGGCCGCAATAAGCCAGCGGTTAATCGGGTTAGCTTTTTCATCAGGGATCTTGCCGCGGATAAACCAGCCCATCAGCACCGGCACCAGCGTAATCCCAAGCCCCGCGGCTACCGCCATGGACCAGGTTTTGGTAAACGCCAGCGGCGAAAACATCCTCCCCTCCTGCGCTTCAAGAGAGAAAACCGGGATAAATGAAAGGGTGATAATCAGCAGGCTGCAGAATAGCGCAGGCCCCACTTCTACGGCAGCCTGCTGTGAGAGCTGCCAGTAATCCGGGCCGCGCGGCTGCTCCCCGGGATGTTCATGCCGCCACTGTTCGAGCACCTTATGCATATTCTCGATCATCACTATCGCCGCATCGACCATCGCGCCAATGGCGATAGCAATCCCGCCAAGCGACATAATATTGGCATTGACGCCCTGATAGTGCATGACGATAAACGCCCCAAGGATGCCGAGCGGCAAAGAGACGATCGCCACCAGCGCGGAGCGGAAGTGGAACAGAAATAGCGAACAAATAACAGCCACAACGATAAACTCTTCCAGCAGCTTATGGGAGAGCGTTTCAATCGCGTTTTCAATCAGATGGGAACGGTCATAGACCGGCACAATTTCAACGCCTGCCGGGAGACTCTTTTGCAGTTGAGCCAGCTTTTCTTTTACCGCATTGATCGTTTCAAGGGCGTTTTTGCCATAGCGCATGACGATAATACCGCCCGCCACTTCACCTTCGCCGTTAAACTCCGCGACGCCGCGGCGGATTTCAGGTCCTAGCCTGACGGCAGCAACGTCGGAAAGGAGCACCGGCACGCCATCGCGGCTGGTGATAACGACCTGCTTAAAGTCATCCAAATTTTTGAGGTAGCCGGAGGTGCGAACCATATACTCGGCCTCGCCCATCTCAAGCACCGAGCCACCCCCCTCCTGATTAGCGCTCTTCACCGCGTTGATGACCTGCTCATGGGTGATATTCAGCGCCTTCATCCGTTCCGGATCGAGCACGATCTGGTACTGACGTACCATACCGCCCACGCTCGCCACTTCGGAGACGTTCGGGACGGTTTTGAGTTCAAATTTCAGCGTCCAGTCCTGCAGGGCTCGCAGGTCGGCAAGGCTGTGTTTCCCTGTTCGGTCCACCAGAGCATACTCATAAACCCAACCAACGCCGGTAGCATCCGGCCCCAGTGAGGCTTTGGCCTCCGGCGGCAGTTGAGACTGAACCTGGCTCAGGTATTCAAGGACTCTGGAGCGCGCCCAATAGGGATCGGTGCCGTCGTCGAACAAGATATAAACATAGGAATCGCCAAACATTGAGAATCCACGCACCGTTTTCGCGCCCGGCACGGACAGCATGGTGGTGGTCAGCGGATAAGTGACCTGATCCTCAACGATTTGCGGTGCCTTGCCCGGATAACTGACGCGCACAATAACCTGTACATCGGAGAGATCCGGTAGCGCATCCAGCGGCGCTCGCTGCAGCGACCAAAGGCCCCACGCTGCCATAATGATAGCGGCCAGCACCACCAGCAGGCGATTTTTAAGCGACCAGCGAATAACGGCGGCAATCATTTGTGCGCCTCCGTCATCGGCATCAGGTGGGTAATCACGGCACCCTGCTCGTCATCCATCGTAAAGCTGAACATCACCGAATCACCCGGTTTCAGGCTGGTCGGCGATTTCAGCGCAAAGGGCATCACCATGGCTCCCCAGTTAAGCGCCGGGATAGGATGATGGGCAATAGTAATGGCATCCGCGCTGACCGCCTTGACCACGCCTTCACCGTCGTAGGTTTTCACTGCGGGCAGGGCTTTTGGCTGATTCTCCGTTTCAGGCAAAGCGCTTCTCAGGCTTGCCTCCGAGTCGATAAGGAACTGGCCGGAAGTGACCACTTTCTCTCCCTCATTCAGCCCCGAGCGGATCTCCACCCAGCCCTTATCGCTGATGCCCGGCACCACGTTAACCGGGCGGAAATGGCCGCCCTCTTCGGCAACCAGCACGCGACTTTGGCTCCCGGTCTCAATCAGCGACTCCTCCGGTATGGCCAGCACGGCAGCGCGTGGCTGCGAGTTCGCCAGATGGACGCCCAGATACATGCCGGGCTTAAGTTTCCTCTGCGGATTATCAAGCACGATACGCGCCTTCAGCGTGCGGGTGGCGGTTTCAAGATTCGGCAGCAGCTCGCTTACCCGCCCGTGGAACACTTCTCCAGGCCAGCTATCCGCCGTCGCCACAATCTCGCTTCCCGGCTGCAGAGCCTGAGCCTGTGACTGAGGGTAATCCACCACAATCCACACCGATTCAAGACTTGCCACTTCGAACAGCGGCGCATTAGCCGTTACCTGCTGCCCTTCACGCACCTCAAGCTTATTGACATAACCGGCTAGTTTCGCGCGAACAATGACGCGGGTTTGCGGCTTGCCGCTGCGCTCAACCTGGCGAACCACTTCGGCAGGCATAAACTGCAGCTGCAGTCGTTCTCTTGCCGCGGCGGTTAAAGCGCTGTCTCCCAGCTTGCGCACGGCCAGATACTCCTGCTGCGCCGCCGTCCACTCGGGGAACCATAGCTGTGCCAGAGGCTCGCCTTCCTTCACATACTGCTGCGGGGCTTTGACATAAAGCGTTTCAACGATGCCGTTGGCGCTGGCCGGGATTATCTGCACGCTGCGTTCATCCAGGGTAACGGTGGCGAAAGCCGCGAACGGAACGCTCAGAGATTTACGCTCAACGGCAGCCGTTTTAATCCCCAGGTTCTGCTGCTGGCGGTTACTGACCGTCACGCCGCCGTCGTCGGTCACTTCATCCGCGTAACGCGGCACCAGCGCCATATCCATAAACGGCGATTTGCCCGGTTTGTCGAACCGTTGCCCGGGCACCATGGGATCGTACCAGTAAAGGACTTTACGCCCGCTCTCCTGCTGAGCCTGCGGGTCTGGCTGCTGATGATAAGTTTGCTGTTTCCCGGCGTAATAGCCTGCGGCCAGAGCGGCAACCACCGCCAGCGCCAGGAGGGAAAAGTTGAGTGATTTTTTCATTAGTTAACATCCTGAGGCGTGAGGTAGCGAATCGCGGCCCAGTTGGTCGCAACGGCTTTTTCAGCGCTGCTGGCAGTCAGTTCGCTGTCCAGCAGATCCCGGCGGGCGGCCAGCAGCTCGGCCAGGGAGGACTGGCCGGCCCGGTACTGAGACTCCAGCAGCGACAGGCGCTGACGCTGGAGCGGTAAAGCCTGATCCTGCTGGCGCTGCCAGACGCTCTGCGCCGCCTGGTAGTTCGCCACCAGCGTACGAACCAAAGCAACGTGTTCGCGGCGAGCCAGCGCCAGCTGATCGTTAGCTTCCATCGCGCGTGAAACATCCGCCGAGTAGTCTTTGTCCTGGCGCTGCGACTTGAACAGCGGCAGATCGACGGTGAACATCACGCCAGCCATATCGTCATAGCCTTCAGCGCGGCGTCCGTAATAAACCTCCACGCCAACGTCTGGTTTGGCGGCAACGGCAGACTGCGCTGACTTCGCACGGGCAACATCAGCCTCACGGGCAGCCTCAATCACCTCCGGATGCTGCATAACGCCCTCTTCAAGTACCCCTGCGGCAGCAGGCAAACGCTGATAGCGAGGCAAGGCCCCGCTCACGCTCTCCACCGGCTGTCCGGTCAACTGCAGCAGGCGGGTTTGTGCCAGCGTGACATCGCGCTCGGCAAGCGTCACTTTGTCCTGCATCGTCAGCAGCGTCATGCGGATGTCCACCACGCCTGAGGCAGGCGAAGTGCCGCTGGCGACGGTGGCTTTCTGAACGCCGATCTGCCGCTCGGTTTCATTAACCAGCTTGCGTGCCGCAGCCAGCACCCGCTCGGATAACGCCAGATCCAACCACGCCTGCGCGGTGTCGCGCTGAAGGTTGGCGCGAATCACTTCCGCTTTGGCCTGGCTGCTGGCGGATTGCGCAAGAAAGGTCTCAGCCTTACGGTCGCGTTTTTCCTCGCTAACGTAATCCTGCATGATGCCAATCCGCTGCATCGTCATGCCTTCGCGGCTAAAACGATGGTTATTGCTGCCCTGCACCGGTACGTTCTCAATACCAAATTTGAGCTTCGGGTCGGGCAGCTGCCGGGCAGAATCAGCCATCGCGTTTAGCGCGTCGCTCTGGTTACGGTTAGCGGACAGCGCCGCAGAATAGTGCTCGGCGGCCAGCAGAGTCTGTTGCAGGCTGAACTCCGCCGCCTGAGCGGCGGAGACAGACGTAGCCAACAGCACCCCGCCAAGCCAGAGGCTCAGGGTGTGTCGTTTCATGGCAACCTCGGTTATTTAAGCGGGGTTACGGAAACCAGCTGATACCCGGCCGCATGCGGGGTGAAGGAGAAAGCAAGCTTCTCCCCTACCGTCAACGCAGGCAAAGAGTTGTCCTTAGGCAGAGCGAACGTCATGGTCATCGCCGGCCAGCCAAGTTCGGCGACGGGATGATGAGAAATGGTTACCGTATCGGCGGTGACTTTTTTTACTACGCCTTCGGTGTGGTAGACGGTAGTGGAAGGTGAGGCGTCAGAAGACATCGACATGCCTGGCATATCAGACATCCCCTTCATTGAGGACATATCGTGGGTGGTTTCAGCGGAAAACGCAGGGAAAGAGGCAGCAACGAGCAGCGCGCAGGCCGCAGCAGAACGAAGGATATTAGACATAATTTATCTCCAGAAACACGGTCAAAAGGGAAAAGGGCTAAGCCCCAAAACAGTGACGGTGCTGGAGTTATTCTCTAAAACGGCAAAAACGAATCGTTGCCGGGGGACCTGTTGCAGGCGGGTTAACATAAGGGGTGGACTCGACGACCGTCGAACACTGAGGCTCAATCAGAGCCAGAGAGTCAACAACCGGTAATGCCACCAGCGAGCTGTGCCCGTTGTCTTTTTGCATTACGTCAGGGACGCAGTGCTTCTCGCACAGCGGACTGCCGATTTTGGCCTGCATCGCCTTATCGGACATCTGCATGGTGCCAGAATGCGGGGCCACCATAGGGCCTGCGGTCATATCAACCGGGCAATCGTAAGATGCCACCGCCACCTGACTGTTGACAAAAAACCAGCCAAACGCCAACAGCAGCATCAAAAGATGCTTTCTGATAAAGCGCCAGCGGCTTGTCGACCAGAGAGAGGTGTGCAGCATAAAAACCCCGACATAAAAGTGATGGGCAGTATAAGCATCCCCGCGCCACGTTAGAAAGTTATTTTTACTAGCTTTACGAAAAGCGCTTCAATTAACAATTCCGCAAAATACCCAACCTTATTTTGTAACGCATTGCAGATTTAATCCGCTAGATTTGCCCAAATTAAAGACAAAAGGCAGATTGATAATATGGATAATTGCCATATCCATAGCAAAACACTCGACTAAAACAGAACCGTTGCAACGAAAGTTGACGCTCATCAGTAACTCGTCGCGAGTTCTGAGGCAAATTCTTAGCCCTGGATAGCCAGCTCTAAAAAATCACTATTCTTAATTTCTGAACGAAGACCTCTTTTAGCCACAAACGTCAGGACGCCGAAGAGCGCCTTAACGCACCAGGGGATATTATGCTTACCATTCTGGAACTTATTATTGGGGTAGTGGTGATTGTGGGCGTTGCCCGCTACATCATCAAAGGTTACTCCGCCACCGGCGTGCTGTTTGTCGGCGGGTTATTACTGCTTATCGTCAGCGCCCTGATGGGGCATAAAGTGTTGCCATCCGACACGGAAAGCACCGGCTACACGGCTACCGACATTTTTGAATACGTCAAAATCCTGCTGATGAGCCGCGGTGGCGACCTCGGCATGATGATCATGATGCTGTGCGGTTTCGCCGCCTACATGACCCACATTGGCGCTAATGACGTCGTGGTCAAACTGGCGTCGAAGCCGCTGAAGTTCATCAACTCGCCCTATTTACTGATGATCGCCGCCTACTTCGTCGCCTGCCTGATGTCGCTCGCGGTGTCGTCCGCCACGGGCCTGGGCGTGCTGCTGATGGCAACGCTGTTCCCGGTGATGGTCAACGTAGGCATCAGCCGCGGCGCGGCGGCGGCCATCTGTGCCTCTCCGGCAGCGATTATTCTGGCCCCGACCTCAGGCGACGTCGTGCTGGCTGCGCAGGCCTCTGAAATGTCGTTGGTCGATTTTGCCTTTAAAACCACCATCCCAATCTCCATTGCGGCCATTGTCAGCATGGCGATTGCGCACTTTTTCTGGCAGCGCTATCTCGATAAAAAAGAGCACATCAGCCACGAAATGCTCGACGTGAGCGAAATCCAGACCACCGCCCCCTCTTTCTACGCCATTCTGCCGTTTACTCCGATCATCGGCGTGCTGATTTTCGACGGGAAATGGGGCCCACAGCTGCATATCATCACCATTCTGGTGATTTGCATTCTGATAGCCGCGCTGATTGAGTTTTTCCGCAGCTTCAATACGCAGCACGTCTTCTCGGGGATGGAGGTGTGCTACCGCGGCATGGCCGATGCCTTTGCTAACGTGGTGATGCTGCTGGTGGCCGCCGGGGTATTTGCTCAAGGCCTGAGCACCATCGGCTTTATTCAAAGCCTGATCTCGATTGCCACCTCGTTTGGCTCGGCAAGCATTATTTTGATGCTGGTACTGGTCATTCTGACCATGCTGGCGGCAATGACTACCGGCTCCGGCAATGCGCCGTTTTATGCCTTCGTCGAGATGATCCCGAAGCTGGCCCACTCCTCCGGAATTAATCCGGCCTACCTGACCATCCCGATGCTGCAGGCCTCCAACCTGGGGCGTACCATCTCCCCGGTATCCGGCGTCGTGGTTGCCGTCGCAGGGATGGCGAAAATCTCGCCTTTCGAGGTGGTCAAACGCACTTCTGTGCCGATCGCCGTGGGGCTTATCGTGGTGATTATCGCCACCGAGATCCTGGTGCCCTCCGCCGCCGTTATCGGCCAGTAGCCCGTCAGGCTTGATGCCGGGTAATGAGATTACCCGGCAATCTTATCGGGTAAGCGATAGATACGCTGGGGCCTTCCCACCTTGCCGTAGACAATCTCGGCGGCGATCGCCTGCCGGGCTGCGGCAAACTCTAAATATCGTCGGGCGGTTGTGCGGCTGAGTTTGAGCGCTACGGCGACGGTTTCCGCCGTATGGCGTACCTGCCTGTCGGTGAATAATTGCCTCACCTTGCTCAGGGTTAGCGCATCAATACCCGCAGGAAGCGACTCTTTTGGCTCCCCCCGGGCGTAAGCGTTAAACATCTCGTCAATCTGGCGCTGGCTGGCGATATCTTTCCCGGCCAGCATCGCCATACGCTGCCGATAACGCACCAGCGTCTGGCCGAGGCGTTCATAGGCGACAGGCTTCACCAGATAGTCAAAGACGCCGCACCGCACGGCATCGGCCACCGTTTCCATATCGCTGGCCGCCGTCACAAACACCACCCCTCCCGGATAGCGGGCTTCGGTAAGCTCATGTAATAGCGTGGTGCCCTGGCCGTCGGGTAAATAGTTATCCAGCAGGATGAGTTCAGGCTTAAAGCGTTCGATCATGATTCTTGCCTGCGCTAAGTTCCCGGCCAGCCACACCGGCCCGCTGCCGTAAAACGTCTGCATAAATTCGGCATGCATTTCGGCCAGCGATGTTTCGTCCTCTACTATCAGAACCGTAAGATTTTGTGCCATAACTCATTTTCACTTTCGAACGATAACCAAAATGCCGGGCAGCTTGTTTGCCGGTAGAAAAAAAACTGCGGAAAGTGGGTGAGTCGAATAACGCGATATTTATTAACAATGATTCTACTTAACATCGCCAATTCCTTTTTTTGCGCTGTTTTAAATTCAATATAAATGGAAAGATGTCATTAATTTGTTTCAAAATCGCCCTTCAACGCTTCCCTGAATCGTCACAGATTACACAAATTAAATCAATTAAACATATAAAAACCACGACCCTCCGCACGGCGAAGTTAATTAAAAAAATAAAAACCATTAAACCCATAAAAACCACTCAACCCTTTGTGAAACAAATCAAAATTCCCCCTTCAAATAGTTCGTACGATCGTACGCAATCCCCCTTAAGGATTAATGATTACTTTATCCCTGATTGAAAACAAAAAGTTAATTATTTGCTAAATGTGAAATAACCAGGTGCAGCTCGTAACAAAAAACATTACAGGACTTTTCAACTCATGCCAGGAAATATCGTCTTCGATCGGGTCAGGCGTTCAGAGAACAGGAAGATGGCGGACATCACGCGTTTCCTGCGTGCAAACGATTTAAGCATCGACACGACGGTAGAGGTCTTTATTACCATCAGCCGCGACCAGCAGCTGATTGCCTGCGGCGGCATCGCCGGCAATATCATTAAATGCGTGGCGATAGACCAATCCGCTCGTGGCGAAGGGCTGGCGCTGACGCTCGCCACCGAGCTCATCAACCTTGCCTATGAAAGGCAATACACCCAGCTCTTCATCTACACCAAAAGTGAAAACGAAGTGCTGTTCAGGCAGTGTGGTTTTTACCCGCTGGCACGCGTCCCCAACATCATGGTGCTGATGGAAAACAGTGCCACCCGGCTTCAACAATACGCGAGCTACCTGACAACGCTGCGACGCAGCGGCAAAAAAATTGGCTGCATTGTGATGAACGCCAATCCTTTCACGCTAGGCCACCGCCATCTGATACAAACGGCCGCCTCGCAATGTGACTGGCTACACGTCTTTATGGTGAAAGAAGATACGTCACGTTTCCCGTATGAGGATCGCCTCGCGCTGGTTCGTGCCGGATCGGGTGATATCGACAGGATCACCGTGCACCGCGGATCTGAATACATGATTTCACGCGCCACTTTCCCCTGCTATTTCATCAAAGAGCAGAGCGTTATCAACCACTGTTACACCGAGATCGATCTGCAGATTTTCCGCGAGCACCTCGCGCCCGCGCTGGGAATAACGCATCGCTTTGTGGGTACCGAGCCCTACTGCAAGGTCACCGCTGACTACAACCGGGATATGCGTACCCGACTTGCGGATACCTCTTCAAACGCCCCCGCCATTGAGCTGGTAGAAATTGAGCGTCTGGCTTATCAGGGGAAATATATTTCGGCTTCATGGGTCCGCCAGCTGTTGGTCAAACAGGATCTCGCCACCCTCGAACATCTGGTCCCGGAAGCCACCAGAGATTACTTACAGCGCATGATCGCCGCCCAAAAAAAAACGCCAGGCCATGCCCCCGGAATCCGCATTAACCACAGGTGAAAAATGAAAATTACCCGCTCAGCCGTTGTCGGCACTCTTGAGTCGGGTGATGTGATGATCCGCATCGCCCCGCTCGCTACACCGGAGATCGATCTGCAACTCAACAGCAGCGTTGAAAAGCAATTCGGCAAGATTATCCGCGCCACGCTGCTGGAAATACTTGAGCGCTATGAGGTTAGCGGCGTTCAGCTCATCGTCGACGATAAGGGCGCGCTGGACTGCATTTTGCGTGCCCGACTTGAAACGCTTCTGGTTCGCGCAAGCGACGCGAGCGCCCTTCCGTGGGAGGAGAATCAATGAGTTCCGCAGCCGCTTTACAGCGAAAAGATCGCACCCGGCGCAGCATGCTGTTCGTGCCCGGTGCCAATGCCGCCATGGTCAGCAATGCGTTTATTTACCGCGCCGATGCGCTGATGTTTGACCTTGAAGATTCAGTCATCCTTCGTGAGAAGGATGCCGCGCGTCGGCTGGTTTATCACGCGCTGCAGCACCCTTTCTATCGCGAAACTGAAACCATTGTGCGGGTCAATGGCCTGGACTCCGAGTACGGGCTGGCCGATCTCGAAGCCGTGGTACGCGGCGGAGCCGACATTGTTCGCCTGCCAAAAACGGATACGGCGCAGGACGTTACCGATATCGAAACCGAAATTGCCCGTATAGAAAAAGAGTGCGGCCGCGAGCCCGGCAGCACGGGGCTGCTGGCTGCTATTGAATCCGCGCAGGGGATCACCCAGGCCGTGGCTATTGCCCACGCTTCCCCGCGCCTCATCGGCATCGCTTTAGGGGCGGAAGATTATGTTCGCAATCTTAGAACGGAGCGCTCGCCGGAAGGCGTAGAGCTTCTTTTCGCCCGCTGTTCGATTCTTCAGGCCGCCCGCTCGGCTGGCATCCAGGCTTTCGATACCGTCTATTCCGACGCCAACAACGAAGCAGGGTTTCTGCAGGAAGCCGCCCACATAAAACAGCTGGGTTTCGACGGTAAATCGCTGATTAACCCGCGCCAGATTGAGTTGCTGCACAACCTCTATGCCCCAAGTCAAAAAGAAGTCGAGCATGCCCGCCGCGTCATTGAGGCAGCAGAATCCTCAGCGCAGGAAGGCCGTGGCGTAGTCTCGCTGAACGGCAAGATGGTGGATAGCCCGGTGATAGAGCGGGCACGTCTGGTGCTCGCCCGTGCCCGGCTTTCCGGCATTCGTGAAGAATAAGGAAGAATCATGACTCAGAATCAACGACAGCAGCGCATCCTAAGCTGGCAGCAGGCAGCCGGAGACAATGTTCCCGCGTATCAAAACGCCTCCAAGCTGAATCTGCAATCGCATAAGCCAAGAGATAAAAAGCTCTGCGCCACGCTCGAAGAGGCTATACGACGCTCAGGCCTGCGCGATGGCATGACAATCTCCTTCCACCACGCATTTCGTAACGGCGACCTGACGCTGAATCTGGTGATGGAAGCCATCGCCAGCATGGGGTTTAAAAACCTGACGCTGGCTTCCAGTTCGCTCAGTGATTGCCACGCGCCCCTCATCGAACACATCCGCAATAACGTGGTAAGCCGCATTTACACCTCCGGCCTGCGCGGCCCGCTGGCGGAGGAAATTTCACGTGGCTTATTACAGACGCCCGTACAAATCCACTCCCACGGCGGGCGGGTACACCTGGTCAACAGCGGTGAACTCACCATTGACGTCGCCTTTCTCGGCGTTCCCTCCTGCGATCCCTTCGGTAACGCTAACGGCTACACCGGCAAAGCCTGCTGCGGCTCTTTGGGCTATGCGAAGGTCGATGCCGACGCGGCGCGGCAGGTGGTCCTGCTGACGGAGGCGCTTCTTCCCTATCCCCATAGCCCCGCCAGCCTCCAGCAGGACCGCGTGGACTGGATAGTGCAGGTCGATAGCGTCGGCGATGCCGATAAAATTGGCGCGGATGCCACCCGAATGACATCCAACCCAAGGGAGTTGCTGATTGCCCGCAGCGCCGCAGAGGTAATAACCCATTCAGGCTATTTCAAAGAGGGCTTCTCTTTGCAAACCGGTACCGGTGGCGCTTCGCTGGCCGTCACCCGTTTTCTGGAAGACAAAATGCGCAGCCGGGGGATTACCGCAGATTTCGCGCTGGGCGGCATAACGGCCACGATGGTAGATCTGCACGAAAAGGGGCTGATTAAAAAGCTGCTTGATGTACAAAGCTTCGACCGCGCCGCCGCCGCTTCGCTGGCCCGCAATGCGGACCATATTGAGATCAGCGCTAATCAGTATGCCAACTGGGGGTCAAAAGGTGCCTCGGTGGACAGGCTTGATGTGGTGGTCCTGAGCGCGCTGGAAATCGATACCCGCTTTAACGTCAACGTCCTTACCGGTTCCGACGGCGTGCTGAGAGGTGCCTCTGGCGGCCACTGCGATACCGCCGTCGCCGCTGCGCTGTCGATTATCGTTGCGCCGCTGGTGCGCGGGCGCATCCCTACGCTGGTCGATGAGGTCACAACCTGCGTCACGCCGGGTTCAGGCATCGACATTCTGGTGACCGACCACGGCATCGCCGTCAACCCGGCGCGCCCGGAGCTGGCCGAACGTCTTAAAGAGGCGGGCGTGCCCCTGGTCTCTATCGAGTGGCTGCGCGAGCGGGCCACCATCCTCACCGGCCCGCCTCAGGCCATCGAATTCACGGACAAAGTGATTGCCGTGGTGCGCTATCGCGACGGCTCAGTGATCGACCTCGTTCACCAGATAAAGGAGTAAAGAATGCCTCTTTATGTCACTTCGGCCACCCAGCGGGCGGTTTCGCTCCCGGAGATTCTTGCCAGCCGGGACGTACGCCGGGCAAGACAGCAGGCGTGGCTTAGCCGCCGCCCTGCCACCCTGATCTCCTTTACCGTTGTTTCGCCCGGCCCGGTTAAAGACAGCGAGCTAACGCGCCGCATCTTTAATCACGGGATCCGGGCGCTGCGCCGGCTTGCTCAGGCAGGAGGTTGGGAAATCAGGCAGCAGGCCTGTTTCCCGCTGATAACCGGCCCGGAAGGGCTGCTGGCGATCGCTGCTCCGGCGAATCAGGTCAAACGGGCCGCCATCGATCTTGAGCAGTCGCATCCGCTTGGCAGGCTCTGGGATATTGATGTGCTTGATGCTGAAGGCCACATCCTGTCGCGCAAGGATTTTTCTCTGCCGCCGAGAGAGTGTCTGCTCTGCCAGCAGGAGGCATCCTGCTGCGCTCGCGCGCAAACGCATTCGCTTCAGGATCTTACCGCCAGGATGGAGTCACTGTTAAATGATGCCGACTACGCAAGCCGACGGTAGAAAAACGCCCCTCCCCCGGCAAATAGTGGCCTGGTACTGTGAAAAGGCATACCAGGCCATGCTCGCGGAGGTCAATCTTTCGCCGAAACCCGGCCTGGTCGATCGCGACAACTGCGGAGCCCACCGGGATATGACGATCGAAGACTTTTACCGCAGCGCCAGGGTGATTTACCGCTGGCTGGCAAGGTTTATGGAACAGGGCGCGTTGACCCTCCACCTCAGAGAGAGTGAGGTGCTCAGCGTACTTCGCCCGGTGGGTCTGGCCTGCGAAGAGGCCATGTTTAACGTCACGGCGGGAGTTAACACCCACAAAGGCACTCTTTTTTCCCTCGGCCTGGTGTTCGCCGCCATTGGCCGCCTGTACGCCCAACGCCAAAACATTTCGCCAGAAAGCATTTGCAGCACCGTCGCCGCTTTTTGCCGCGGGTTAACCGAGCGTGAATTGTTAAAACACAATGGGATGGAGACAGCGGGAAAGCGTCTCTACCGGCAGTTTGGCCTGACAGGCGCGCGGGGTCAGGCAGAAGCGGGCTACCCGCTGGTGATTGAGCTGGCTCTGCCGCACTTTAAAGCGCAACAGGCTGCGGGCTCAAACCCGGATCTTGCCCTGCTCGATACCCTGCTGCTGTTAATCGCCAGCAATGACGACACCAACGTCGCCTCGCGCGGCGGCATTGAAGGCCTGGAATGGATTAAGCGCACCGCAAAACGCCTGCTGCGCCAGGGAGGGATGCGGCAGGCCGCTAATCTTCCCCGCTTACAGAGGTTCGATCGGCAGTGCATTGCACGCAACCTCAGCCCGGGTGGCAGTGCCGATCTGCTGATCGTCACCTGGTTTTTAGCCGAAATTTCATCTTTCAACACCACACCAACATCACTATAAAACCGCCCCTGGAGAATCAGTTATGTCTGTTTCAAAAGATAAAATATGGAAATTATTGGCCCCGCTGCTGGTCATGGCCGTGATGCTGCTCATTCCGGTTCCTGACGGCATGCCTCCTCAAGCCTGGCACTTTTTCGCCGTCTTTGTCGCCATGATCGTCGGAATGATCCTCGAGCCTATCCCGGCAACCGCCATCAGTTTTATCGCCGTGACCATCTGCGTCATTGGCAGCAATTATCTCCTGTTCGACGCCTCGGAACTGGCGGACCCCGCCTTTAAAGCGGGCAAGCAGGCGTTAAAATGGGGGCTGGCCGGGTTCTCAAGCACCACCGTCTGGCTGGTATTCGGCGCCTTTATTTTTGCGCTGGGCTACGAAGTCACCGGCCTGGGCCGCCGGATAGCCCTGTTTATGGTCAAGTTTATGGGGAAACGCACGCTGACGTTAGGGTATGCGATTGTCATTATCGATATCCTTCTTGCGCCCTTCACGCCCTCGAATACCGCTCGTACGGGCGGGACCGTTTTCCCGGTCATTAAAAATCTGCCGCCGCTGTTCAAATCCTTCCCCAACGATCCCTCCTCACGCCGCATCGGCGGCTACCTGATGTGGATGATGGTCATCAGTACCAGCCTCAGTTCCTCCATGTTTGTCACCGGCGCAGCGCCTAACGTGCTGGGCCTGGAGTTTGTGAATAAGATCGCGGGCATACAGATAGGCTGGCTGCAGTGGTTCCTCAGCTTCCTGCCGGTCGGTGTCATTTTGCTGATCGTGGCCCCCTGGCTTTCTTACGTTCTCTATAAACCCGAAGTTACCCATAGCGAAGAGGTTTCCAGCTGGGCGGGTGAAGCGTTAAAAGAGATGGGGTCCCTAACGCGCAAGGAGTTTACGCTGATCGCCCTGGTGCTGCTTAGCCTCGGCCTTTGGGTGTTTGGCGGTAAAATAATTGATGCCACCGCCGTTGGCTTGCTGGCGGTATCCCTGATGCTGGCGCTGCACGTCGTGCCCTGGAAAGAGATAACCAAATATCACAGCGCCTGGAATACGCTGGTGAACCTGTCAACGCTGGTGGTCATGGCCAGCGGCCTGACCCGCTCGGGCTTTATCGACTGGTTCGCCAACACGATGAGCACGCATCTGGAAGGCTTTGCGCCAAATACCACCGTGATAGTCCTGGTGCTGGTGTTCTACTTTGCCCACTATCTTTTCGCCAGCCTGTCGGCGCATACGGCAACTATGCTCCCGGTGATCCTTGCCGTCGGCAAAGGCATCCCGGGCGTCCCCATGGAGCACCTGTGCATCCTGCTCGTACTCTCTATTGGTATCATGGGCTGCCTGACGCCTTATGCCACCGGGCCGGGCGTGATTATCTACGGCTGCGGCTACGTTAAGTCAAAAGATTACTGGCGGCTGGGCGCCATTTTTGGGGTTATCTATATCGCTATGCTGCTGCTGGTGGGCTGGCCGATTCTGGCGCTCTGGAGCTAACGCTGCGGGCTCGCTCACTCCCTGAATCTTGCTTGTCCCGATAAACGCAGAAGCCGGTCAGCTAAAGCCGATCGGCTTTTTTTATGGTTTAATCATCAACATCAACCCCTAATTCACGCACGGAATCCCGTATGAACTCACCGTGGAAAGAAGCGTTACTGCTCACCGCCGCCCTGCTCCCTGCTGTTGCCGCCCATGCCGGCTCTCTGCAGCCCAGCCAGTACGGGGATTTTGACCGCTACGTGCTGGCCCTTTCCTGGCAAACCGGCTTCTGCCAGAGCATGCACGATCGCAACCGCAACGAGCCTGCGGAGTGTCAATCTCAGCAGGAACAGGCCGATAAAAGCGCATTCCTTACCGTTCATGGCCTTTGGCCTGGCTTGCCAAAATCCATCTCGGCTCGCGGCGTGGATGAAAAACGCTGGATGCGCTACGGCTGCGCGACTCGCCCGATCCCGAATATGGCCGAAGCAAGAGCCTCAAATAAATGTGCGGCGCCGGACACCCGACTGTCCGCCGACATGGCCGCAAAGCTGGCGGGCGTGATGCCTGGTGCCGGCGGCCAGTCCTGCCTTGAGCGTTACGAATACGCGAAACACGGCGTTTGCTTTGGTTTTAACCCGGACGACTATTTCGGCACCATGGTGCGGCTTAACGGTGAAGTGAAGCAGAGCGAGTTCGGAAAATTTCTTGCCCGGAACTACGGCCAGGTAGTGACGCGTAAGGCATTCAATAAAGCCGTGAAGCAAAGCTGGGGCAGCGACGCTGTGGATGCCATCAAGCTTACCTGCGACGGAAATCCTGCCTACCTCACCGAAATGCAGATCTCGCTGCTGGCGGATAAGATCAACCAGCCGCTGCAGGGCGCCTCGTTTGCGCCGCAAAAACACCCGGGAAACTGCGGGAAAAGCTTCCGTCTGGATGCGGTTGGCTACTGAGCGCTTAAATACTGAAGTCAAAAATTAATCGCATCACTATTTGTTCAGGTTTTTTGGTTATAGCCTTCAGGTAACAGCACTGGAGGTCACCATGAACAGAACAAAACGCTATCTACTGCAGCTAAAATCTCAGTTTGAGCGCGAGGGTAAAAAGCAGAAGCTGCTGGGCTTCGTCTGGCTCTCACCTCAGCAGCGCTATGAGATCCTCAAAGAGCTTCTGCTGCCGATAGCAGAGCAAAATGTTCGTTAGTATCGGGCGGGCCTCTGCGAAATGGCGGCCCGCTCCTCCTTAACCCCAAAGGCCGTTCAGGCCGGGCGCTTGTCAGATTTCGCTCAACCAAACAATTATTCCGCTCACCTTTCGCTCTGATTATTTTGATTGTTTGAACTTCATCCCAAAATGTTAACAAACATGACAGAGTTCGTTTACAGCCTCCCCAATGTTACCGATATCATGTTACCGGTATCAGCTTCACCTGATGACACATAACCGGTGTATTCATCTAAAAATTCGGCTCTGGGGAAATAAAATGACCGAAATAACAACAAGTTTAGGCGCTGGAACCCTGCTGGGCATCGCAGCCTGTTCCGTCGTGCTGCTGCTCGTTTTGATCATGCGTTTTCGCGTACATGCTTTCCTGGCGCTGACACTGGTGAGCGTCATTGTTGCGCTCGTGACGGGAGTGCCCTTCGATAAAATTGTTCCAACAATTCTGGGCGGCTTCGGCAGCACGCTGGCGGGCGTTGCCTTACTGGTTGGGCTGGGGGGCGATGATCGGCCGACTGCTGGAGATCTCCGGCGGGGCGAAAGTACTGGCCGATACGCTGGTAGGCACCTTCGGCTCCCACCGTGCGCCTCTCGCGCTTGGCGTCGCGTCGCTGCTGTTTGGCTTCCCGATCTTCTTCGATGCGGGCCTGGTGGTGATGCTGCCGATTATTTTCAGCGTGGCTAAGCAATTTGGTGGCTCGACTCTAAAATATGCCCTCCCGGCCGCCGGGGCCTTTGCGGTAATGCACGCGCTTTTGCCTCCGCATCCAGGCCCGGTTGCCGCCAGTGAACTGCTGGGGGCGAATATCGGCCTGCTGGTCGTCGTGGGGCTGATTATCGCCATCCCGACCTGGTACATCGGCGCCTATCTCTTCGGGCTGTATGCCGGGAAGAAATTCGATATTCCGCTACCGAGCTCCTTCCTCGGCAAAATCGAGGTGGACGAGAATCATCAGCCGCCGTCGTTCGGTATGGTGATGACGATTTTACTGCTGCCGCTGGTGCTGATCTTCCTCGACACCGGCCTCAATACCGCCGCGGTACTCGGCTGGGTCAGCGCGGACAACACGCTGGTAAACTTCCTGCGCATGCTGGGCAAAACGCCGATTGCATTGCTGATCACCGTATTTTTTGCGCTGATAGTTTTCAGCGGCAAACACAGCCGCCAGCACCTGGAAAAAGTCTGCGAAGGCGCGCTCGGCCCTATCTGCGGCATCATCCTGGTGACGGGCGCGGGCGGCATGTTTGGTGGCGTACTGCGCGCGAGCGGTATTGGCGATGCGCTGGCTGGCGTGCTCTCGGACACAGGCATGCCGGTGATCGTTGCGGCATTCGTTATCTCGACCGCCCTTCGCGTGGCACAGGGCTCGGCAACGGTTGCGCTGACCACCACCGCGGCGCTGGTCTCACCGATGGTCGAAGCGACAACCGGCCTCAGCCAGTTCGATCTCTGTTTTATCGTTATTGCCATCGCTGGCGGCGCCACCGTGCTGTCTCATGTGAACGACTCAGGTTTCTGGCTGGTAGGCCGCTTCCTGGAGATGGATGAGAAAACGACGCTGAAAACCTGGACCGTGATGGAAACGCTGATCGGGACTATCGCCTTCCTGCTGGCGGCGCTGGGCAGCGTGATTTTGTAAGCAGAGTGGGTAAAATCAAAATTTGACCGATCTCGCTTTCAACTGAAGACTAAGCTCAGTATCATCGAGGTTACATGTACAACCCTCGCCGGTTTCGGTGAGGGTTTTTCTTTGTACGATTTCAGCACATGAGTGCCCTGTTTTTTACATGGAGAGAACTATGTCCAGACCTGCCATCATCATTAACGAACTAGATGCCGAACGCCTTGACCGCCTGCTGGAACAGCCGCAGTACGCCAAAGCCCCGCTGGCAGAGGCGCTAAACGCTGAACTGGATCGCGCTGAGATGTGCAGCCCGGAAAATATGCCGCCGGACGTTGTGTCCATGAACAGCCGCGTAGAATTCCGTGACCTGAGCACCCAGGAAGTCCACGTTCGCACGCTGGTTTACCCGGCGAACCTGACCGACAGCGACAATCAGCTTTCCGTGATGGCGCCGGTTGGCGCCGCGCTGCTGGGCCTGCGGGTGGGTGACACCATCAACTGGACGTTGCCAAACGGCGGCCAGACTCACCTCGAAGTTCTGGCGCTGCAATACCAGCCGGAAGCCGCCGGGGAGTTCCACCGTTAATTCTCTTTTTCTTCCGCTCTCGCTGCCGGAGCAAAAATTGAGGAGGTGGGCCAACGGCCCCCTCCTGTTTTCCCGCTCTCTCTGGCAGAGGGCCGGCTTAATTCCCCTTCGAGCGGTAAAACTTTGCTTCCTGAATCCCTTTCTTGCCTGCAAAGGTCCGGGCTGACCACATTTTTCCTTCGGGTATTTAAGTAAAACTCAGCAAAAACAGAAAGGTAAAAAGGCTGCGCTTAAGCAAGGTTAATAAAATAGAATTAATTATCAGGGGAGAAATAGCATCACCAATAATGAGAAAAACTTACTCTTTCGATTACGCCGATTCGCGCGGCACCAATTCGCCGGAAATAATAATTCTCTGCGCGGGGAGTTCCGGCTGTTTGATTTTGCTGACAATCAGGGAAGCGGCCTGCCACCCGGTCTCTTCGCTGGAGGCCGAAACATAGGTAAAGCTCGGCGAGGTGAGATTAATGTACATCATGTCCTCGAAGCCAATCAGCGAGACCTGCTGCGTTAAGAAGACGTCCTTCCCTACCGTGCGGCCGACCTGCTGAATGCCGGTGATAGCGCCGATAATCGCCGCCGGTGAATGACACAGCATGGCGGTAATTTGGTTGCTTTTTTCCAGCATCATGCGCGTGGCAAAGGCCGATGCCGAGGTATCGTCCGCACACTCCGGCGCCCACTCTTCCCTGAACGGCAAACCATATTGTTGTAAAGCATTACGGTAGCCCGATAGCCGCTCGGAGCGGATCAGGCAGCTTCTCGTGCCGCCGAGCCAGGCGATATTTCGATGCCCGCGCTCAATGAGAAAACGCGTGGCCTGATTACCTGCCTGGCGATTATCCCGCCCAATGACGTCGCGCGCGCTGGTAATGGTTGATTCAGAGATAATGACCGTGGGGAGCGGGCATTCGGAGATAGCCTGAGGCACCTCAGCGGAATGGCTGTCGGCAGCCAGATAAATCACTCCGGCAACCCCCTGCTGATGAAACGACGTCAGGCAATTGCGAAGCTGCTGTTCGTCATCACGCGGCTGGCCGAGAAATACCATATAGCCTTGCTTTTCAAGCTGCTGAACCACACTTGCGGTGACGTTGACCGAGAAAGAGTTGTTAAAATCGCGGATGATCAGGCCAATCAGGTTGGAGGTGCTGGAGCGAAGGTTAGCGGCAGCAACGTTGTGCACATAGCCCAACGTTTTAATGGCGGCGTTGACCTTATCAATCGTCGCCTCGGAGATCTTGCCTTTCTGACGCAGTACCAGCGAAACGGTCGAAACCGATACGCCCGCCAGCTCCGCGACATCAATGATATTGACCTTTTTCATTCCACTCCTGCAACCGCGCATCCATAAATTTCAGCCTCCAGAAACATACAGGAGGCTGAAAGGTATTACATTATTTACCGATCATCGTCGACATCGTCTGCGCAATAAATTGCGCTCTGGCACCAAATATCACCTGGATCCCTGAGTCACCGACGAACACCACGCCGCGCGCGCCCAGGCTGTTGAGGCCGTCTTTGTCGACCATCGAACTGTCGTCCACTTCCAGACGCAGACGGGTGATGCAGGAGCCGACGGAGCTGATATTTGGCGCCCCACCCAGCAGGCCGATGATATCGCCAGCCAGCTCGGTATCAGTCTTATCCCCGGCATTAGCGGTCACTTCGGTGCGGCCCGGCGTTTTCACGTCAAAGCGGCGGATCACGAAGCGGAAGGTGAAGTAGTAGATCAGCGCCATCGGCACGCCCACCACCACCGCCATCAGGAAGTTAGTCTGGTAGCCGTTAAAGGACGGCAGAATGCCGAAGGAGATGTAATCGATCATCCCGGCGGAGAACGACTTGGCGATATGGGCATGCAGCAGGTACATGCACATGTAGGACAGGCCGGCCATCACCGCGTTGAACACATACAGGATCGGCGCGACAAAGATAAAGGTGAACTCGACCGGCTCGGTGATACCCGTAAGGAAGCAGGTCAGCGCCGCGGAGAACAGAATACCGGAGGCAATTTTCTTATTCTTGGTGTTGGCTTCGTGGTACATCGCCAGGCAGGCGGCAGGCAGCGCGAACAGCATCAGCGGGAACTCGCCCTGCATAAACTTACCGGCATTCTGGTAGCTTTCGCTGCTGAAGGACTTCACGCCCTCTTCCAGCATTTTGAACCAAATCGTCTGGTCGCCGTGGATCACCTGCCCGGAATGGGTAGTGTATTCCCCGAAGGAGTACCAGAAAGACGGGTACCAGATATGGTGCAGGCCCAGCGGGATAAGCGCACGTTCAACCAGGCCAAAGATAAAGGTCGACGCGGCCTGATTATCCCCGTTCACCACCACCGACAGCGCATCGATGCCGGACTGAATATAGGACCAGACCCACGGCAGCACCATCCCCAGAAGGAAGGAGAGGAATGCCGTGGCGATAGCGACAAACCGTTTGCCGGAGAAGAAGCCCAGGAACTCCGGCAGCTGCATAGTGTGGAACTTGTTGTAGCACCACGCCGCCAGAATACCGGAGATAAGCCCGCCAAAAACGCCCATTTGCAGCGTCGGAATACCGACAACCATGGCATATTTACCGCCCGCAGAGGCCATTTCCGGCGTGATGTGCATCACGGTGCCGATGGTGATATTGATGATAAACACCGACACCGACGCAGAGAGCGCGGCAATCCCGGACTCCGAGGCCAGGCCCACGGCGGAACCGATGGCGAACAGCATGGGCAGGTTATCAAAGATGACCCCGCCCGCGTTCATCATCAACGGTAAGTGAAACTTATCGCCGAACGCCAGCAGTAAACCTGCGGCGGGCAGCAGAGAGATAGGCAGCATTAAAGCGCGGCCAATCATGGAAAGCTTTGATAACGATTTTACAACACTGGACAACAGGCTCATGGACGTTTCCCCCGGTGCAGACGCAGTAACCGCGTTTTGTCTGTTCACGCGTTTTTATGTTAAGTAGAACGTTCTAGTAGAACGTTCTACTCAGAGTGCCGAAACGTATTTTGCCCCGCAACTGAATTATGCGCTGTTGCCATATTGTTATCGAATATTTGAAGTGACGCAGGTTTTAAGCCTGGTGTTGATGTGGTTTTAGATCTACAGAATGAAGGCTTATTTAACTCTCCTTCCCTCTGCAGCAAGGAGAGTTCATCCCACCCTCTCCGCGAAGGAGAGGGCCAGGCAGGCTTAAGGCTGAACGGTGATGCTCAGGCTTTCGAAGGTTACGGTCTGACCCGCGACAATTTTGCAGCGCTTGCGGGTTTCGACTTCACCGTCCACCTTCACGAGGCCTTCGGCAATCACCGCTTTTGCCTGTGCGCCACTTTCGCACCAGCCTTCCAGCTTGAGCAGGTCGCACAGTTCAACGTGGGGATGTTTACCTAATGAGAAGGTCGCCATTATTACTCTCCATCGACATCATGATATTCCTCGCAGGCCTGCAAGGTATTCTGGATTAGGGTGGCAACCGTCATAGGGCCAACGCCACCCGGAACCGGCGTAATATACGAGGCTTTGGCGGCCGCTTCATCATAAATCACGTCGCCAACCACTTTCCCGCTTTCCAGGCGGTTAATGCCGACGTCCACCACGATTGCGCCTTCTTTAATCCACTCGCCCGGAATAAAGCCCGGTTTGCCCACCGCCACAATCACCAGGTCCGCGTTCTCAACGTGCTGACGCAGGTTTTTGGTGAAGCGGTGCGTCACGGTGGTGGTGCAGCCGGCCAGCAGCAGCTCCATGCTCATCGGGCGACCCACGATGTTGGATGCGCCAATGATCACCGCATTCAGGCCGTAGGTGTCGATGTTGTAACGCTCAAGCAGCGTAACGATACCGCGCGGCGTGCACGGGCGCAGGCGCGGCGCACGCTGGCACAGGCGACCAATGTTATACGGGTGGAAGCCGTCTACGTCTTTGTCCGGATCGATACGCTCAAGCACTTTAACGTTATCAATCCCGGCGGGTAACGGCAGCTGGACTAGAATGCCGTCAATCTCCTTATCAGCATTAAGAGCGTCAATCAGCCCCAGCAGCTCCACCTCGCTGGTGGTTTCTGGCATATCGTAAGAGCGGGAAACGAAACCGACCTCTTCACAGGCTTTGCGTTTGTTCGCGACATAAATCTGGGATGCAGGGTTCGCTCCCACCAGTACAACGGCCAGACCAGGGGCACGTTTTCCTGCGGCAATTCGGGCTTTTACTTTTTCAGCAACTTCAAGCCGTACCTGCTGCGCAATCGTTTTACCATCAATAATCTTTGCTGCCATCAGAGAGAGAATTCCGTCTGTAAACTTAAAGGAAGGGGATTGGCTCTATTTTGTCAGATGCGCGCCCCGCTGTCAGGCTCTGATGTGGCTTTATGCTCAATTGTCGCGCAGGTGGTTGAAAAGCCATTGACTCAAGAGGTGCTGACCGTATAATCCAACCCGCACTAAGCTGCATTCCCCAGTGCGCCCTTAGCTCAGCTGGATAGAGCAACGGCCTTCTAAGCCGTAGGTCACAGGTTCGAACCCTGTAGGGCGTACCATTTTCAAGTCAACACACCTCTAGTGAATTTTCCTTCGTTTTCCCTGAAATGGCTGGATTTTGCTGTCCTGGGTTATCTCTCCGTCAACTCAGCGATATCCCCCAAATCAAGTGGCATAAAGAGGCCCTTTGACCTGCTCCCCATTTAACTAAGATAAAACCAATACCCAACGCCACACACAAAGGCAAGATTCAGCACCACGCTGATAAAAAACCAGCGCCTGAAAGGCCGCTTTTGCGTTTTATGTCGAAAAAGCTGCTGGCCCAACATCGCACCGGGCCAGCCGCCGACAAGACCAAAGACAAGCAATGTTATCTCCGGCACACGTCGCCAGGCTTTAACCGCAGCCAGCTTATCTCCACCGTAAACGGCAAGCGTGAGCACATTCACCAGCAGCAGCCAGATAACAAAAGGAGTGGGCATCCATGCGCTGGCGATAGCCGCAAGCACCAGAAGTAAATAACAGAAATGGTTGAGATTCATTGGACTGGCCAGAAGATAGCAGCCCATAAGGGCTGCCCAATAAGATTACTTACATTCGTCGGACAGGGTCACCAGCGCCGCACGATAAACCGCCGCATCTTCAGAGGCGAAGACGGCCATCCCTTTAACCGTTTTACCTGCCTTCAGGTGGCCTTTCGTCAGGTCTTCATCCACGGTATCCAGCTTAAACTCTTTATGATCCGGGGCAGTGGCTTTCAGGCAGACTTTCGACAAGTCAACGTCCTTATCGGAGAGGTTTGCCACCATCACTTCAAAGGTTTTGGTATAGGCGCTTTTCCCGCCGACGGACATTGAGCCATCTGATTTTTGCGTGGCATAGACGGCAATCGTTTCAGGAACGGCTGCGGCGGCGGAAAAAGAGAAACTGGCCAGCGCCAGGGTGGAAATAGCAGCGAATGCTTTCATATCAAGTCCTTTCTTTAGGGTTACTCTCTCAGTCACTGCAGACATCAAGTCCACAGCCCTGGGGCAATAGTAGTTCCTCTCAACTAAACTGCCAGTAAATAAGTCGGCCTTTCCCTTTTTCGGCCATGTTCCAAAAGTAGAACACTGATGCCTGTTATCGCCTCTACAGCAATTACGTCTTCTCAATTACGCTTATTTTTGCGCCTTCATTGTTCTATTTATGAATGGCGAGTTCCGGTGCAATGCACCTTGTTCTCAATGAAAGGAGTTAATCATGAGTAAGCCATACATCAGGCTGGATAAGAACGACGTAGCCGTCCTGCTGGTCGATCATCAAACCGGATTGCTGTCCTTAGTCCGTGATATCGAGCCGGACAAGTTCAAAAATAACGTGCTGGCTCTGGCGAGCCTGGCTAAGTATTTTAAGCTGCCAACCGTGCTTACCACCAGCTTCGAAGAGGGTCCAAACGGGCCGCTGGTGCCGGAGCTGAAAGAGATTTTCCCCGATGCGCCTTACATTGCTCGCCCGGGCAATATCAACGCCTGGGACAATGAAGACTTTGTTAAGGCCATCAAGGCCACCGGTAAAAAACAGCTGCTGATCGCCGGTGTGGTCACGGAAGTTTGTGTCGCGTTTCCGGCGCTGTCTGCCATTGAAGAAGGTTTTGACGTATTTGTCATCACCGATGCTTCCGGGACGTTTAATGAGATCACCCGCCATGCGGCGTGGGATCGCATGTCACAGGCTGGAGTGCAGCTTATGAGCTGGTTCGGCGTAGCCTGCGAACTTCACCGCGACTGGCGCAATGATATTGAAGGCCTGGGTGCGCTGTTTGCGAACCATATCCCGGACTACCGCAATTTGATGACCAGCTTTAACAAGCTAACTGCTAAATAATCTTTCATTCACAAGCTTTCTCCGGCACGCATTCAGCGGCTGGAGAAAGCAATGAGGTCTCTATGAGTGAGAAAAATCAAGCCATCCAAAAAGCGCTGACTACCGGGTTACCGAAAGATGTGGTCTACGCCTTTTTGTTAAATACGGACAAAGATAGCGTCGCAAATGCAGCAAATCTGCTGGTGGATGAGCATGCCACCTACACGTCGCTTAACTTTGAAAACCCGGAGTTAAAGCAGATTGAACCCTGGGCGGGCACCACTAAAGGGCGGCAGGTTTATATCGATACGTTCTCTAACGTAGGAACCTACTGGCATGTCGATAACTTTGCTATCAGCGATCTTTTTGCCGAGCAAGACGTGGTGGCGGTTTTTGGCCAGTTCACCTATACCTCCGTGGCGTTAAACCAGACCTTCACCTCCCCCTTCGCCATTAAAGCACGGGTCGAAAACGGCAAAATTGTCTATTTCCAGTTTATGGAAGATACCTATGCCTCAGCGGCCTCTTTCCGCGCCAGCGGAAAATGGGTGATTCGGCATCATGCCGGGGAAGGAAACACCTTTACCGTTGGTAAAGAATAATCAGCGCCCTGGACACGGCAGGTAGCCGCCTGCTGTGCCCCCTTACCCATGACTCTGGAGACGCTAATGCTCACCCTTCCTTTGTACGAATTTGTCCGACAGATGCGTAGCGACTATCGGGCCATGATCCCCATGGCCGGAGAACCCGACGTTATTAAAAAACTGGAAACGCGTAAAATCACGCTGTCAGCGGGAAGAAGGATTGAAGTTCGCCTCTACACGCCGACAAACGCCAGTCAGCAAGGAAAGCTTCCGGCCATACTTTTTGCCCATGGCGGAGGATGGGTATCCGGCGATCTGGATACCCATGATGTCCTGGCTCGCGCCATGGCAAACGGCACCGGCGCAATGGTGGTTTCCGTTGCCTACCGCCTTGCCCCGGAATACCCGGCCCCGTGCGGCATTGAGGATGTGTACGGCGCATTGCTGTGGATTTACGGCAATGCGGTCACCCTCGGCATCGATAATCAAAGAATTGCTGTCGCCGGAGACAGCGCCGGCGGCAACATCGCTGCGGTGGTCAGCAGGCTGGCAAACGATAATCAGGCGGTGACCATTCGCGCGCAGTGGCTGATGTACCCGGTGGCAGATCTTGACCTGACGACAAATTCGTTTTCGCAGTATGGCGAGACCAACTTCCCTACCCTGGAAGTCATGAAAAATGTGATGGCGTGTTATATCCCGAGGGGCATGGAGCTTGACGATCCGCTGCTCTCACCTGCTCATGCAAAGCTGGCTGGTCTTCCTCCCACGTTAGTTTCTGTCGGCAGTTATGATCCCCTCGCTGATGGCTGTATTGCTTATGTTGATGCCCTGCAGAAAGCAGGCGTGGAAGCCAGCATCCGGATATTTGAAAAGCAGCAGCATGGTTTTATTCAATTCTTTAAGGACAAAACGTCTCACCCTGAGGGAGAGGCGGCGTTAAAAGAGGGGCTGGCCTTCCTCAAAGAGTATCTTTGACTGACAGCTTGCTCCACTTCGTTGAACCCACGGGGCTTTACGTCCCGTGTATTAAAACCGAAGCCCCCAGCCCGCAACCACAGCCGGCAGCTGTGAAAGTAAATACAGCAAGAGCCCGACTGAGCCCCCCACCAGCGTGCCGTTGATACGGATAAACTGCAGGTCTTTGCCAATATTCAGCTCAATCTGGCGCGACATATCTTTTGCGTCCCAGCTTTTCACCGTATCGCTGATATGACGGGTGAGAAACGCAGAGAAATCGGGTGCAACGTGCCTTGCCGCCTGCTCGAGATGTTCATTCAGCGAAGCCCGGAGCGAGGCATCAGCCATCAGCGTTTCCCCCAGCCACTGCCCTGCTTCGGCAATGCGTTTTTGCAGCCTGGAGTCCTCGCTTGCGATGTCGGTTTTCAGCCAGCCGCGCAGATCGTTCCAGAGCTCGCCGAGGTAGAGGTTAAACTTCTCATCCTGCTTCAGATAACTTTTGATCGTTTCCGCTCTGGCGGCCATTTCAGGGTCATTTTTTAACGTGTCGATAAGTCGCTGAACGGCGCTGTCAAAGGCGCGACGAAGCTGGTGCGTTTTGTCCTGACTGACGTCATCAAGCAGGGAATTCACCGCATCGGACACCAGCTCCGCGCTTTGCTCTCCCAGCCATTCAGTTGGCAGCACTCTGGCCTTCACCGGGTGTTCAGTTTCAAGCCAGTGTATGATTTGGCGGGCAATAAACTCACGGCTGGCCGGCTTCTCCAGCAGCGCCAGCAGCTGAGAAATTACCGAGTCGAGGAGCGCCTGGTGGCGATTGTTTTTGGTCAGGCTCTCCAGCAGCAGCGCGCTGGAGTAGCTGAGGTCGACTTTATCAATCGCCTTGTGCACCGCGCGGCGTATCAGGCTCTGAATTCGCGCGTCGTCCGTCAGCGATAAAAACGCCTCCATGACCCTGAGCAAGTGCTGCCCGACCCGCTGCGCATTGTCCGGCTGGCGAAACCAGTTTCCCATCATTTGCGCCGGTTCATGGCGACGGATAAGGTCAATCAGCGACTGGGTGTCGAGAAACTTCTCCTGCACAAACTTGCCAAGGTTCTCGCCGATTCGGTCTTTATTTCGCGGGATAATAGCCGTATGCCGGGCAATAAACGGGATGGGTACGCGACGAAACAGCGCCACCACCGCAAACCAGTCCGCCAGCGCGCCGACCATCGCCGCCTCGGAAATAGCTTTCAGGCCGCTAACCCAGAAACTGGGCGGCAGGAATAAAGTGGCGACAAACGTCGCGGCGGCAGTCAGCAAAAGCGAGAGCGCCAGTCTTTTTGCACGCTTTAATTCGTTTAGTTTTTCCATCACTTAAGCTTAGCGCCTGTCTCTGTCACCAGCCAGTCATGGTACAGCGTAACCTCCGGGCGGTGGCGTTATTACCGCAAACGGGCCAGGGCAAAAGAATGGCTTAGATCACGGCGTTCCCGCCACGTTGTGCCAGGATAGAGGAAACGTGACCAAAAGGAGATTAACGATGTATAAAACCATCTTAATGCCGGTAGATGTTTTTGAAATGGAGCTGACGGATAAAGCCATTCGCCATGCTGAATATCTGGCAAAGGAGTCTGAGGGCACCCTCCATCTTTTGTACGTTCTGCCTAAATCCCCGCTGTTTAATACCCATGGTTTTTCCTCTGACATCCGTAAATTCGACGAGTACCTGAAGAAAAATGCCGAAGAAAAGATGGAAGAATTACGTGGGCATTTCTCTCTGCCCAAAGAGCGCGTGGTGCTGGAAATTCGCTACGGTTCGGTGCGGGATGAAGTGAATGAGGTTGCGCAGGAGATCCACGCCGATGTGATTATTGTGGGCTCCAAGAATCCGTCTATTACCACTCATCTGCTGGGATCTAACGCCTCCAGCATTATTCGCCACGCTCGCTTGCCGGTCTTCGTTGTCAGATAAGAGGTAAAAAATAGCCTGCTTTTGCAGGCTATTTTAGATCGCGTTAAATCACGCTTCCCCAGACTAAATTCCCCTGATGGAACGTTGCGGTACGAGGAGAAATACGCGCCACGGCCTCTGCGGAGCAGGATGCATCCACCAGCACGAAGCTGGCTTCGTCCTCTGCCTTCGGCCACACCTGTTTGCCTTTATCGTCCAGCGGCAAAATGTTGCCGGTAGCAATCGCCAGCGAACGCGACAGGCTAAGCTCGCTCGGGCGAACGTAAAGCTGCGCGTATAGGTTGGCTTTTTCCAGCATATCCCCCAGCCCGTAAGGCGACCAGTGGTCAATCACGCTGTCGGTGCCGGTCATCACCAGCACGCCCTTTTGCTGCAACTGTTTAAGCGGCATATGCAAAGTGCCGAGAGGCACGGTAGAGGCGAGGCTAATTTGCTGGGCCGCCATGCGAGTGGCGATGTCATCCACCTGCTGCGGCGTGAGGGTGGTCAGCGCAAAACCGTGGCTGATGGTCAGCTTGCCCTTGAGCTGTGGGGTCTTCTCAACCGTTTCCACCATGTAATTCACCGCCGCGACGCCCGCCGGGCTGGTTTCATGCAGGTGGATATCCACGCCTTTGTCATAATCGAGCGCAATCTGGAACATGGTATCGAGAGACTTTTCCATCGCACCGTCAACGTTGGTCGGATCCAGACCACCCACGTAGTGGGCCCCGGCCTGCATCGCTTCGCGCATCAAGGGTTCGGACTTTGAAAGCAGTAAACCATGCTGCGGAAACGCGACAATTTCACAGCTTAGCCCGGACTTTCTCTGCTCCAGCACCGCCTGCAGGTTTTCAAGATTTTTCAGGCCTGAGACGGGTTCAATATTGCAGTGGCTGCGGGCGATGGTTGAGCCTTTGGACTGAATCAGGTCGATAAGCTTTCCGGCACGCTCGCGGGTGTAAGGCTGCAGCTCAGGCAGAATTTTGCGCTCGTAGGCGATCATATCCATGATGGTGGTGCCTTCCGGGCGGTTATGTACCTGCCATGGGCCGCCGTAGAAGGTTTTATCCAGGTGAATGTGCATATCGCGCATCGCCGGGAGCAGCAGTTTGCCGCCGGCATCGTAAGCGTGCAGCGAGCTATCAGGGTGCGATTTATTTGCAAGCAATGCCGCAATTTTGCCCTCTTTGATTTCAAGCGTGTGCAGCTCGGTGCGGGTACTGACGGCGGTTTCGCCCTCGTAGTTAAACCCGGTCTCCAGCAGAACGTTATCCAGGTAGTAGTGTTTTTCGCTAATGGCTTTCATCTGATTACCGCTCTCACAACCCCTGGCCGGGGCATTCGCAGCCCAGACTGCGGTTCCGCTAGCCCCGAACAGCGCACAGGCTGCGGCGAGCTTGCCGCTGCCGCTGATAAAGTCGCGACGGCTTTTTTCTCTTTCAGTCATTTTTATTTTTCTACCCTGAGATATTTATGAACATAAGGTTTGCGGCCGCTATGCGCCCGCCTCTCTCAACAATTGAGCAATTTCGCGGAAGCCTTTCTCTTCGGCCAGCTCCAGCGGCGTTTTGCCGTATTTATCCGTCATATGAGGATTAGCGCCATGCTCCAGCAGCAGGGAAACTATCTCCTGCTGCCTTTTACCGCCGTCGTTCAGCACGATAGCCTCCAGCAGCGGCGTCCAGCCGAGGAAGTTGGTGTGATTGACGTTGATGTCGGTGTACGCCAGCAGCTCGCGCACAATCTCCACGTGCCCCTTTTCGCTGGCGGGCGTGATGCCTACGCCGCCAAAGCGGGTCAGGCGAGTCAGGTCAGGCTTCGCCGGTAATAACAGACGTAACAGATTGAGATCGTCATTCAGGCAGCTAATCAGGAAGGGATTAAAACAGGTTTCATCCTGCAGATTAATGTCAGCTCCCGCCTCTATTAACAGCGCAACGCAGTCATATTTTTTGCCCAGGCTGGCGAGGGTTACCGCCGTTCTTCCCTGGCGGTTGGTGACATTGATATCCACCCCACGTTCCAGACAGGCTTTAAGCTCAGCGGCTTCCCCGTTCAAGGCCGCCGTCAGAAACCCGGTAACCAGCTCTTTTTCAGACATCGTGTTCTCCTGTGGTGCGCGGTTATTCCTGAAATCCGAGAATAACAACGGCCTGGGGGGAAAAACATCCGCTTAAAAAAGATTCATCGCTGATGGCGCTATTGTTGAATACTTTTTAATAATCGTCTTCAAACTGTGCCAGACTCCTCGTTTTGCGCGCCATCAAAGGGAGAACAGAGTGAACTCCATCTTTACCGAAGAGAATTTGCAGGCTTTTACCTGCGCCGCCCGCTACGGCAGTTTCAGCCGTGCGGCAGAGGAACTGGGCGTGACCACCTCCGCTATCAGCTACACCATTAAGCGAATGGAAACCTGGCTCGACGTGACGCTGTTTGTACGTAATACCCGCAGCATTGAGCTGACCGAATCCGGCCTCTATCTCTACCGTAAGGCCAGTGATTTGCTGAATGATTTCCAGGGGATAAGACGGGGAATAGAGACCATTTCTCAGGGAATAGAAGCGAAAATCAGAATTTGCATCAACCATCTCCTCTACACATCACACCATACGGCAAGACTGCTAAAAATCCTGAAGCAGCAGTTTCCCGGCTGCCAGGTCGCCATCACCACCGAGGTGTACAACGGCGTATGGGACGCAATGCTCAACAATCAGGTGAATATTGCGATTGGCGCGCCAGATGCGCTGCTGGGCGGAGGCGGCATTGACTATATGGAGATAGGCAGTATTCGCTGGGTGTTCGCCGTAGCGCCTGAGCACCCGCTGGCGGCGGTGCAGGAACCCCTCCCCGAAAGCCAGCTCAGGCTGTACCCGAACATCATGGTCGAGGACACCGCCGCCACCCTCAACAAAAAGGTGGGCTGGCTGTTGCAGGGCCAGGAAGCGATTGTGGTGCCGGACTTCAGCACCAAATGCGAGTGCCAGATCCTCGGCGAAGGCATCGGTTTTTTGCCGGATTACATGGTGCGCTCCGCGGTAGAGAGCGGCCTGCTGGTGACTCGCCAGGTCCATAATCCCCGCCAGAGTTCCCGCATGCTGCTCGCCACCCAGCATGCGGCAACGGGCCAGGTCACCCGCTGGATCAAACAGCAATTCCGGCCCGGCGGCGTGCTTTCCGGGCTCTATCAGGATCTGCTCTCCCAGGATTAACCCCGCCTCCCGATACATTTTACCCGGGTATAATTGACAAAAGCTGGCGGCCTGCGTAGGCTGCTATTTTTACCCGGATAAAATAGGCGCACCGATGACCTCCCTTACCTTAACCGCCTTTCAGCGGCAGCGGCAGATTGCCCGCGGCAGCCTGAGCGAGCTGCTTAGCACCCTTCGGTCAATGCAAACCGGAGACGAACCGATTTTTATCTTCGACGATCGGAACGGCAAACGGCTGGATATCCACGCACACGGGGATGAAGCCAGCGCTATTGCCGCTTACCCTGAGCTTGCCGAGCGGCAAAACGCAGAGACCACCGTCGTGAAACCTCGCGGCAGACCAAAGCTTGGCGTGTCAGCGAAGGAGGTCACCCTGCTTCCACGTCACTGGGAATGGCTGGCCACCCAGCCCGGCGGCGCTTCCGCGACGTTACGTCGGCTAATTGAGCAGGCAAAAAAAGCCGCTGAACCGGCAGACAACAAACGCCGCAGGCACGAAAGCGCCTACCAGTTTATGCACGAGCTGGCGGGCAACCTGCCGGAATATGAAACCGCCCTGCGCGCGCTCTTTGCCGATGACGAAACGGCCTTTAGCGCGGCAACGGAAGGCTGGCCCCAGGATATTCACCGCTACGCCGCGCAGCTGGCGTTCGGCAATCAGGAACCCAAAAATGACTGAAACGATGAACAAAAAAGAGCTGAAGCAGAGCTATAAAGACGGCCCGACGACGGCAGGGATCTATTTGATCGCCAACAGGCAAACCGGCCATAAGCTACTTGCCAGCGCGGCGAATGCCCAGGGCGTATTAAACCGCCACTTATTTGAGCTTAAGTTTGGCCAGCACCGCAACAAGGCGCTGCAGCAGGCGTGGAGCCAGTACGGTGAATCTGCTTTTGAATTCAGCGTGCTCGAAAAGGTAAAGCCGGATGAAAAGAACATTAAGGCCGCGCTGGAAAAGCTGCTGGAAAGCTGGCAGCAAAAACTGAGGATCGCCCATGAGCACCGCTACTAACCTGCCCGTCTCGCTCTACTTTGACGGGTTTGGCGAAAAATCTCATCCCGCTATCGTGCTTCTGCCGGGGCTTGGCAGCCAAAGTATCAGCTGGTCGCCGCGCTTTTGCCTGCGCCTGGCGGACGCCGGGTTCTATATTTTACGGGTTGATAATCGCGACTGCGGGCTGTCTCCTGTGCTGTCCCTGGCGGGCGAGCCCGATCTGCAGGCGCTCTCCCGGGGCCAGAGCATTTCTGTCGCCTATACGCTGCGGGAGATGGCGGCAGATGTTGCGCTGACGCTGGAGAACGCCGGCATTAAGGCTACGCACATCGTTGGCCGCTCTATGGGCGGTATGGTCGCCCAGCTTTTTGCGGCGCAATATCCACATAAAACGCTGTCGCTGTGCGCCATTATGTCCAGCACCGGCAACCCCCGGCTTCCGCCACCTGCCGCTGACGTAATGGCGATGCTGCTGGGGCCGAAGCCGGATCCTCACGCACGCCAAAGCGCCTGGCTTGAGCAGCAGCTCGCCTTCTTCAGGCGTATTGCCTCAACCCACCTCCCCTTTGACGCCGAGTATTACAGCACGCTGCTAAAAACCTCTCTCGCTCGCGCCAGTTCAGCTTCCGGCACGCTGCGTCAGATTGCAGCCATGGCCGCTACGGGTGACCTTCGCAATGAGATAAAACAGATTACGGCGCCAACGCTGGTGATCCACGGCAGCGACGATCCTCTATTCCCTGTGGAAGCCGGGAAAGAGATAGGCCAGACAATCCCGGGCGCAAAACTGCAGATCATTGAAGGCATGGGTCACGAAATGCCTCCCGCGCTGGAAGCTGAGATCGCGGCTCTTTTGTTAGCCCATTTTAATACGTCGTTAAAAAAATAATAATTACAGTTGTTCACAGAAAACATTTACTGTTAACAAATAAATGTTTTTTTAATGCGATTAAATAGCAATTCATGCGCTTGTAAACTTAATGCATTGCCAATTCGCTATCGATATGAAATTAATTACGATTCACCTGCAGATTAATACATTTCATTTAAGGGTTAATTCTGATGTCAGAAATCATTTCAACACCCATCGCTTACCAGGTCGAGAATCAAACCTTTGAAGGCGTTCTGGTCTACCAGGAAAACCAAAGCGCCGCACGTCCGGGCATCCTCATCGCTCCGAACTGGATGGGCGTGACGGACGGTGCAATTGAGCAGGCGAAGGGGGTTGCCGCACAAGGTTATGTGGTGCTGGTGGCCGATCTTTACGGTCAGGGTAAACGCCCGACCAACGCCGACGAAGCCGGGGCGCTGATGACGGAAGTCATAAACACGCCGGCAGAAGTGGGCCGTATGCAGGCCGCGCTAGAAACGCTGGTCGCTCAGAAAACCGCGGCCGTGGACGGCAGCAAGCTGGCCGCTGCGGGCTTCTGCTTTGGCGGACACTGCGCGCTCGATCTGGCAAGAAGCGGAGCGGATATCAAAGCAGCTATCTCATTCCACGGCACGCTAAATACCCTGAAAACCCACACAGCCGGGCAGATCAAAGCCTCTCTCCTGGTGCTGGATGGCGCTGAAGATCCGCTCGTGCCTCGCGAGCAGCTCAGCGGGTTTGTCAGCGAAATGAATGCCGCATCGGTAGACTGGCAGCTGGTTAGCTACGCCGGTGCCGTCCATTCGTTTACCGATCCTGGCGCCAACGTGGAAGGCGTGGCGAAATATCACCCGGAAGTAGCAAAACGCGCTTTCGCACAGATGTACGCTCTGCTGAAGCACGTTTTTAACTGATTTCTCACGGCCTCTGTACGCAGAGGCCGTGCTTTTCCAGTCTTTACGGAATGAATTGGGGGAGCCATCATCGAGGGCAAATTTCATGCGCGCCAATGGTGGAACTTATAGCCAGGGTATTATTATTAAAATAAAAAACAGTAAGGGATTTTTATTTCCCTATTATTCATCCACAGCACTATCCATCATTAACTCCAATTATAACGAAGAACTTCCTCATTGAATCCCTGACGAAAAAAGTCTGGTAAATAATCTGATAATTTTTCAAGCTCGCCAATGTCCCAGGCCAGATCGTCAGGTAATATCGCCGCATGATTTATTACAATAGCGCTAATATTTTAGCCATATTGCAAAAATGCAAAGCCAGTTTGCACCTGCCTGCCGTTTCCCGGACAATGGCCTTTTCATCTCAGGCTAACAACGTCATGAACCATCCACATCAAGCGCTGTTAAGCGCGGGCGGCATTTTGCTGCTGGCCTTTCTGTCGTGCCTGCTGCTGCCGGCTCCGGCGCTCACGCTGACGCTGGCGCAAAAGCTTATCGACACTTTCCATCTCATCGATCTCAGCCAGCTTTATGTGATCCTGTTTTGTATCTGGTTCCTCTTGCTGGGCACCCTCGAATATTACCTGCTGCGTTTTATCTGGCGCCGCTGGTTCTCGATTACCCGCATCTGACTCCGCGAAAGTTAACGTGCCGTCTTCTGAATAAAGCGGCACTTTTCGAAGCCCCCTTCCCCTACTCCTGCCTCACTATCGCCCTGACACACGCAGGAGTTACTTGCGTAGGATAACCGCTAACACAAAAGGGGTAATTGCATACCCAATGTTTATCGAGTTGATTTCACGCAATAACTGAATGGCCAATGCTGCTATTTTCGCCCGCACGAAAAACGTCATAACAATGAGGTGACGATGAACGTCAGTCGCAGGAAGTTTTTAAAATCTGCGCCGGCGGGATGGCAGGTACAACGGCGGCGGTGCTGGGTTTTGCCCCAAAAGCCGCGCTGGCGGAGACGCGCAACTACAAGCTGCTGCGCGCGAAAGAGACCCGCAATAGCTGTACTTACTGTTCTGTTGGCTGTGGATTATTAATGTATAGCCTCGGAGATGGCTCTAAAAACGCCAAATCGAGCATTTTCCATATTGAAGGGGATCCGGATCACCCGGTAAACCGCGGTGCGCTTTGCCCGAAAGGCGCAGGGCTGCTCGACTATATTCACAGCGACAACCGTCTGCGCTACCCGGAATACCGCGCGCCAGGCTCAAATACCTGGCAACGCATCAGCTGGGAAGACGCCTTCTCGCGCATTGCCCGCCTGATGAAAGATGACCGTGACGCGAACTTCGTCGAGAAGAATGAGCAAAACGTGACGGTCAATCGCTGGCTATCTACCGGCATGCTTTGCGCCTCGGCGGCCAGCAACGAAACCGGCATGTTAACCCAGAAGTTTGCCCGTTCGCTGGGCATGCTGGCGGTAGATAACCAGGCACGCGTCTGACACGGACCAACGGTAGCAAGTCTTGCTCCAACATTTGGTCGCGGTGCGATGACCAACCACTGGGTTGATATCAAAAATGCCAACGTGGTGATGGTGATGGGCGGCAACGCCGCAGAAGCCCACCCGGTCGGTTTCCGCTGGGCGATGGAAGCCAAAAACAATAACGACGCTACGCTTATCGTGGTCGACCCGCGCTTTACCCGCACCGCTTCGGTGGCGGATATCTATGCGCCGATTCGTTCCGGGACCGACATTACCTTCCTGTCGGGCGTCATTCTGTACCTGATTTCCAACAATAAAATCAACGCAGAGTACGTCAAACACTACACCAACGCTGCCCTGCTGGTGCGCGAAGATTTTAGCTTCGACGACGGCCTGTTCAGCGGCTACGACGAAGAAAAGCGCCAGTACGATAAGAGCAGCTGGAACTACCAGTTCGACGAAAACGGCTTTGCGAAGCGTGACGACACGCTGACCGACCCGCGCTGCGTCTGGAACCTGCTCAAAGAGCACGTTTCCCGCTACACGCCGGATGTCGTCGAGCATATCTGCGGCACGCCGCAGGCTGACTTCCTGAAAGTGTGCGAAGTGCTCGCCTCAACCAGCGCGGTCGATCGCACCACCACGTTCCTTTATGCGCTGGGCTGGACTCAGCACACCGTGGGCGCGCAGAACATCCGCACCATGGCGATGATCCAGCTGCTGCTGGGCAACATGGGCATGGCGGGCGGCGGCGTGAACGCGCTGCGTGGGCACTCCAACATTCAGGGTCTGACCGACCTCGGCCTGCTCTCCACCAGCCTGCCGGGCTATCTCTCTTTACCCCTCCGACAAACAAACCACGCTCGACGGCTACCTTGCCGCCAACACGCCAAAAGCGACGCTGCCGGGCCAGGTGAACTACTGGGGTAACTATCCGAAGTTCTTCGTCAGCCTGATGAAGGCGTTCTACGGCGATGAAGCGCAGAAGGAAAACGGCTGGGGCTTTGACTGGCTGCCGAAGTGGGATCAGTCCTACGACGTGCTGAAGTACTTCGACATGATGGATCGCAACCTTGTCACCGGCTATATCTGCCAGGGCTTTAACCCTGTTGCCTCGTTCCCGGATAAAAACAAGGTTGTCGCCAGCCTTAGCAAGCTGAAGTACCTGGTGATCGTCGATCCGCTGGTGACCGAAACCTCCAACTTCTGGCAGAACCACGGCGAGATGAACGACGTTGACCCGGCGAAGATCCAGACCGAGGTGTTCCGCCTGCCGTCCACCTGTTTTGCGGAAGAAGATGGCTCCATCGCCAACTCCGGCCGCTGGCTGCAGTGGCACTGGAAGGGTGCGGATGCGCCGGGGAAGCGCTAAACGACGGTGAGATTCTTGCCGGGCTTTACCACCGTCTGCGCCAGATGTACCAGGCCGAAGGCGGTAAAGGCGTTGAGCCGCTGATGAAGATGAGCTGGCACTACGACCAGCCGGATCGTCCTGAGTCCGAAGAGGTTGCCAAAGAGAGCAACGGCTACGCGCTGGAAGATCTGTTTGACGCCAGCGGCACGCTGCTTGTGAAAAAGGGCCAACTGCTTGACTCCTTCGCGCAGCTGCGTGACGACGGCTCTACCGCCTCCGGCTGCTGGATTTATACCGGGAGCTGGACCAGCAAAGGCAACCAGATGGCAAACCGCGACAACGCGGATCCGTCCGGGCTGGGCAATACCCTGGGCTGGGCTTGGGCGTGGCCGATGAACCGCCGCGTGTTGTATAACCGCGCCTCGGCAGACCTGCAGGGGAAACCGTGGGACGCGAAACGCATGCTGATTCAGTGGAACGGCACAAAATGGGTCGGGAACGATATTCCGGACTTCAGCGCCGCCGCGCCAGACAGCGGCGTTGGGCCGTTTATCATGCAGCAGGAAGGCTTGGGCCGTCTATTTGCGCTCGACAAGCTTGCCGAAGGGCCGTTCCCGGAACATTACGAGCCGTTTGAGACGCCGCTTGGCACCAACCCGCTGCACCCGAACGTGGTTTCCAACCCGGCAGCACGCCTGTACGAAGCGGACGCCAAGCGTATGGGCCGTAAGCAACAGTTCCCGTATGTCGGCACCACTTATCGCCTGACGGAGCACTTCCACACCTGGACCAAGCACGCGAGGCTTAACGCCATCGTGCAGCCTGAGCAGTTTGTTGAAATAAGCGAAGGGCTGGCTAAGGCCAAGGGCATAGCCCACGGCGACCGGGTGAAAGTCAGCAGCAAACGCGGCTTTATTAAGGCCGTGGCCGTGGTAACGCCGCGCCTGCAAACCCTGCGAGCGGGTGGTCAGGACGTCGAAACCGTCGGTATTCCGCTGCACTGGGGCTTTGAAGGGGTAGCTCGCAAGGGCTATCTCGCCAATACCCTGACCCCGTCGATTGGCGACGCCAACTCGCAAACGCCGGAGTACAAGGCGTTTCTGGTCAACATTGAGAAGGCGTAAGGGAGAAAACAATGTCCATGCAATCTCAGGATATTATCAAACGCTCGGCGACCAACGGCTTCACGCCGCCGCCGCGGGCGCGTGACTTCAAGGAAGAGGTCACCAAGCTCATCGATGTTTCAAGCTGCATCGGCTGTAAGGCCTGCCAGGTTGCCTGCTCGGAGTGGAACGACATCCGCGACGAAGTGGGGCACTGCGTCGGGGTTTACGATAACCCCGCCGACCTGAGCGCCAAGTCCTGGACGCTGATGCGTTTTTCAGAAACCCGTGAAAACGGCAAGCTGGAATGGCTTATCCGCAAAGACGGCTGTATGCACTGCGAAGATCCGGGCTGCCTTAAGGCCTGCCCGTCCGCCGGGGCGATTATTCAGTACGCCAACGGCATCGTGGACTTCCAGTCTGAGCACTGCATCGGCTGCGGCTACTGCATCGCGGGCTGCCCGTTCAACGTTCCCCGGCTGAACAAAGACGACAACCGCGTTTATAAATGCACCTTGTGCGTCGACCGCGTGAGCGTTGGGCAGGAGCCTGCCTGCGTGAAAACCTGCCCAACCGGCGCTATTCGCTTTGGCACCCGCAAAGAGATGCTGGAAATGGCAGACCAGCGCGTAGAGAAGCTGAAAAAACGCGGTTTTGAAAAGGCGGGCGTTTATAACCCTCAGGGCGTTGGCGGTACGCACGTGATCTATGTCCTGCACCACGCGGACCAGCCGGAGCTGTACCACAACCTGCCGAAAGAGCCGAAGATTGATACCCCGATCAACCTGTGGAAAGGCATTCTGAAGCCGCTCTCAGCTGCGGGCTTTGTGGCCACCTTCGCCGCCCTGATCTTCCACTACGTGGGGATAGGCCCTAACGAAGAGGTGGACGAAGATGAGGAGGATAAGCATGAGTAAGATGATTGTCAGAACGAAATTCATCGACCGTGCCTGCCACTGGACGGTCGTGATTTGCTTCTTCCTCGTGTCGCTGTCCGGCATCGCGCTGTTCTTCCCGACGCTGCAATGGCTGACGGAAACCTTCGGTACGCCACAGATGGGACGTATTTTGCACCCGTTCTTTGGCGTAGCTATCTTTGTGGCGCTGATGTTTATGTTCGTACGCTTCGTGCATCACAACATTCCCGATAAGCAGGATCTGCCCTGGCTAAAAGGCATTGTTGAGGTGCTGAAAGGCAACGAGCATAAAGTCGCGGACGTGGGCAAGTATAACGCCGGGCAGAAGATGATGTTCTGGAGCATCATGAGCATGATCTTCGTGCTGCTGGTGACCGGGATTATTATCTGGCGGCCCTGGTTCGCTCACTACTTCCCGATATGGATGATTCGCTACAGCCTGCTGATCCACGCCGCGGCGGCCATTGTTCTGATCCACGCCATCCTGATCCATATGTACATGGCGTTTTGGGTGAAAGGATCGGTTAAGGGAATGATTGTCGGCAAAGTCAGCCGCCGCTGGGCGAAGAAGCATCACCCACGCTGGTATCGCGCCATCGAGGCGGAAGAGGCCAAACAAGAGAGTAGAGAGGGACTGAAGTAGCTCCTCGTTTCCCCTCTTCCCAACCCACTGGGGAGAGGGGCATTACGCAAAAGAATTGTGTTGTTTTGTATCTCTTCCGCGTTCAGCTAAACAACAAAACAAATCCCCCTCCCCCTGACACAGCCCACATACAAACCAGGCGTTAAATAAGCGCATCCGCCACCTGCAGGCGGCAACGTGTTCAACGACCTGATATGTGAGGCTTATGATGAAACTGTTCCGCAACGTTATTCTCCCGCTCGTGCTTGCTGCGTCTGTTGCTCCGGCCTTTGCGGCAAAAGAAGTTCACAGCGCGCAGGGGCTGGTGAAAATCGGCACCGTCACCGAAAGCGAGAGCACCACGCTGTCTCTCGAACAACTGAATGAAAAACTGGCTCAGAAGGCCGAAAAAGCCGGTGCCAGCGCCTGGCGAGTTGTCTCCGCTGGCGGCAATAACAGCGTCTTCGGCAGCGCCGATATTTACCGCTGATTTATCCCCCCTCAAACAGGAAAATAAAATGAAACCCACGCGTAAAACGCTGCTGGCGCTGGCTGCGGCTGGCCTGATGACAGGATTTACCGCCCAGGCAGAGACTCAGCATACCATCGTGTTAGTGCACGGTGCCTTCGCCGATGCCACAGGCAGCTGGGAACAGGTGATCCCCGTGCTGCAAACGCGCCACTACGAAATCATCACCGCGCAAATCCCGCTAACCTCACTGGCTGACGATGTAGCGGCGACAAAACGCGCCATCGCCCGCGCCAAAGGCGACGTAATTCTGGTCGGCCATTCCTGGGGCGGCACGGTGATTACCGAAGCGGGCAACGATCCGAAAGTAAAAGGACTGGTGTACATCAACGCCTTTGCGCCGTCGCAAGGCCAGTCAACGGCGGACCTGGCCAACAGCTTCCCCGCCCCGCCCGGTAGCGCAAAAATCATCAAGGGTACGGACGGCTTCCTGAGCCTCGACCCGAAGGCCGTCGCCACTGACTTTGCCCAGGATGCGACGCCTGAAGCGCAGAACATTATTGGCATCACCCAGATGCCGATCGCCGCCGCAAGCTTTACCGAAAAAGTGACCACCGCCGCCTGGCAGCAAAAACCGAGCTGGTTCCTGGTCGGCAGCAACGACCGGATGATTAACCCGGACCTGGAGCGGGCAATGGCGAAAAAAATCCACGCCCACGTCACCGAGCTGCCGGTCAGCCACGTGCCGATGCTCTACGACCCGAAGAATGTCGCCCGCACGATATTTAAAGCCGTAAATATTACGTCGGGGAATTAACTCACCTGATTCGGTAAGGAGGAAATAACGCCGCCAATAAATGACCGATGACCTACCGCCCCTAACTTATTTAATTATCTGGAGAACATGATGAACCGTATTGCTATGTCCGCGATTGCCCTTTCCCTGGTTTCTTTCAGCGCGGCCTCTTTTGCCGCCGAATTAACCGGGCCAAACCTTGAGCGCTGTTTTGGTATTGCTAAGGCCGCTGATAACGACTGCAAAGCAGGCGCGGGCACCACCTGCGCAGGCACCTCAAAGGTCGATTACCAGAAAAATGCCTACAAGATGGTTCCTGCAGGCACCTGCACGTCGATCCAGACGCCAGCTGGCCACGGCTCGCTGACCGAAGGCTAATAAAAGGGCCACTCACATGACGATGACCATCAATCTGGGCGCGGGCTTAGGCCTCAAGCCCGAGCATTACGCCGATGCCTGGAGCAGCCCGTCGCCCCTTTGGTACGAGGTTCACAGTGAAAATTATCTCATGGCGGGTGGCCCGCGCAGAGAGTGGCTGGCGGCCATCCGCCAGCAGCACCCGATCTCCCTGCACGGCGTTTCGCTATCGCTGGCCTCAGACGAGCCACCGGACGCTAAATTGCTCTCACAGCTGCGGGCGCTGGTTACCGACATCAAACCCGCGCTCGTTTCAGAGCACCTCGCCTGGTCGCGCTGGAACGGGATTTATTACCCTGACCTGCTGCCGGTGCCGAGAACAACGCGAGTGCTGAACCGCGTTATCGACAATATTAACCGCACGCAGGATGCGCTGGGCTGCCAGATATCTCTGGAAAACCCCACGCATTATTTGCAGATGCCGGAACACGAATGGGACGAAATAGAATTTCTCGACGAAGTGAGCCGTCTGAGCGGATGCGGCCTGCTGCTGGATCTGAATAACGTCTGGATTAGTGCCCACAACCTCGGATTTGATGCGATGGCCTGGCTGAGCCGCTTCCCGGCTGAACGCATCACCGAGATCCATCTGGCGGGCTTTAGCGCCGACGAGGGCGGCAGCCATTTGCTGATTGATAGCCACGACCAGTCTGTCTCCGCGGAGGTCTGGCAGCTTTATGCTCACCTGATCAAGCGCGCGGGAGCAAAACCCACGCTTATCGAACGGGATGACAACCTGCCGTCGTTTGCTGACTTACTGGCCGAACAGCAGCACGCCCAGCATATTATCAACACACTGGGGGCCACGGCATGAGCATCAATTTAAGCCGCTACCACAATGCGTTTATTGGCCTGCTCTATGGCGAGGCGCGATCCGAGTTAGGTCATCTTCAACACCAGCCCGGCATTGCCGTTTACCGCAACGGCATCATCAAAGCCTGCGTGGATGCGCTGGAAGCTAATTATCCCAGCGTATCGCGGCTTACCGGCAGCGACTTTTTCCGTGAAATGGCGCGCGGCTATGCACTCGAAAAACCACCGCACGAAGGAGAATTGATTCGCTATGGCGACGCTTTCCCTGACTTCATTGCCGCTTATCCACCCGCACGCGACCTGCCGTATTTAAGCCCGGTTGCCGGGCTGGACTGGCTGTGGCTTGAAGCGTTTTGCGCTCAACGTTCATCTCCGCTGGAGGTACATACGCTGGCAAATATCCCTCCGGAGGCGTTAGGCACCCGAACATTACTGCTGCAGGACTGTGTTCGCTGGTGCTGGCATCCCACGCTGCCGGTGTTCACGCTCTGGGCGTTCAACCGCTACCAAAAAGAGGCCCCGGACACGATCCACTGGCAGGGAGAAGGGGTTCTGCTGGTTCGCCGCCAGCAGCATATTTTTGCCGAGCCCTTAAGCGCAGGCGGTGCCGTCTTTCTTACCTCCTGCGCCCGGGGAAACAACCTGAACCAGGCAAGCGAGTACGCCCTGGCAGCCGAGCCGGATCTCGCCATCGGCCCTTTTTTTAGCAACCTGCTTAACGGCGGCGTTTTCGCTGCCCCAACTACTCTTTTGAGGCGATAAGATGAAAACATTTGAACACAAGATAACGGAACAGGGCGTTCGCTCGCTGTGGAACAAAATCTGGGAACGGATTCAGGCAGGTGTCAGCGATAACCTGCTGTTACTCGTCGCCCGCGTGGGCATTGCCGCCGTGTTTTTCCTTTCGGGCCGCACCAAAGTGACGGGATTTATGACGCTCAAACCGTCCACCTACGAGCTGTTCCGCACCGAATACGCGCTGCCGCTCATCCCCTATGACATCGCCGCCCACCTCGCCACGTTTGCCGAACACACCTTCCCTGTTCTGCTGGTGCTGGGCCTGTTTTCACGCTTCGCCGCCGCAGGCTTGCTGTTTATGACGCTGGTGATTGAGATTTTTGTCTACCCGGACGCCTGGCCGACACACCTTATCTGGGGCGGGCTGTTACTGCTGGTTGTCTCCCGCGGCGCAGGCCGTTGGTCGCTGGATAGCGTGCTGAGGCTGGCGTGAGGGACCACTGGAGCGGCACGGCAATCACTCTCACCGTGCCGCTCCTGCCGGCTTCAACTGCCTGTACGGCAGTGAACTCGCCACCTGCGCCTCTAACTCTTCGTAAGTTTTTCTAAGCTGCCTGTACGGCAGTGAACGGTCATACGTGCGGTCATGTTATGTCGGTGTCTTTTCTAAGCTGCCTGTACGGCAGTGAACAAATGAGGTTGTCCAGCTCGCCCGCACCGACTGTTTCTTAGCTGCCTGTACGGCAGTGAACGAAGAAGTGACGCCCGCGAGTGTGCAGCTCCGTTTCTAAGCTGCCTGTACGGCAGTGAACGTTTGCCCGCTTCGGCGGGTTTCTTTTTAACTTTTCTAAGCTGCCTGTACGGCAGTGAACGGAGTTAGCATTGGAAGAGCCCTGCATCATAATTTCTAAGCTGCCTGTACGGCAGTGAACACAGAGTTAATCGCAGGGTCAGTCACCGTACTTTTCTAAGCTGCCTGTACGGCAGTGAACGACCGAACAAATGGCGGTCGCGCTTTTCGATATTTCTAAGCTGCCTGTACGGCAGTGAACGAATATGTCGTACTGAGCCAGGGCGTCCATGATTTCTAAGCTGCCTGTACGGCAGTGAACCTGACGCTGGCGTTTCAGCGCGTAAATGATGCTTTCTAAGCTGCCTGTACGGCAGTGAACTGCTGCACGGCCTGCGCCCAGATTGCTTTCCATTTCTAAGCTGCCTGTACGGCAGTGAACGACAGGCACCGTTTCGCCGGTGTCGTCACGCTTTTCTAAGCTGCCTGTACGGCAGTGAACATTGACCATCCGTGATGCCGTTTAAGCACGGCTTTCTAAGCTGCCTGTACGGCAGTGAACAAGTGAATGCGCAGATAGCGCTAAGTGTTTTTTTTCTAAGCTGCCTGTACGGCAGTGAACCCTCAGCTGATTCAATATCCGCGACGAGTAACTTTCTAAGCTGCCTGTACGGCAGTGAACTCTTGCGGCGTCGGGCGTCGCGTACAAAGAACTTTCTAAGCTGCCTGTACGGCAGTGAACATAGTTGAGCCCAGATATCGGGTTGTTTGTCATTTCTAAGCTGCCTGTACGGCAGTGAACAAGACAGCGCACCGGAGCACCCGGCAGCAGGATTTCTAAGCTGCCTGTACGGCAGTGAACTCAAAGCGCATCAGGTTCGTCCAGACCTCCCATTTCTAAGCTGCCTGTACGGCAGTGAACTAAAGCTTTTCACAGCTAACCCTTTGTTGCAATAAACTAAGACGCCTCTTTTTGACTCCACACCTTTTTTTTAGCCACAACAGCACAGAAGCGATAAATCAATAAGTTACGAATTAGGATAAAAAAAGGGTCTACGGACGTTCAGGTTTTAGCATCAATGGTTTTTCAGCAACAATCCATGTTTTAAGTCCGTTCTTTAGATGACGAACCGGCAGGAATAACGACGCCAGGACTGGAAAAAAATCGAACAGAAATATCGCTGGCTTTATGGCTGAAAGAGACTTGTGTAGTAGTGAGCTTTCCAATCGATACCATGACGACTATTTCAACTCGACCTGCACAGCGGTGAATAAAATGAAGAGAATCTCATTCATGTCAAAATTGCTTTAACTATGAACGCTCTGAAGAAAAAAGGGCGGTTTCCCGCCCTGCTTGCTGGTTAAAACCAAGGAATACTCGCCTCAGTGCTTAACCCGTAGCGGCTAAATTCTCCCCTTATGGGGGATGATAATAGCTCTCCATGTAGGATAAATAACCGAAATGCCTGCTTAGAAGATAAACTCTTCATCTGTATAAAAGGCAGTCCAGAGCTTTGGTCCTGCTGATTTAAAATACGCTGCTGTGCTTCTTCCTCCGTTATCCATCCCTTGCGAACCGAACGACGCAATAACCTGTCTGCGCTGCTTTTGACCTGAACACGGGACACACATCGCCAGCCTTTTACCTCCGGAACGGCTTGCACTCCAGAGCTGGCGCAATAGTCGTTCAGGCCTGCACGCCAGCAAGTTGCCTCCAAAGACTCAAGTGCACCTCGCTCACCGTGCAAACGTAATACATCTCCTGGCGTTTTCTTGTGTTCAGGAAAGCTGACGCCTATATCACCTTTTTCGCGAGCCGCAAGTGCCCGATGCAGTTTGGCAAATAAGGCTGAGAGCAGCATCGTTGATTTAAACTCTGGGTCCGGAAGAACCCGGATATCCTGATAGCTGTCCATAGATCCGCCCTTACTCTGCTTTCTCGCCGAATACGCCGCCACGGATCAGCACGGCCATCACAAAGTGCTGCTGTTCAACCGACGGCTTATCGCCTTTTGTCACCCAATTATCGAGCAGAGTGTAGAAGTCCATTTTCTCTTTTGGCTGACGGCAAGCCACGCCACGGCTGGTGACCGAGCCATACGGTTCTACAGCAATAGCGCCTAGCACTTCTACCTGCGGGTGCCAGGTATCAATGGTTCTGAGCGCGTTGCCCACCTTCTGGGAGTGCAGAGCCGCGACGCCGTCTACCTGGTACAACACTTTGCTTTTGCTACTGTTGCTGTCCAACACCAGCTCCTGCGATGGGAACACTTCCTGTCCCTGCCCCAGGCACACATAGGCTTCGACATTCAGCAGCACGAAGCTCTCACCCTTCAGACCACGTTCGATTTCTGCCGCCAGCGCTTTCAGAGATTCGTCTTTGTTGCCAAAGTCACGCAGCGAATAGTCATGGGCGTTAAATTCCCAGGTTTCACTCCCTTTAACGACCACTTTCACCTGCTCTGCCCCAACGCGGTTACGCCACAGGAATCGGCCATTGGCCAGGTTTGAGGCATAACGCAGCGCAAGTTCGGCAAAGCCGTGCTCGGCAATGTAGCCATTGATTACGTCTTCAAGCTCAGCCTGATAAGCGCGATCGTTACAAACCGACGGCGTAGCCAGGTTACCCAAAATGCGGAGACTGAAGGCCATTTTTAAGGTGTCGGCATCCGCAGGCAATGCTGACACATCCACACGCTGCAGGTTGGCTTTCTGAATTTCGGCATCCAGCTTTGCAGGATCGCTGGCTACCGCATTTTTTAAGCGATTGGAGATGGTGCCACGCACAGCTTTCTCCTGAACTTTTACCGGCTGCCAGTTGTTACCCAACCAGTTGCCAGCAAATAAAAGTGCATCAGAGTTCGCCAGCTTGCGCTCAAAGGCCAGTACAGAAGCCGTTTTAATCGTCGTATTTTTCGCCATGATATAGTCTCTTAAATGTCATCAAAAATAATAGGTTCATCTGCTTCCAGTTCATCATCTTCTTGAACGAGCGGGCCGCAGCAGTAGTAGCCGGTTTCCGTTGTGTGATAGCGCCAGAATGCGTCTTCAGGCGTCGTAATCCTGTGCATGCCACGCCATTCCCCTACCCCGTATACCGCTTCAGCAAAGCAGAAAGGCGACTCGGCATCACGCGCATTGGCGACTGTACCTGCTTCATAAAGAGGAGAGATACGCTGCCAGCCGGTCATCAGAGGAACCAGGTAACCTGCCTCTGGTTTTGGCTGAGATTGCCAGTTTCCTGATTCGTCGGATTTCATTTTGAGCGCCGCGAAATCGAGCCAGGCATCAAGCTTGTCTGCGTCTGGCTGCTGCTGTTGCAGCTGCTGGAAGTGAGTTTCCAGCAATGACGAGCGGTCAAGAAGAGCAAAGCCAGGCATCAGGCTGTAGCGAACCTCTCGCCACACATCTTCGTCAGCAGTAAGTGCATAAATGCGGACGTTGCGCATACCCGTAATGGAGCCACCAGCCAGCTTTTGCGTCTGACACAGCGTTTCGATGTGCTCTTCCAAAGCCCGGAATCCCGCATCGCCGTTGGCAATCTCGCCGTGACATTCCAGCAGCAAAGAGACCGTCATGTGCATACGGCCTTCTTCATTAAAAGCGGCCGTTTTTCCTTCGCGGGTTAGCGGGTTGCGGGTTAAAGCAAACTGATAATCACGCCCGGAGGTATGGGCATGCACCTGATGGCTATGGCAAACCACGCCACACCCGCTCAGCGTAATGCCGTGGCTGTCCTCAAGCTTTCTGGAGATCGCATGCATGTAACCCAGAAAATGGGTGATTGCCGGGAATCCCCAGGTTAGCCCCGCAATGGCGTTGGCATTTTCAACCTTCAGGCGATGTAAAACGATAAGCTTACTCATGGCGATATCTCCTGAAAGAGCGTTCCATCTCCCGCAGGCGCTGGCGGAACAGCGGTTTTGTCCGCCACTCTTTTTGCTCTGTCAGCTCTGCGCCTATCCCTCCCACCTTAAGATGTCCATTCAGCCAGCGGGCAAAATCATCGGCCACTTTACTCTGCCAGTCACCTTTATCACGCTCTGCCCGAAAAACTTCGTCGGTAATAGTCCGATAAGGGTCGAGCCACAGCCGCTGATGTTCAGATAATTTACATTCTGAGTCCTGAGTCCACCCCACCCACTCTTCACGCTGAATACCAGCAGCAATGTTGAAGAGCATATCGATAAGCTCGTCGATGTCGCGATCTAACTGCCGGCGGATGCGAACGTTGTTGTTTTTTCCGGAACTCGCCAACAAATGAATCAGCCGACGACGGGCATGCCTTGTCGCATGTTCAAAGGCGCCAGGAGCAAAGATTGTGGTCATTCCAAATGGCTTTTTATCCTGAACTTCCCAGGCTGGGGGCTGAGCAGAAAACAGCCACGTACGCCCGCCTCGTACACTGTTTAATAAAGAAATATTTTGCGGTTTTGTTCCGCCAAAATTGACCACGGCAGTGTTGGGAAACATCACCAAAGTATCCGGATGCCACTCATTCTTGCGGCGCGCCTGCCAGGCGGCTTTCGACTCTTCGCTAAAGCGATGAGCAACAATTTTTTGGTGTAAAGCATGAGTCAGAGAACTGGAAAAAAGCGGGCTCAACAGGTGATAGCCCTCGGCAACGGGGAAATAGATTTGCTTCGCCAATTTATGGGAAACGGGATCTTTTATTGTCAGCGCCCGCGAAAATCCTTCCAGCCACTCGGCAAGCTGTTGCGGATTTTCCGCCAGCGCCGCCAGCGCTGAGTCATCATTGCGCTTCAGGCAGGCCAGCAGCGAATCGCCATCCACTTCGGTTTGCAGCAGCTTAGCTATATCCAGCGCCGCAGCATTACCCACCGCATCCGCCACAGGATTATTCAACGTTGAAGTTGAAAGGTAACCTTCTACAGCATCGGTTTCGGTAAAAATGCTGCTGCTTTTGGAATCACCGTGGGTGAATTTAGCAGCGTGCGTAACAAGGCTGATTTGCCCCGCCCGCTTTGCAGCATCCGTCAGCCAGTTTACTGGCTCATAGCGTAACTCGAGCTCGCGGCGCTCCTGCAATATTTCACTTTCTAGCGAGCTATCTGCCGCCAGGCGCTTAGCAGCATCTTTGTCGAAGGCATCGAGTTTGGTTTGCCGTCGTCCTGCTATGTACTCAACAACAAATGCACTTATCCGTGTAGACATCATCATCCCTCCGGTTACGATAAAATCACCTTAAATGCAGACTTATTAATGAGTTAAAAACATTTAATCCAGGGCCATTAAAGTTCTGGCTAATAGCGACAGACTCAGGTCGAGGCAGCATCGCAGTAGTCATGAATAGTAAAAAAGCACATGAAAGCATCCTAAAATCTCTCATCTCAGTATCCAGGTTTGTTTACATATGCCAAAGAATGCGCGTAAAATTCATTTACGTCAATAAAAATTACAAGTAACACAGGTTATATATAGGATGAAAATACAATCTTGTTATATTTGATTAACCCCCTTAAACTTCAGCAACTGCCGTACAGGCAGCTTAGAAATATATATAACCCGTGTGGCTTGTAGCTAGTTAACTGCCGTACAGGCAGCTCGCGCCCTCAGCCGAGGGCGCGAAACACGCCCAACAAAGGGTGATAAAGCCAGGCGGCATCACCAGGCTTTCTAGCCCGTAAATTAATTTCGCCGTAGAAGCGGCTGACCTGTTGAAGCTCCATGTTTTTTCGCTCAGCAAGGTCGAGCATCGCCGCGGCATAATCACTTTCCAGCCAGGAAGAAACGCCCCCGGCCAGCGTCAGCTCAACGGACCCGATTCCCCCTGCATCTTTCCAGCCCATATCATCCAGCATGCGGAAAGTCGGCTCGTCCTCTTCCTCCGCCATAAACAAAAACATCTGCTCTTCAGACAGAGATTGCCTAAATGGCGTCAACCTCTGCAGTTCGCCGCTCCAGCTAATTTTTTTGCGCCACCAGGCCGCGGCTGGAGGCCGTTTGTTAGCCTCTATGGCTCCCAGTAGATCGCTATAGCTGCGCCCGTGCTCAAGGGTACTGAGATTATGGTAAGCCTTCGTTTTGCGATAATGTCCTTCGGGCTCAAGAATGCGCGGCACCGAATTCACAAATTGATATTGCTCAGGGCGAAGGATATCGGCGAGATCGTGGCTGCTTAACCTGTAAGTATCGTTTTCAAAGCCGGGTTTGCAGTAGGCCGCCGTTTGCGTACCTGCACGTAATGCTTTGAAATTCTTGCTGAGGATCAGAAGATTGGCGCTTTGCGGCTTTTGCTGGCGGTGCCGCTGAATGCGGCCAGCAAACTGGATAATGGAGCGCATTGAACTGGGCTCTGCGATACCCCAGTCCGCATCCCAATCCCTGCCAACCTCGATAACAGAGGTTCCCAGCACAACAAATATGTGGTGCATCGCCAAATTTTGCTCAATGGCTTTCTGTATTTCAGGCTGCTGCCAAAGCGACTGCTCATCGTGGCGGGAAAAAGCCGCATCAAGGCGTTTTTCAATATAAGAACGAAATAGCAGCGGATGCTGGCTGTGATAAACACAGTAATGAATGCAATACCCTTCCGGCGAAGGAACCGACATCAAAGCCCGAGCCATCGCCACCAGAGGATTTATATTCGCCATTCGCATCAACCCCAGCGAGATCGTTTTTCCGTTGGGATGCGTTTGATGATGGCAGGCATGCAAACTGAGTATTTCGCGCTGAAGCATAGCAGCAAGCGATGCAGCTTCCCTATCGGCCACCTCAATGGGAAGCAGTTTTGCCTCACGAAGAGCCGGTTTCACTGTCAGCCTTTTAGCACGGCGCTGAACAAACTGATTATGGTGCTCAAAGAAAGGCTGCGTAGCCCCGAGTTCAGCGGAACAGGATTCATCCTCATCGAACCAGGCGCAGCAAACATTCAGCGTCTGCCCCGGTTCACCACAGGCCTGCTGAAAGGCTTTTCGCCCCGAGAGATAAGCGCTATAAAGCGCCAGCACCAGCGACGGTGGTAGCGTCGCGGAGGAGAGTAGCACCCGGCTTCCCAGCATTCCCGCCCAGTTAACCAGGCGGCAAAGAGCATGCTGGTCGGCAATATCAAAATCATCGGGTTCATCAAGCACAAGGTCGCTGGTCAGAAGGCGCAGCATCGGGGCAATTTGCCTGCCTCCGCGTGTTCCTTCTGTCGCCGGCATAATGTGATCGATTGTCGAGACAAGTACGGGAGCATTTATGAGCTTGCTGAGCTTTGGATCGCGGTCCAGAAGCTGGCGCAGCGGCCCCTGATTAATCACACCGTCATAATGAACATACTGATGCCTTTCAAATAACGCTTCCTCTGAAGCACTGCTGCAATCGATGTCATCTTTATCTTCGTACAACTCACGCACGGCGGAAGAGCCGATTAATACGGCAAGGTCGTCCTCACCCAGATTCAGCTTTTCCCGAAGGGCATCTCCGGTCTGGAGCGTCAGGGTGCGTAGTCCCAATGCGACGGTGAAGCGGCAGCCTTTATCTTCATTGGATAAGGCGTACATAATTCGCGCATTGGCAAAGGTCTTTCCACAACCCGTCGAGGCCATATTAATACCGAAAAATCCCTGCCGTTCTGCACGTTCGCGCAGCCCTTGAGCCACGTCCCACGTACGATTCTGCCAGTGAAAACGGGAATGTTTCGCCCGTTCACGAAAACCTTTGTGCCGTGTGATAGACGGTAAATGCTCACGCAGTATTGGCAGCGATCTTCCTAATAAAAACGCATGATGCGCGACGCCAATATTGTGCTCATCCAGCTTCTGCTTGAGCTCCCCGGTTGCCCGGTCGGTGTTAGCCCAGGTGGCGCAGGCTGTATCCTGCCACGCCGTGCGGGGCATCTGAGAAGAGTAAAAATGATCGGCAAGCATAAGCGACAGCCGCGCCATATGTAAGGTGAAAACCTGATCCATGCTGCCAAATTCATAAACAGAGACCGCGTGCGCGGCCCGCTTTGCCAACTGTCGGGCCTTCTCACGCCAGGTATTGCTCTGTAACGGCGTTCCCTCAGGAAAGCGCCAGACGTTTTTAAAATCCTGGGCTGACCAGCCATCCTTCAGGTGATTACGTGAGTTCCAGTTGGCATTAAGCTGCGCCGTTAGCCAGTTATCCTGTTCAAAACTGGGGGGAGCATCTTTCCTTAAATATTGTGGTAAACGGTGATGGGACAGAATAAGCCAGGCTACCACCTGCGCCAGAGGAGGCAGCCCAATAAACGGGCTTTCCGTGCGCTCCTGCGTATCTTTATAGAGCTGTGCAAGCAGCGCTTTTTCATCGGAGGGGTTCAGCGTGCCAAGCTGTGCCAGCCATTGGGCATCTGTTTGCTGCCCGACCAACGCCTGAAACAGCCTTACGGATAACCACTCGTGCCTAAACGGCTGGTAGCCGCGGGCTGAACTGCCTTTTAATCCTTTCTGGAACAAAGCCCCTGCTTTGCCAAAATCATGAAACAGACCGGCAATGGCGGCCAGGACGGCAATGGACTCGATGCTGCGCCAGCCTGACTCATGTTTGCTGCGCAGAATATCCCTCGAAGTGCGATTGGTCGGCACCGAACCGTGGACGTTAAACCGGCGAAGATTGCCCACAATCCACAGCAGCTCCGTTTGCCCGCTTTTCTTGATCCAATGGCAGGCTACGGCCGTATTTCGACGGGCGCTCTTGCGCAGTAAACGCCTTAGCGTATCCAGCCCCTGCTGCGTAATCATCGTTTGCCAGCAGCCGTCCCCTTTGCGTTCCGCAAACTGGTCGAGGATCTGGCAACTTTGTTCCCGTGCTTTTTTGCTGCACTGCGAAACAATCAATACGTTCATCCGCGCTCGCTCCTTAATGCCGCCGCCGTTTCCTGTAATGTTTCAATCATCAGATCGAGCGCCGCGGCCTGCTGGAACCCAGTAATACAGCGCTGGCGGAAGCTTTGGTTATCTTCCCCTTCCATGGCCGCAATAAAAGCCTGCGGCAATATCAGCGCATCCTTGATTAGATCTGCCAGGTCAAACACCAGCCCACCTCGTCGCGTCTTGCCGTGTAACACCGCGAGGCCATGCGGTATTCCCATCACCCAGGCCGCTACCGCAGCGAGCCCGTATGCCAAATAGTTGCCTTGATCTAATAAACGGTTGGCGCCGTCAGTCCCTCCACCACGTTTAGAACGCGTAAAGTCGCCATACTGCACCGCATCACTGGCTAATTTATAAAGGGCTTTAGTGAGCTGAGCTTCCTGCAGCATCAATTCATTATGGCTGGAGGCTTTTTCTATACCGGCGTGAAAGCGTTCTAACTTATCTTTTAATATTGTGATCTGGGGAGTAAAGCGTGTTTCCCGCATCATTTTGGCACCGGACCAGTAACGCTCTATTTGCTGCAGTCGAATATATTGAAAACTCTTAGCGGCAATTAACCTTTTCTCTTCATCAAACCAAAATGATACCCAGTCCTGCAGATATTCTGTTGGACGATATTCACTTTGTGGTGTAACCCATGAAACATCGATATCGACTTCATTACCTGAGTAGAGGGGCGTTCCATCGCTCCCACAAAAACCGACCAGCACACCAGCCCTTGCAAACTCTCGCATGGCGGCCTGCGTGACAGATGTGCCGGTTCCCAGCATCACAACCGTGGTATTAGCTATGGGGATATTCCAGTAAAGAGAGGATTTACCTTCATCGGTAACATATTCCACTCGTCCACCGTTTACTAACACCCGGCAATATTGAAGATAATAAATATTTGCTCGTTTAGAATGAAGAATGGTTTTTAAGTCAGAAGGCATCAACATAGCTATTACATCCATGCAATTGAATACAATGCTCCCAAGGGAAGCATCATAGCGTTTTTTTACTTAAAAACTGATGATTTACTCAAAATAAATGATACCAGTAGTTCTGACAACATAGTGAATAAATTTCATTTAATGCATAAATGGGCGTTTAATAATTTGATCTGCCTGCACGGCAGTGAACTGAAGAAAACACAACCCGTGTCGCCTGTCCAGTTTCTAAGCTGCCTGCACGGCAGTGAACTGCGGTCGTCGCTGGATGAAGCTGTAACTGATTTTCTAAGCTGCCTGCACGGCAGTGAACAAGAGATTTTCACATCTAACTCTCTGTTGCAATGAATAAAAGAGTCTCTTTTTCTCTTCATACCCTTTTTTATACACTCCTGTACAACTCCATTAAATCAATAAGTTACAAGCTGAGTTTAAAAAAGGGTTCGCGAACGATCCGGCTTTGGCATCGCTGAAACCATAGGAAAATCCGTTAATGGGCTGATGACTAACCCGAATACCGCATTGCATCGACTAACAGAGGGAAATCTGTCGTGTGCTTGCTTGCCGCCGGACGTATTGCGGCGTGGCCGGTTAGTCATATTTTCAAAATAATCAGGTGAGCCAACAACGTTAACTTATCGCCCTCTCTTCCGCCCGGAGGAGAGGCTATTCGGTCCTACCAATTTCGCTAAAAACGTGCCCTTTTCTACAAATTACCGATAAAGGCCATCCAGACCGTTGCCAATAGTTAACACAAGATTAACCATTAGCCATCATTTGCTCTACAAAGCAAAATTGGTCCTACCAATCTAATAAAAAACGATAAACGCCTCACCCTGGAGAACACCTGCATGCAAGTCTGGCCACAACTCTACGATCCGCTCGGGAATATCTGGCTGTCGAGCCTGATTGCCGCGATCCCGATTCTGTTCTTCTTCTTCGCGCTGATTAAGCTGCGCATGAAGGGCTACAAAGCCGCGACGCTGACGGTATTTCTCGCCCTGCTGGTCGCGCTGTTTCTGTACCGCATGCCGTTGGACCGCGCGCTGGCCTCGGTGGTGTACGGGTTCTTCTATGGCCTGTGGCCCATCGCCTGGATAATTGTCGCCGCGGTGTTCGTCTATAAGATTTCGGTAAAAACCGGGCAGTTCAGCATTATCCGCTCCTCTATCCTGTCGATTACGCCGGATCAGCGCCTGCAAATGCTGATCGTCGGCTTCTCTTTCGGGGCGTTTCTGGAAGGTGCTGCCGGGTTTGGCGCGCCGGTTGCGATTACCGCCGCCCTGCTGGTCGGCCTCGGCTTCAAGCCGCTTTATGCCGCTGGTTTGTGCCTGATCGTCAACACTGCGCCGGTTGCCTTTGGCGCCATGGGGATCCCCATTATCGTTGCCGGGCAGGTCACCGGCCTGGATAGCTTCGAGATCGGCCAGATGGTGGGCCGCCAGCTGCCGTTCCTGACGATTATCGTGCTGTTCTGGATCATGGCAATTATGGACGGCTGGCGCGGTATCAAAGAGACCTGGCCTGCCGTAATGGTCGCGGGCGGCTCGTTTGCTATCGCGCAGTATCTCAGCTCAAACTTTATCGGCCCTGAGCTGCCGGACATTATCTCATCCCTGGTGTCGCTGGTGTGCCTGACGGCGTTCCTGCGCGTCTGGAAACCGGTGCGTATTTTCCGCTTTGATAGCGAGGATGCGGCAGCGGCCACGCGGGAACAGTTATCTCAAAAGTACACAACCGGGCAGATTGTTAAGGCCTGGATGCCTTTCCTGTTCCTGACGGCCACGGTCACCCTGTGGAGCATCCCGCCGTTTAAAGCGCTGTTCGCCAAAGGCGGCGCGATGGCAGACTGGATCTATAATTTCCCGGTGCCGTTCCTCGACAACCTGGTCGCCAAAATGCCGCCGGTCGTTGCCGCCAGTGTGCCCTATGCCGCGGTCTTTAAGTTTGACTGGCTGTCGGCCACCGGCACCGCCATTCTGGTCGCAGCGCTGGTCTCTGTTATCTATCTGCGCATGAAGCCAAAAGCGGCGCTGGCGACCTTTGGTGAGACGCTGAAGGAGCTGGCGCTGCCGATTTACTCCATCGGCATGGTGCTGGCGTTTGCTTTTATCTCCAACTATTCCGGGCTGTCGGCAACGCTTGCCCTGGCGCTGGCGCACACCGGCCACGCCTTTACCTTTTTCTCGCCGTTCCTTGGCTGGCTGGGCGTGTTCCTGACCGGATCGGACACCTCCTCTAACGCGCTGTTTGCCGCACTGCAGGCGACGACCGCGCAGCAGATTGGCGTCTCGGACCTGCTTCTGGTGGCGGCCAACACCACCGGCGGCGTCACCGGCAAGATGATTTCGCCGCAGTCCATAGCCATTGCCTGCGCGGCGGTGGGGCTGGTGGGGAAAGAGTCAGACCTGTTCCGCTTCACCGTGAAGCACAGCCTGATCTTCACCTGCATGGTGGGCGTAATAACCACGCTGCAGGCCTATGTTTTAACCTGGATGATCCCATGACCGAAGCTGTTCCGCGCCTTGCCGACCAGATGGTTGAGCGTATTAAGTCGCTGATTGATGAACGTAACCTGGAGGCGGGCATGCGGTTGCCCGCCGAACGCCAGTTGGCCGCCGAACTGGGCTGTTCGCGCTCGATTTTGCGCGAGGCGATACAGAAGCTGATTGGTGAAGGGGTGCTGGCCAGCCGACGGGGCGGCGGCACTTACCTGCGCTACCAGACCGAGCAATGGTCAGAACAGCGCATCGTGCAGCCGCTGAAAACACTGGTTGAGGGCGATCCCAATTACCAGTTGGATATTCTCGAAGCGAGGCACTCCATTGAAGGCAGCACGGCCTGGTATGCGGCGATGCGCGCAACGCCCGCAGACAAGGAAAAACTGATCGCCTGTTTCGACGCCACGCTCAAGTTTAAAGAAAGCGATGACCCGGATTTAGCGGCCCAGGCCGACGTCAGGTTTCACCTGGCGATTGCCGAAGCCTCCCACAATATCGTGCTGCTCCAGACCATGCGCGGGTTCTTTGACCTGCTGCAATCTTCGGTACTCCACAGCCGCCAGCGCATGTACACCGTCCCGGCTATTTTTGCCGGGCTGACCGAGCAGCACGATGAACTGTTACAGGCGATTCTGGCCGGAGATGCCGAACGCGCAAGGCGAGCCGCCCAGTCGCATCTTGGCTACGTTCACGCCACCATCAAGACCCTGCAGGAAGATGAAGCCCGTCAGGCGCGCATTACCCGCCTCCCGGACGAAGCAAGTGATGAAATAAGGGAAAAGAAAAGATGATTATTTCCGCAGCAACAGACTATCGTGCCGCCGCCGAGCGCATTCTGCCGCCATTTTTATTCCACTACATCGACGGCGGCGCCTATGCCGAGCATACCCTGAAGCGCAACGTGGAAGATCTCGCTCAGGTGGCGCTCAGGCAGCGCGTGCTGAAAAATATGTCGGCGCTGAGCCTGGAAACCAGGCTGTTTAACGAGACGCTCTCAATGCCAGTGGCACTTGGCCCTGTAGGGCTTTGCGGCATGTATGCACGCCGCGGAGAAGTGCAGGCCGCAAAGGCCGCTGCGGCAAAAGGCATCCCTTTTACCCTGTCGACGGTGTCCGTTTGCCCTATTGAAGAAGTCGCCCCCGCCATCAGCCGCCCGATGTGGTTCCAGCTCTATGTGCTGAAAGATCGGGGCTTTATGCGCAATGCGCTGGAGCGGGCGAAAGCCGCCGGTTGCTCGACGCTGGTATTCACCGTCGATATGCCAACGCCGGGCGCCCGCTACCGCGACGCACACTCTGGCATGAGCGGCCCTAACGCGGCGCTGCGCCGTTATCTCCAGGCAGTAACGCACCCGCAGTGGTCATGGGATGTCGGTTTAAACGGCCGTCCTCACGATCTGGGTAATATCTCCGCCTATCTCGGTAAACCGACCGGGCTGGAGGATTATATCGGCTGGCTGGCAAACAACTTTGATCCGTCCATTTCCTGGAAAGACCTGGAGTGGATCCGCGAGTTCTGGGACGGCCCGATGGTGATTAAAGGGATCCTCGACCCGGAAGATGCCCGCGACGCGGTGCGCTTTGGTGCCGACGGCATTGTGGTGTCTAACCACGGCGGCCGCCAGCTGGACGGCGTGCTCTCTTCCGCACGCGCCCTGCCCGCCATTGCCGATGCGGTAAAAGGCGATATTACGATTCTGGCCGACAGCGGCATCCGCACCGGCCTGGACGTGGTGCGTATGATTGCGCTGGGCGCAGACACGGTGCTGCTGGGACGCGCCTTCCTGTATGCGCTGGCTACCCACGGCGAGGCTGGCGTCAGCAACCTGCTGAACCTGATTGAGAAAGAGATGCGCGTGGCAATGACGCTAACCGGCGCGAAGTCTGTCGCCGACATTACGCCTGAGCTGCTGGTGCGCCAGGGCTTCTGACCCGCGGCTAGCCCGCAATCTCTGAGAAGTGGATCCCCACCGCGTGCAGAACTTTTTTGGTGGTTTTGATGGTGGGGTTTCCACGCTCGGACAGCGTGCGATAGAGCGTTTCACGGTTTAGATTGGCCGTTCTGGCGACCTCCGCAAAACCGCCTCTTGCCTCCACCAGCCGGCGCATGGCAATAAGGAACATAGCTTCGCCATCTTCACCGTCCAGCCCAATGAAGGCTTCTTTAAGATATTCTAAGGCGAAGGCGCGATCTTCGCGGAGCATATCAATAACTGTTTGATCAAATTCGCTAAATTTCATTTTTTCTTCCTTTATGCTCAAGCCACCATGCTGTTGCGCGCTCGATATCCGCCTGTTGATCACGTTTATCTCCTCCCGCCAGCAGTAGCCAAACGGCTTTACCGTCCTGGGCGTAGTAGACCCTGTAGCCAGGCCCTTCATCGATGCGCAGTTCCCATACGCCTTGCCCGCAGGGTTTATGATCGCCCGGGTTGCCCAACGAAAGCCGATCTATCCTCATGACTATTTTGGTTTTTGCTCTCGCATCCTTGAGCGCCCGCAGCCACTCTTTAAACGGCGTTTTTCCTTCTTTCGTTTCGAAGAACGTAATAATGTTCATCCTTGACTCCTCGAGTGTAGCTTTAAAGCAACAAATAAGCACGAACAAAATTGACTCGTGCTGATTTTTCTCAGGGCAGGCTAACGGATTCTTGCGTGAGGTTGGTTGAAATCGTTCTTTGACATGCCGGGATTGCGGCACGGGTTCCGGGACTTATGCATCCGGGCGCGGGGCTTTCAAAAATAGGCCTGAAAGCCCCGGTTTTATTTACTGCACAAATGCGGTCAGGCGGTTAAAGATGCCCGGGTCGTCGGCGTGGCGGATTATCTGCACGACATCCTCCAGCTTGTCGACCTGGCTGACCATCTGCTCAAGCCGCTGGTCGTCCCCCACCTGCAGCCATATGCGGCTCTGATCCCCTTCCGGCAGCGGCAGGCAGAGAATGCCCTCCACGTTGAACGCCCGACGGGCAAACAGGCCGCAAATATGTGACATCACGCCCGGGTGGTTGCGCACCGTAAGTTCCAGAATGACGGTTGATTGTTTGGCGATTGATTGTTGCATGGCTTACTCTCCAATCATCTGTGTGTTGGCGGCACCCGGCGGTACCATTGGGTAGACTTTTTCATCCGCGTCGATGCGAACGTGAATCAGGCAAGGCCCCGGGCGAGAAATTGCCTCCTGCAGCGCGGCGTGCGGATCTTCCGCCTGGTTCAGGTCACAGGTCGCCAAGCCAAAACCGCGTGCGATGGTGATGAAATCCGTCATTCCCGGATAAGTCGCCGCAAAGATATTCTGCTGGTAGAACAGCGTCTGCTGCTGATGCACCAGCCCCAGTGCCTGGTTGTTCATCAGGATAATTTTTACATCCAGATTGTTTTCTGCGGCGGTCGCCATCTCCTGGATATTCATCATCAGGCTGCCGTCGCCGGAGAAGCACAGCACCTTGCGGCCAGGTTCAGCCAGCGCTGCGCCAACCGCGGCCGGTAAGCCAAAGCCCATGGTACCCAGCCCGCCTGAAGTCAGCCACTGGCGCGGGCGGTTGAGCGGATAGGCCTGAGCAACCCACATCTGGTGCTGGCCTACGTCCGTGGTCACGATAGCCTCGTCATCCACGCACGCCGCCGCTGCTTTAATGAGCCCATAAGGCATCAGCGGATTGTCCGCGCCAGGCGTGGCAAACGGGAACTCGCGCTGTAAACCACTCACCGTTTGCAGCCACTCGCTGCGCCGGGAGGCTTTGGTTTGTGGGATAAGCTGGCTCAGCACTTCACTCACGTCACCGCGGATAGCCACGTTTGCCTGCTTAATTTTGCCGAGCTCAGCGCGATCGATATCAACATGGATAATTTTTGCATTCGGGCAAAACTCTTCGGTTTTACCAATCGCCCGGTCGTCAAAGCGGGCGCCAAGCACGATCAGCAGGTCCGCTTCGTGCAGAATAAAGTTGGTGCTACGCGCCCCGTGCATCCCCAGCATGCCCAGGGAAAGTGGATGCTGAGAAGGGATCGTGCCCAGCGCCATCAGCGTCATGGTTGTCGGCAGCCCGGCACGCTCTGCCAGCTCACGCGCCTGCTCAGCCGCGCCAGCGCTGATAATACCGCCGCCCAGGTAAAGCACCGGGCGCTTAGCTTCGTTGATCATCGCCGCCGCGCGTGCAATGTCCTGAGGGTCAAAGGCAGGAGCAGCGGAAGGCGCGGCCACCGCGGGCAGTTCAGCGATATCGATTTCAGCGGTCTGAATGTCTTTTGGAATATCGATCCACACGGGGCCTGGGCGGCCAGACTGAGCAATGCGGAAAGCATCGGTAATCACCTGCGGCAGCTCGCCGATGCTGCGCACCAGGTAGTTGTGCTTGGTGACAGGGATGGAAATTCCGTAGGTGTCCACTTCCTGGAAGGCATCGGTCCCAATCATTGAGGTCGGCACCTGGCCGGTAATGCACACTAAAGGAATGGAATCGAGACGCGCGTCGGCAATGGCGGTCACCAGGTTAGTCGCGCCCGGCCCGCTACAGGCGATGCAGACCGCCGGTTTCCCGCTGGTGCGCGCCATGCCCTGCGCCATAAATCCCGCGCCCTGCTCGTGACGAGCCAGTACGTGGCGAATGCGGGTGCTTTGGCTCAGGGCATTGTAGAGCGGCAGAACGGTGCCGCCAGGAATACCACTGACCGTTGTAATACCATGATGCTCCAGCATTTTTACAATCAGCTGAGCGCCGGTGATGCGTTGTGAGGGTGTGTCCGAAATTGCCATGCTCCAGTCCTTCTTATTAGCCGGTTCGCTTCTGGGCAGGCACTTAAAACAAGAAACCCCGCCCGGTTTGCGCCGGCGGGGTTTGGAATCGATGCGTTGATTCAGTCCCTACGGCGCATTGCCGACGACCACCACCACACGCACGACGACCACCGCGGCTGGTAGCGCGGTAACTAGTAGGGTCGAAGTCTGCAGGGAATGGGTCATGGGTTTCCTGAATCTTTGTTAAAAGTCGTTCTTGATAAAATCATACTCGCCGGCTTCGCACAACAGGATTTTTGCTGTCCGCTAAAAAACGAGTGAAACATCACATTTTTGTTCAATGCCGGCGGCGTAATTCTAACAGCAACGTGCGCCGCCTTTGCCCCCGTAGCGCGCATCCTGACGCTCGCGGAAAAACTCTTCATAGGTCATCGGCGTCTGCTCCGGGTGAGTCTGACGCATATGCTGCACGTAGTTGTCATAGTCGGGTACGCCGATCATCAGTTTTGCGGCCTGGCCGAGGTATTTACCGGCTTTAGCTAGATTATCGAACATGGTGTCTCCAGTAGATAGCCCCTCACCCCGACCCTCTCCCCAAAGGGGAGAGGGAGGAATAAAGAAACCCAAGCTATCCCCTTACCCAAAGGGGTGAGGGGAATAAAGAAGCCCGATTTATCCCCTCTCCCTCCCAGGGAGAGGGTTAGGGTGAGGGTAAAAATCAATGCACGCTTTTCGCCTGCGCCACAATCTCCCGGTAATTCTCCGGCATCGGCTCGTAGGGCGTTTCGCTCGACGTTGGTTTGTCAGACTTCAGCGCCTTGAGCGCGGTTTTCAACGAGAACCAGCCGAGCACCACAACCACTACCATAAAGAAGATTGTCAGCCCGGCATCCAGACGGTTATTGAACACCAGCTGAGTAAGCTGCGACTGGGTGTACTGCGCCGGAATATTGCCGCTGTCGATCATCGCCTGGAATTTGTTGGCGATGGCGAGGAAGCCCACTTTAGCATCAGAGCTAAACGCTTTCTGCCAGCCTGCCGTTAAGGTACAAACCAGCAGCCAGGCGGTTGGCATCAAAGCAACCCACGCATAGCGCTGCTTCTTCATCTTGAACAGCACAACCGCGCAGAGCATCAGCGCCATGCCTGCCAGCATCTGGTTGGCGATACCGAACAGCGGCCACAGCGTGTTAATGCCGCCCAGCGGATCGACCACGCCCTGGTGCAGGAAGTAGCCCCATGCCAGCACGCAAAGCCCGGTTGCCAGCAGGTTGGCCGGCAGCGAGTCGGTTCTTTTCAGTCCCGGAGAAATCACGCCCAGCAGGTCTTGCAGCATAAAGCGCGCCGCACGTGTCCCGGCATCCACCGCCGTCAGGATAAACAGCGCTTCAAACAGAATGGCAAAGTGATACCAGAAAGAGACGTCCATCAGCCCGCCCAGCGCGCCGTGCAGAATGTACGCCATGCCCACTGCAAGCGTTGGAGCCCCACCGGCGCGGGAGATAATGCTCTGCTCGCCCACTTCATTGGCGATCCTGGTCAACGTTTCCGGGGTGATATGGAACCCCCACCCGCTCACCACCTGCGCGGCAGAGGCCACCACATCCACCGTGCCGGCAGGGGCCAGCACCGCCATCGGACTGTTCATGGCGAAATAGACGCCTGGGTCGATAACACAGGCTGCCACCAACGCCATGATGGCAACAAAGGACTCCATCAGCATGCCGCCGTAGCCAATGAAGCAGGCCTGATTTTCATTTGCCAGCATTTTCGGCGTGGTGCCGGAAGCAATCAGCGCGTGGAAGCCAGAAACAGCCCCGCAGGCGATGGTGATAAACAGGAACGGGAACAGGTCACCGCTCCAGACAGGGCCGGTGCCATCGATGAATTTTGTTAATGATGGCATCTGCAGGGTCGGACGCATTATCAAAATGCCGATCGCCAGCCCGATAATGGTGCCAATTTTCAGGAAGGTGGAAAGATAGTCACGGGGTGCCAGCAGCAGCCATACCGGCAGTACAGAAGCCACAAAGCCATAGCCCACCAGCATCCACGTCAGCTGTACGCCCGTGAAGTCGAAGTATGGTGCCCAGGTCTCGCTCTCCGCCACCCAGCCGCCGGAGATAATGGCAAACACCAGCATCACCAGGCCAATCACCGAGACTTCGCCAATCCGTCCCGGACGTAAATAGCGAATATAGACGCCCATAAACAGCGCCAGCGGGATGGTAAAGGCGACGGTATAAGTCCCCCACGGGCTGTGGGTCAGCGCCTTCACCACGATCATCGCCAGCACGGCCAGGATAATCACCATGATCATAAAACAGGCCACCAGCGCGATAACGCCCGCAGTGTTGCCCATTTCTTCTTTCACCAACTCACCCAGCGAACGCCCGTTGCGGCGCGTGGAGACAAACAGCACCATAAAGTCCTGTACGGCTCCCGCCAACACGACGCCCGCCAGCAGCCAAAGCATGCCAGGCAGGTATCCCATTTGCGCGGCAAGCACCGGCCCCACCAGAGGTCCGGCCCCGGCAATGGCGGCAAAATGGTGACCAAACAGCACCTTTTTATCCGTTGGGACGTAATCAAGACCGTCATTATTCCGCACGGCCGGCGTCATGCGCGTGGCATCCACCGTCAGCACTCGTCTGGCGATAAACAAGCCATAGTAGCGATAAGCGATCAGATAAACACAGACTGAGGCAATCACAATCCACAGCGCATTTATCTGTTCACCCCGATTCAGAGCGATATAGCCGAGGGAGAATGCGCCGGTTAAGGCAAGCACGACCCAGACGAGGTGTTTCCCAATTTTATCCATCAATTTTGTCCGTTTTCTAAGTGGATACCGAGAGTTGTTACATTTTGTATCTAGCCTGGAAAAGCGGTTCTCACAATCTGAAGCGGGCAAAACGCGGGGCATTTACCTCAGTTTGTTAATGAGATCACCTAAATCTGGCTTGATGCCCGTTCATAAGAAAATGTTATAGTCGAAAAAAAACAGACAAAAAACGCATACATCACGACCTTCAACAAGGAGTTACCTCTGATGACTCAAGCTCTCTCACTAGAAGACTTTTTAACCTCAGTACAGTCACGCGACCCGCATCAGGTTGAATTCGCTCAGGCAGTTCGTGAAGTTATGAGCACGCTGTGGCCGTTTCTTGAAAACAATCCTCAGTACCGCCAGCAGGCGCTGCTCGAACGCCTGGTTGAGCCCGAGCGCGTTATCCAGTTTCGCGTGGCCTGGGTGGATGACCACAATCAGGTGCAGGTAAACCGGGCGTGGCGCGTGCAGTTCAACTCGGCGATTGGCCCGTTTAAGGGAGGGATGCGATTCCACCCTTCCGTTAACCTGTCGATCCTGAAGTTTCTCGGTTTTGAGCAAACCTTTAAAAATGCCCTCACCACGCTGCCGATGGGCGGCGGTAAAGGCGGCAGTGACTTTAACCCGAAGGGCAAAAGCGAAGGCGAGATCATGCGTTTTTGCCAGGCATTGATGATTGAGCTTTACCGCCATCTTGGCCCGGACACCGACGTTCCTGCGGGGGATATCGGCGTAGGCGGCCGCGAAGTTGGCTACATGGCGGGAATGATGAAAAAACTCTCCAACAACACCGCCTGCGTGTTTACCGGCAAAGGGCTATCGTTCGGCGGTAGCCTGATCCGCCCGGAAGCCACCGGCTACGGCCTGATCTACTTCACCGACGCCATGCTGCAGCGCCACGGCCTGGGCTTCGAAGGCATGCGCGTGGCGGTTTCCGGCTCCGGCAACGTGGCCCAGTACGCGATCGAAAAAGCGATGTCGCTCGGCGCCCGCGTGGTTACCGCCTCCGACTCCAACGGCACCGTAGTGGACGAAGCAGGTTTTACCGCAGAAAAACTGGTGCGCCTGTGCGAAATCAAAGCCAGCCGCGACGGTCGCGTAGTTGATTATGCTCGCGAATTTGGCCTGACCTACCTTGAAGGCCAGCAGCCGTGGAGCGTGCCTGCTGATATCGCTCTGCCGTGCGCAACCCAGAACGAGCTGGACGTCGACGCCGCGCAAACACTTATCGCTAACGGCGTGAAGGCCGTAGCCGAAGGCGCAAATATGCCGACAACAATTGCCGCGACGGAGTTGTTTGTGGAAGCTGGCGTGCTCTTTGCGCCGGGCAAAGCGGCAAACGCTGGCGGCGTAGCGACGTCAGGGCTGGAAATGGCGCAGAATGCGGCTCGCCTAAGCTGGAAGGCTGAAAAGGTGGATATCCGCCTGCACCACATCATGCTTGATATTCATCAGGCCTGCGTTGACTACGGCGGCGAAGGAAAACAAACGCACTACGTTCGCGGCGCAAACATCGCCGGGTTCGTAAAAGTCGCGGACGCGATGCTGGCGCAGGGCGTGCTGTAATTTGACTGGTGAGGGCCTTCGCCCTCACCTTCTCAGGCTACAGAGTAAGCTTCATTTAGTCCCTGAGGATCATGATATGACCTCGGGTACAGCAGGCACCGTTTTTTTCAGCGGCTTAACGCGAAACCACGGCAGGCAGAGCTGGATCAGCGGCCCGATGGCTAAAGCATAAAGCACGGTGCCCACGCCAAAACTGCCGCCCATCAGCCAGCCGGAGAGCAGCACCGTCACCTCAATGGCGGTACGCACGCTGCGCACGGACCAGCCCGTTCTGGCGTGGATCCCGGTCATCAGTCCGTCACGCGGCCCGGCGCCAAAGCCTGCGCCGATATACATTCCGGTCGCCAGCGCGTTGACAATCAAAGCGCCCGCCAGCAAAAACGAACGGGCAACGAGCGATTCCAGCGGCGGCATTAACGCCAGCGTGGCATCTGCCGCCAGCCCTAAAACAATCACGTTGCTGATGGTACCGAGCCCCGGACGCTGGCGCAGCGGGATCCACAGCAGCAGCACCAGCGCGCCAACGATAATCATTACCAGACCAAGGTTTAACGATAACAGCCTTGCCACACCGAGGTGAAAGACGTTCCACGGGTCAGCCCCCAAATCTGCACGCACAAACATGGCGGTTGAGACACCGTAAAAGACCAGGCCGGTATAGAGCTGCAGCAGGCGGCGTGCCATCATGATAAACATCCTCGTTGAGTTTTTATGGCTATACCCTCTCGCAAAATGGACTTAGTATTAAGGTCCAGTTATCAAAAAGTGGACTGCTATGACGCTGCGCAGAATCGGTACCTCGTCTTTAACACGCCTGCTGGGCCAGTGGCAGCAGACGTCATCCCGCTCACCGGTGTATCGCCAGCTGGCCGATGGGCTTAGGCTGCTGATCCTGGATGGCAGACTACCGCTCGACAGCAGGCTGCCGGGAGAAAGAGAACTTTCAGTCTCGCTGGGCGTAAGCCGCACGACGGTGGCTTCCGCGCTGGCTCAGCTGCGTGAAGAAGGCTATCTGCTAAGCCGGCAGGGCTCAGGATCGGTTACCCTGCTGCCCGAAAGCAGCCCGGCCATTTCCCCGCTGCCCGGCAATGCTCCGGTGCTCGACCTGTCCACTGCGGCCCTTAGCGCCGGGCCTGAAATTCACCGGGCCTATTCGTCTGCGCTGACCTTCTTGCCGGAACATTTGTCCTCCACCGGCTATGACAGCCAGGGGCTGCCGGAGCTGAGAGAGGCCATATCGCGCCACTATACTGCTCGTGGATTACCCACCTCGCCGGACCAAATTATGGTGGTCAACGGCGCCGTTAGCGGGCTGGGACTGATTCTCAGGTTGTTTACCGGCCCCGGAGATCGCGTTGTTGTCGATCATCCAACTTACCCAATGGCGCTGGCCGCTATCCGCGGAGCTTCCTGCCGACCGGTGCCGGTCAGCCTGCCCGCAAGCGGTTGGGACGTGGAAGGTCTGGCGGCAACCATCGCCCAGACTTCTCCCCGGCTGGCCTACTTAATTCCCGATTTCCATAACCCAACCGGCCGCTGCATGGATGCCGAGACGCGCCAAAGGGTAAATGAGATTGCGGCCCGCAGCCACACGACGCTGGTTGTGGATGAGACCATGGCCGATCTCTGGTTTGATGCACCGCCGCCAGCTCCACTGGCCGCCTTTGGCGCAGAAGATCACATCCTCTCTTTGGGGTCAGCCGGAAAAAGTTTCTGGGGCGGGCTGCGCCTCGGCTGGATAAGAGCCTCGGCCAAAACCATCAGCTCGCTGATACAAATCCGTAATACCTTTGATTTAGGAACGCCGCTGCTGGAGCAGCTTGCCGCCATTCAACTCTTCAATGAGGCAGAAAATTTTCTGCCTCAACGCAGGGAAATGCTTCGCCAACGCTGCGAGACCAGCTTCGCTACGATGCAAACGCTGTTCCCTGACTGGAAAACCTCTCCCCCGGAAGGCGGATTATCGTGGTGGGTGGAGCTGCCGAAACCGCTGGCCACAATTTTTGCCGCTTCGGCAGAAAGCCAGGGCATTCGAATCGGCGCTGGGCCGCGATTTGGCGTTGAGGGAGCCTTCGAACGTTTTTTACGCCTTCCCTTTAGCCTTGAGCCCAGGGAGATGGAGCGAGCCCTTCAGCGGCTGCAACCGCTGTGGCAGCATCTGGCGGCAACGAGAAATGAAAGTCTCAGGGGAGTGGTATTTTAACCAGCGGATTATTTCCCTCTAAAATAAAAGAGGGAAATAATACTCTATAATAATTGCAACAGACCGGCGCTAAATATTAATGCTGTGAGATTCTGGGGATGGCAAACCCTTTAAGGGTGATGGTGAAATGCTCACCCTCTTTTTTAATACAGGCACCGGTATCGCACCAGTCTGAAGCGATACGGAAAAACTCATCGCTGCCAATATTCCAGCCCAGTTTTACCTTTTTCAGGTGGCCTGAACGTAATAACTCACAGGCTTGCTGATAGCTGTAGGCGGTACTGTCCGTACCGGCGTTCATTTTTTCTTCTTCAGCAGTTTACGCAATGCCTTGATCTCGCGATCGTTTAAAGGCGTTACGCGCGCTTCTGAAGTGTGCTGGCTGTCCACGTCGTCTTCGTCAACACCCACATCACCGTCGATCTCATCAAAGGCTTTTGACAGAAGTCTCTCCGTTACGCTTGCCAGGGTTTCACTATTTTCTTCCGCATAGTGACGAATCTTCTCTTTTAACTCGATGCTTATTTTTACGTTCAGCGTAGCCGTCGTCATTGCAAATCCTTAGTGCTTAAACAGAGGTTGATGTTTAATACTATAGAGAATAAATAAGATCCAGCCAGCGCGATAAATTTAATATTTCTGTCATAATTCAAATACCCGCAAAATATATCCGGGTTTAGCCATTACAACGGCGGCAGTCTTCGTTTTACCGGCGTACTTTTAACAATAGAGGTATTGCACTGGGCAAACTCGGCCAACTCATCAAGGATTTCATCCAGTTGCTCGATAGAGCGAATCACCAGCCGGATGATGAAGCAATCTTCGCCGGTAATTTTGTCGCATTCTATGCACTCAGGGATCGCCTGAATCATCTTCTCCACTTTATGCAGCATGCCAGGCAAAGGTTTCATTCGGACCAGCCCTTGCAGGGTATAGCCCAGCGCCGGCAAATTGGCGCTCATGGTGTAGCCGTTAATCACACCCCGCTCCTCAAGCCGCTTCACTCTTTCTGCCGTGCTCGGAGAAGAGAGACCAATTTTTCCACTCAATACTTTCAGCGAGATACGGGCATCAGCCGCAAGAATAGTCAGAATATGCCTGTCGATCTCATCAGGAAGGTAATCACTCATTTTTATCTCATTTATAAAGGCAAAAGGATTTAACAGGCTAATTTTAGCACTTCAACGTGCCCATCGTAGCGTTCAGAATAAAGCTCTTTATTCTGGAGAAATAAAATGACTCGTGAGATAAGAACCGGCAGCCTGCAAATGATTGCAGCGATGCTCATCTCCGGCACCATCGGCGCACTTGTCGTGTTTTCTCAGCAGCCTATCGCCAACGTCGTATTCTGGCGCTGCGTTTTTGCGACTCTTGCCCTCTTCATAATGGGCATGATTAGCGGTAACTGGCGCAGCCATTTGAACCGCAAGGTTGTCTTTATCGCTGCACTGGGCGGGGTGGCGCTGGTTGTGAACTGGCTTCTGCTTTTTGCTGCCTATTCGCGAACGTCCATCGGGCTGGCCACGGTGCTCTACAATACGCAGCCGCTAATGCTGGTAGTCATGGGCGTTTTTATCCTTAAAGAGAGGGTAAGCCGCAGCAGGTGGCTCTGGCTGGGAGCCTCGTTTGTCGGCATGCTGCTTGTGCTCTCGAGCGGGCTAAACCATAGCGGTAACAGCGGCTGGCTGTTGGGCATTGTGATGGCGCTGGGTGCCGCACTCTTTTATGCCCTGACGGCGCTCATCACCCGCCAGCTGAAGGGCGTTCCTCCGCAGCAAATTGCTCTAGTTCAGGTGGCCGTAGGCACAATTTTGCTGCTGCCGCTGGTGGATTTTCAGCAGCCAATGACGCTTACCCATTGGGGCATCGTGGCGATGCTGGGCATACTTCATACCGGCGTGATGTACCAGCTGCTGTACGGCGCGATTCAAAAGCTGCCGACGTCGGTGACCGCTTCGCTCTCATTTATCTACCCGATTGTGGCGGTGGTGGTGGATCGCTTTGCCTTTAACCACAGCATGAGCCCGATTCAGTTTGTCGGTGGCGCAATGATTTTGCTGGCGGCAGCGGGGATCAACTTAGGGTGGGGAGAGAAACGTCGGTCTAAAACGGTGCTGGCAAAGGGGTAGGCCAGAATTGGGTGGGGGCCCTGCCAGCTACATCCCGGCACACACGACGCCTGCTGCGGCTGCTTCCTTCCGGACCTGACCGAGTTCACAAGTTAGTGTTGCGGGAGAACCAACAGGGCCCCCATTGAGAGCGTTGTTATCCAACGCGCAGGCGCATTATCCACATAGCCCCCGGCAATTGCAAGCCGGTGGCGGTCAGGTGTTGGTTTATTGCGCATCAGCGGTTTAGGTTGGTACTTTCCCCGTCAGCCGATTATCCTTAGAAACGATTTTGTCAGGAGTTGACTATGGATAATCACGATTCCTTCCCACAGCGGGTTTACCAGATTGTTGCCGCCATTCCTGAAGGTTACGTTACTACCTACGGTGAAATTGCAGCACTTGCCGGGTCGCCCAGAGCCGCTCGCCAGGTCGGAGGCGTGCTTAAGCGTCTGCCGGAAGGCAGCCGTTTACCGTGGCACCGAGTGGTGAACCGACAGGGTGTTATCTCGCTGACCGGGCCGGATCTCCAGCGTCAACGCCAGGCGCTGCTGTCAGAAGGTGTGATGGTGTCGGGTGATGGTCATATCGATATGCTGCGCTATCGCTGGCGCTATTAAAAACGCCCCCATCCGGGGGCGTTAAACGTTAGTACGTTGTTGGCGCGGGTACCGCTGAAGATGGCGTTACCTGAGTCGGAGAGGTTGAAGGCACGCTCGCTGCTGCCCCACCGCCCTGCTGGGCCGGAATAGCCGTATTTTGTACCGGCACCAGCGTCAGATCGGCCTTCGTCCCGCCCTGGTTGATGACCGGCTGGAAGGTATCGGTGATAAACATTAGCTTACCGTCAACGGTAATGGCTGCGCTAAGCAGGATACGCGCGTTCGGCTGAATATCAGACGGGTTGAACGGTATCACGAAGCTGAAAGGCGCCTGTTTACCTTCGGTACGCACGACTTTTTGCGCAATCACTTTAGATGGCGCATCGGCCAGTGAAGCGTCTGAAACGGTCACCGTTAGCACCGCATCCGGCGGCAGGGCAACCCGCTGACGGATCCAAGCCGTACCGGAGACATTAGGCAAGGCGATAGAAGATTGCTGGGCAGACGCGGCACCGGCGGAGGCACTCGGTGCAGGCGTAGGAACATCAGCACTTTTATGTGCACAACCTGCAACGGCAACCGCGATGGCCAAAGCACTTAACATAGGCACGAGTTTCATTGATTTTTTCTCCTTATTATCAATGTAGCGCCGGGGACGAACCCCGATGAAAAACACGCGTAACGGCTTAAGTGTGGCACAGATCACTTAATTCTGCTTAAAACCAGGAATGTTCCCAGCCCCGACTCGTTAAATGCGCGGTTTGCGGGCATGTTATAATCACCGCAATTGCCACATTCCCCCTTATTGAGGACATTTTATGAGTCAGGCGCTCAGCAATTTATTGGCGTTACTTAACCTGGAAAAAATTGAAGAGGGACTGTTCCGTGGCCAAAGCGAAGATTTAGGCTTACGCCAGGTATTTGGCGGGCAAGTGGTCGGCCAGGCGCTTTATGCGGCAAAAGAAACCGTGCCGGAAGAGAGGCTGGTCCACTCGTTCCACAGCTACTTTTTACGCCCGGGCGACAGCCAAAAACCTATCGTTTATGACGTTGAAACCCTGCGTGACGGCAACAGCTTCAGCGCTCGCCGCGTCGCTGCGGTGCAAAACGGAAAGCCGATTTTTTATATGACCGCGTCATTCCAGGCGCCAGAGCCTGGCTATGAGCACCAGAAAGAGATGCCGCCTGCGCCAAAGCCTGACGGTCTGGTATCTGAAACGGATATCGCCCGTTCGCTGGAGAAATTCCTGCCGCCGCAGGCAAAAGAGAAGTTTCTCAGCGAAAAGCCGCTGGAAATTCGCCCGGTGGTATTCCATAACCCGCTCAAAGGCCACGTAGATCAGCCTGCTCGCCAGGTCTGGATCCGCGCTAACGGCAGCATGCCGCAGGATCTCCGCGTGCATCAGTATCTGCTCGGCTATGCCTCAGACTTTAACTTCCTGCCGGTTGCCCTGCAGCCCCATGGCGTAGGTTTCCTCGAGCCGGGTATGCAGGTCGCCACTATCGATCATTCCATGTGGTTCCACCGCCCCTTCGACATGAACGACTGGCTGCTTTACAGCGTGGAAAGTACATCGGCTTCGAGCGCTCGCGGCTTTGTGCGCGGAGAGTTTTATACTCAGGATGGTGTGCTGGTGGCTTCTACCGTTCAGGAAGGCGTGATGCGTCATCGCGGGTAGTGAAAAACCTCGCCCTGGCGGGCGAGGTTCTCAGGACTGATTAGCTGTTGTAAGCGTTTTCGCCGTGGCTGTTGACGTCCAGGCCTTCACGCTCTTGCTCTTCTGGTACACGCAGCCCAACGGTCAGGTCAGCAATTTTGAACGCGATAAACGCGACAACGCCTGACCATACGATGGTGATAGCGACGCTCTCCAGCTGAACCAGAACCTGATGCCCCATGGTCACGCCTTCGGCGTAACCTACGCCACCCAGAGAAGTTGCCGCGAAGATACCGGTCATGATGCAGCCGATGATGCCGCACACGCCGTGCACGCCGAACACATCACAAGGGTCATCAACGTTGAGCCATTTTTTCAGCGTTGTCACACCCCACAGGCCGGCCAAGCCAACAACCAGACCAATCAGCAGCGCGCCGCCCACGCCAACGTAACCACACGCTGGAGTAATACCTACCAGACCTGCAATAGCACCGGAACAGGCGCCCAGCAGAGAAGGTTTACCGCGCAGCGCCCACTCGCCAAAGACCCAGGAGAGGATAGCACCCGCAGTTGCCACAACGGTGTTCACAAACGCCAGGGCAGCAATCTCATTGGCGGCGCTTGCGGAGCCGGCGTTAAAGCCAAACCAGCCGAAGTACAGGATTGCGGTACCGATAAACACCATTGGCAGGTTGTGTGGCTTGAAAGCTTCTTTGCCGAAGCCAACGCGTTTACCCACCAGGTAAGCGCCCACCAAGCCAGCAACAGCGGCGTTAATGTGCACCACGGTACCACCGGCGAAGTCCAGCGCGCCATGGGTCGCAAGGATACCGCCGCCCCATACCATATGCGCAATCGGCACATAGGAAAGCGTCAGCCAAACGGCCGCAAAAATCACTACCGCAGAGAAGCGCACGCGCTCGGAGAGGGAGCCGACGACCAGGCCTACGGTGATACAGGCGAAGGAGCCCTGGAACGCAACGTGAATATACTGGTAGAAGGTCCCCATCAGCGCTTTCAGCGGGATGTTTTTCAGCATCACCCAGTCAAAGCTACCGAAGAAATTGTTGCCGGTATCAAACGCCAGGCTGTAGCCGTAAACCACCCACAGTACGCACACCAGCGCGAAAGTGACGGAGATTTGCGTCAGCATCGACAGCACGTTTTTGGCACGAATCAGGCCGCCGTAGAACAGCGCCAGGCCTGGGATGGTCATAAACAGCACCAGCGCGGTGCATATCATCATAAAGGCGTTATCGGCTTTGTCCGCGACCGCAGGCGCGTCCGCAGCGAAGGCGAGCGCCGGCAGCAATGCCAGCCCACCTGAACCAAGAAGTGCAGCTAGTTTTTTCATTTTTCTCATCCCAATCAAGGCTTACCAGCAGTTACAGAGCGGCTTCGTCGGCTTCGCCGGTACGAATACGAATAACGCGTTGCAGTTCTGCAACGAAGATTTTCCCGTCACCGATTTTGCCGGTGTAGGCGGCTTTGCTGATCACGTCGATAACTTCATCGAGCTGATCGTCAGCAATAGCGACATCAATTTTTACTTTGGGCAGGAAGTTGACGCTGTACTCGGCACCACGGTAAAGCTCCGCATGGCCTTTCTGGCGGCCGAAACCTTTAACTTCGGTCACGGTAAGCCCTTGAATACCGATTGAAGAGAGTGCTTCACGCACGTCTTCAAGTTTGAACGGTTTGATTACCACGGTGACCAGCTTCATAAATCCTCTCCCCTCAGAATTAGGTTGTTACCTGCACGTAGAGAGCAAAGCAAAGCTCATGCCAGGAATAAAAAAGCGGCAGGATTCAGCACGTTTTCAGGCTTCTGGCGGGTTACCGGAATGCGGCATCGGCAAGTGTGATTGGACGGGATTCGTCTGAAAAGAAAAAACGCACCACTGCGGTGCAGGATGCGTTTTTGTGTTGCACCAATGCGGAGAAGCATCGGTTTTTCAGGGGGGCGTTGCCTGCTTGTGGTGCATCAGGCGGTAAGCGACTCTTCCTGCGCGGCGGCGGCAAGCTCCTCGCCCGCCAGCTGTAGCTGATACATCTGCCAGTAACGCCCCTGCTGCGCCAGCAGTTCACCGTGGGTGCCCCGCTCCACGGCCTGGCCGCGATGCAGCACCAGAATGGTGTCAGCGTCGGTAATGGTAGACAGCCTGTGGGCAATGACCACCAGCGTGGTGTGCTGACGGACCACCGCCAGCGCGCGCTGAATAGCCTGTTCTGTCCCGGAGTCAATGTTCGCCGTCGCCTCATCGAGGATCAGGATCTGCGGCGCTTCAACCAGAACACGCGCCAGGGCAAGCAGCTGCTTCTGGCCGACGGAGAGATTATTTCCTTGCTCGCCCAGGCGAGTATGGATGCCCTCCGGCAGCGCACGAGCCAGCTCCGCAAGCTGAACCGTCTCCAGCGCCTGCCAGACCGCCGCTTCGCTGATATCACGCCCCAGGGTGACGTTGGCGAAGAACGAGTCGGCCATCACCACCGGATCCTGCTGTACCATAGCCACGCCGCGACGCAGCGTTTCATGGCTGAGGGAGTCAAGCGGCCTGCCATCAAGGCGTATTTCGCCTTTCGTTAACGGGTAATACCCCATCAGCAGGTTTGCCAGGGTACTTTTCCCGCTCCCGGTGTGCCCGACCAGCGCAATAAAGCTGCGGGAAGGCACTTCAAGGTTAATGTCCTGCAGCACCAGCCGGTCGCCGCGATAGGCAAACGATACGTTGTCGACGGAGATAGACCCGCTGGCTAGCGGGCGGTTGTCGTTGCCGTAATCCTGGCGCTTGCCGTCCATCAGCTCAAACACGCGCTCGCCGGCAACCACCGCCTGCTGGAGGATCGACTGCTGAGTCGTTAATTCGATCAGCGGTTCGTTCAGGCGGCCAAGGTAGTTAATAAACGCATACAGTACGCCGACTTCAATGGTGCCCCGGGAAGTGAAGCCGAACAGCATCAGCAGACCGCAAAGGATCATCGCAGAAAACAGGCTCAGCAGCGGGCGCAAAAGCCAGCCGTCGAGCCGCAGCGTTTGCATACGCGCCAGATAATGGGAGCGGCTCGCCTGCCCCATTCGCTCGCCAAAGCGAGCCTGCTGACGGAACTGCTGAATCACGCTCATGCCGTTGATGACTTCGTTAAATCCGTCGTTAATGTCCGCCAGGTAACTGCGTACACGGCGCACAATCGGCGTGCTGTAGCGCTGGTAGATAAACATCACGGCAATCACCGCCGGGAAAATGGTTATCGCCACCAGCGCCATGCGCCAGTCGAGCGTAAACATCGCTACCAGCATAGCGCCGATCAGCGCTGCGCTGCGCAGTACCGTCGCCACCACCGTGACATACAGGTCGCGAATCACCTCGGTGTCGTTGGTGACGCGGGAAATAAGCTGCCCGACAGGCTGAGTGTCAAACGCGCTCAAAGGCTGACGCAGCGCGGCGTCCATCACGTCGGTTCGCAGTTTTTGCACCACGCCTACGGCCGCTTTGTTAAACAGCAGGGCCTGGAGATAGTGCAGCCCGGCGGCGCTTATCGACAGCAGAATGTAGGCGACGGCCAGCCCGGCGGCGAGGCCAAGCGGCATCTGATTTTTGGCGACCATGTTATCGATGAAGTAGCTGACCAGCACCGGCCCAGAGACTTCCGCAGCTGCCGCGACCCAAAGCATCAGCATCGCGCCAGCCAGCGGTTTACGCCAGGGCGATCCGTAGGCCAGCAGACGTTTGATCGTTGGCCACTGTTGTTTACGACTCATCGGCGCTCTCCCTGACTTCTTCCAGCCCCGGAGCCTCGTCCAGCGCGGCCTCCAGCTGTTGATAACGGTACATATCACGGTACCAGCCCGGCTGAGACGCCAGGCTGTCATGGCTGCCTCGCTGGGCGATATGGCCGTGCTGCAACACAAGGATTTCGCTGGCTTCCGTTAAGGCCGACAGGCGGTGCGCGCTGATAATGACCGTGCGGTGTTCACCCCACTCGCGCAGGTTGTGCAGGATCTGGTGCTCGGTACGGCCATCAACGGCGGAGAGCGCATCGTCCAGAATCAGGATCTCGGCGTTCAGCAGCAGAGCACGCGCGATGGAGATACGCTGCTTTTGGCCACCGGAAAGCATCACGCCGCGCTCCCCGACTTCAGTCTCATACCCCTGAGGCAGCCGCAGAATATCGTCATGGACGCTTGCCAGGCGGGCGACATGCTCAATTTCCTGCTGCGTTGCGTTTGGCTTACCCAGCGCAATATTGCTGGCAACGGTGTCGGAGAACAGGAACGGCGTCTGGTTGACGATAGCCAGGCGGCTGCGCCAGCCGTCAATTTTCAACGCCGTGAGCGGGAGACCGTGGTAACAAATATCCCCATCCTGAATGTCAAAATGGCGCTGAATCAGGGAAAGAATGGTGCTTTTTCCGGAGCCTGTAGGCCCGCACAGGCCAAGCATTTCACCGGGCTTAAGGGTGAAATTAACGTTCTGCAGCGTAGGCTTGGCGGCCTGTGGATAGTGGAACTCGCGAATGGTAGCCACCAGTTCAGCTCGCCCTTCCGGCAGCGTTTTATCACCATCAACAACGCCCGGCTCTTCTTCCAGCATGGCGCGAATACGACTGTAGGCCGCGCTCCCACGTTCAACGATATTGAACATCCACGCCAGCGCCAGCATCGGCCAGATCATCAGGCCGAGGTACATGACAAAACTGGTGAGCTGACCCAGGGTGAGGCTTCCGTCAATGACCATCCAGCTTCCGCCGCCGATAGCCAGCAGGTTGGCGGCACCAATCGCGACATAAATGGTGGGATCGAAACGCGCATCGATACGCGCAACACGCATGTTCTTCGCTCCGGCGTCCTGCGCCTCGGAGGCAAACAGCGCCGACTGACGATCCTCAAGGCCAAAGGCTTTGATCATGCGGATGCTGGTCATGCTCTCCTGGGTGCGATCGTTCAGCGCGGAGAAGGCCGCCTGAGCGACCTTGAATCTGTCGTGCAGGCGCGCGCCGTCACGCTTAATGACAACGGCCATAATCGGCATCGGCAGCAGCGCCAGCAGGGTCAGCTGCCAGCTGATTTGGGTCGACATAACGATCAGTACCGCCAGCCCCATGACCAGCGAGTCCACCAGCGTCAGCACCCCTTCCCCGGCGGCAAATACCACACGATCCACGTCGTTGGTGGCGCGCGCCATCAGGTCGCCGGTGCGGTGCCGAAGATAAAATTCAGGATGGTGCCGGCTTAGCTGGCGGTAATAGTTTTCCCGCAGCTCAACCGCCAGCTGATACGACGCCCCGAACAGCAGGACGCGCCAGACATAGCGCACCAGATAAACCACCACGGCAATAAGCAGCATCACGCCAACCCACATCAGCACCTGCTGTGAGGAGAGACGCTGCTGAACTACGCCATCCACAATCACGCCCACCAGTTTTGGCGGCACAAGCTGCAGAATGGCGATAATAATAAGCAATGCTACCGCGCCGAGGTAGCGTCGCCACTCGCGGGTGAAGTACCAGCTTAATTGAGCAAATAATCGCACGAAGTTAAGATCCTGAAATGCTGTCTGCCGGCCAGGGCAAAAGGGTGAAAGGCTTTACCGTCCCGCTAAGCGCGGAATCATGACGTTAGAGGTAATGCTGTGGTGTATTTTATCTGTTCCATGGCAAAACTCGAAGTGACATCGCTTAATCCCGGGATGCCATTAACCAGCCGCTTGTAAAAATCATCATAGCGCTTCATGTCTGCCACCTGAACCCGAATCAGATAGTCGTACTCGCCGGCCATGCGCCAAAAGCCGAGCACTTCGGGCATCGCCTCCACTACCGAGACAAATTTACCGTACCATTCGCTGCTGTGCTGCTGGGTTTTAATCAGCACAAATGCCGTCAGGCCAAGGCCGAGCTTTTCCGGATCCAGCAGTGCGACTTTGCCACGAATATAGCCTTCATCTTCCAGGCGTTTTAATCGTTTCCAGCACGGCGTGGTGGTCAGATTAACGGCATCCGCTAACGCCTGCAAAGAAAGGGTGCAGTCCTGCTGCAGCATCGAGAGCAGATTACGGTCTATTTTATCTATCAAGCGGCCACCAGAGAGAAATATTTTCTCTAATGGAAGCGTTAAAAAGACAAAAAGGCAACTTTTTTATCCACGGTTTGGATTACGCTAAGCACAAATTGATAAACGAGAACGCTCCATGACCAGCACCTGGGTTACCCACGCGATTAGCGAAATTAACGCCGACTATCAACGTTCTGCGGACACCCATCTTATCCGCCTGGCTTTGCCGGGTTTTCCGGGTATTCAGCTCTACCTGAAAGATGAAAGCACGCACCCGACCGGCAGCCTGAAGCACCGCCTGGCACGCTCGCTGTTTCTTTATGGGCTGTGTAACGGCTGGATAAATGAAGGGACCACGATTATCGAAGCCTCCTCAGGCTCGACGGCGGTGTCTGAAGCCTATTTTGCTCGCCTGATCGGCCTGCCTTTTATCGCGGTAATGCCTGCCAGCACCGCAAAACGCAAAATTGAACAAATTGAATTCTACGGCGGCCGCTGCCACTTTGTTAAAAGCGCCTGTGAAATCTATGCCGCGTCAGAGATGCTGGCCCGCGAATTGAACGGCCATTATATGGATCAGTTCACCTATGCCGAGCGCGCCACCGACTGGCGCGGTAATAACAACATCGCGGACAGTATTTTCCGCCAGATGAAGCATGAACCCAACCCGGTACCGGATTACATCGTGATGAGCGCCGGAACCGGCGGCACCTCGGCAACCCTTGGTCGCTATCTTAGATTCCAGGACCATAACACCCGGCTGATGGTTGTCGATCCCCAGAACTCGGTGTTTCTTGACTACTGGCAGCAGCGCGACTGCAGCCTGAAAAGCGAGGTCGGCAGTAAAATTGAGGGCATTGGCCGCCCGCGCTGCGAACCTTCGTTTATCCCTGACGTCATTGACGAAATGATGCGCGTGCCCGACGCCGCAAGCGTGGCAACCATGCAGTGGCTGGAATCTCAGCTTGGTCGTAAGGTGGGTGCCTCAACCGGCACCAATATGTGGGGCGTCCTGCATCTGGCGGCAAGAATGCGCGAGGAAGGCCGCAGCGGCTCTATCGTGACGCTGCTTTGCGACAGCGGGGAGCGCTATCTTGAGACCTATTACAATTCTGCCTGGGTCAACGAGCATATCGGCGATCTCTCGCCGTTTAAGGCCGAGATTGACTCTCTGATAAAATAAAAAAACCGGGCTTTTGGCCCGGCGCTGAAAGGTCTCAATATTCGGGGGAATAGGTGAGATGTGGAGTATCCAGCCAGTGCGTCAAATAGTGCGAGACCGCCTGGTTACGGCAGTGGCCGATAACCGGCAGGTGGGGTAAATCCGCTTTAAGCTGCGGCATGGCGTTGCCCATGATCAGGCCGTGCCCTACCGCTGAGAGCATTTCGCGGTCATTCATTGCATCGCCAAATGCCATGCAATCCTGCAGTGTGAAACCCAAATGTGCGCTCAGGACGCCGAGCGCCGCGCCCTTGTTGCTGCCCACCGGCAGCACTTCCAGACAGTCCATCGCCGAGAAGCAAAGAAATGCTCTGTCGCCCAGCGCGTCATTAAGCTGAATACGCAGGCGACACAGATCGTCATGATCGCCGCAGAAGCAGATCTTGGTCACTTCATGGGCCGGTAACGTGCGGAGATCGACGATGCGCGGGCGGAAGCCGCTGTAGACATGGGCGTGAAGCAATTCCGGAATCTCATGACTGGTTAACCAGCCTGAATCGTTAAAGGCGTGCATGCTGGCTTCGGTATCCCAATGCCCGTGAAGCACGGTCTCAACCACCCAGGGTGAGAGATCGTTGCGGTGCATTAGCTCGCCTTCCATGCTGTGAATTCGGGTGCCGTTGCCGGTGATCAGAAAAGCCTCAAGATCGAGTTTTCCCAGGATATGGCGCATCTCCAGCTCGTGACGACCGGTCGCAAAAGCCAGGGTTATCTGGCGCTCTTCACGCAGGCGCTTCAGCGTGTTCAGGGTTGCTTCCCCAAGATGATGGTCGGGCAGCAGCAGCGTGCCGTCCATATCAAATGCAGCCAGACGAGCCATGGTTACTCCAGAAGTTACGTGACAGGCAAAAGTATCCCCTGGAATATACGGAACTAATAGTGAATACTTGGGGAAAAATGTTCCGGGTTTTTTATGCGACTTCTGAATCGACTCAATCAATTTCAGCGTCTGTGGCAGCCTTCTGCCGGAGAGCCACAGCAGGTCACCGTTGCCGAGCTTGCCGGGCGCTGCTTTTGTAGCGATCGTCACGTCAGGACGCTGCTGAATCAGCTGGAAGATGCGGGCTGGCTTCGCTGGCGCGCGCAGTCCGGACGCGGCAAACGCGGTGAGCTGACCTTTCTGGTTTCGCCGGAAAGCGTCCGCTCCGGCATGATGGAGCAGGTTCTGGGTAAGGGCCAGCATCAAAACGCGCTGGAGCTGGCTCAGCTAGCGCCGGAGCAGCTGCGCCAGCTGCTTCAGCCGTTTCTTGGCGGCCAGTGGCAAAACGATGTGCCTACGCTTCGTATCCCTTATTATCGCCCTCTCGATCCCGTTGGCCCAGGGTTTCTGCCGGGGCGCGCCGAGCAGCATCTGGCAGGCCAGGTTTTTTCGGGCCTGACGCGCTTTGGCCGTGAAAGTCCGCAGCCGCAGCCCGACCTTGCCCACCACTGGCAAGTCTCTGACAGCGGCCTGTGCTGGGACTTTTTTATTCGCTCAACCCTGCACTGGCATAACGGCGAACCTGTCGAAACTCACCAGCTCCAGCAGCGCCTGATGATGTTGCTGGCGCTGCCCGATCTGCGTCGGCTGTTTATCAGCGTCGAACGTATCGAAATCCCGCATGCGCAGTGCCTGCGTTTTATTCTGCACCGTCCGGATTACTGGCTGGCGCATCGTCTGGCAAGCTACTGCAGCCGCCTCGCCCATCCGCTGGATACTCAGCTGGGCTGCGGCCCGTTCCGCATCGCCAGCTTTAAGCCAAACCTGGTGCGGCTGGAAAGCTTTGAAAGCTACCACCTGAAGCATCCGCTGCTGAAAGCCATCGAATACTGGATAACGCCGCAGCTTTTCGAAACAACGCTCGGCACCAGCTGTCTCCATCCGGTGCAGATTGCCATTGGCCAGCAGGATGAGCTGGAGAAGCTTCGCCCGGTCAGCAACAGCATCAGCCTGGGGTTTTGCTATCTGGGGATCCGGCCACAGGGCAGGCTTAGCGCAGAGCAGGCAACAACAATTATGCAGATTGTTCGGGAGCCGGAAATGATCGGCACGCTGCCGCTGAAAAGCGGGCTGATCACCCCGAACACCGAGATGATCCCCGGCTGGCAAATCCCCGCATGGGATCGGCATAAAGCCGTCAAATTGCCGAAAAAGCTCACGCTGGTTTACCATTTGCCCGTTGAGCTTCACGCCATGGCGCTGCAGCTAAAGCACTACCTGGCTGAACGTGGCTGCGAGCTGACGGTGATTTTCCACGATGCCAAAACCTGGGCCGGCTGCCAGCATCTTATCGACGCCGATATCGTGATGGGTGACCGGCTGATCGGCGAGGCCCCGGAGTTCACGCTTGAACAGTGGCTGCGCAGCGATGTGCTATGGCCTAATTTATTGAGCGCCGGGCAGTATGCCCATCTGCAGGCCACGCTGGATGCGGTGCAGGCTTATCATTCACCTCATGAGCGTAATGAAGGGCTGAAAGAGGTATTTCACGGCCTGATGCGGGATGCGGTAGTTACGCCGCTGTTTAATTATCGCTACCAGATAAGCGCCCCGCCCGGCGTCAACGGCATTGAGCTGAACGCGTGGGGCTGGTTCGATTTTTGCGAAGCCTGGCTCCCGCCGCCGGGCATGGCGTGAAGAAGCTGGTTGATCCATTCCGGGGGCGTTACCATACCCCTTTTCCAGACACCCTTGTGAACGACAGGATAGAGAATGAAACGTACAGTCGTGGTTTTCAGCGGCGGACAGGACTCCACCACCTGCCTGATTCAGGCGTTACAGCAATATGATGAAGTGCACTGCGTGACGTTTGATTACGGCCAGCGCCACCGCGCAGAAATAGACGTAGCCCAAAAGCTGTCGCTGAAGCTTGGCGCCCGTGCGCACAAGGTCCTGGACGTCACTCTGCTTAACGAACTGGCGGTCAGTAGCCTGACGAGAGACAGTATTCCGGTACCGGGTTACAACCCCGAAGACAGCGGCCTCCCAAGCACTTTTGTGCCGGGGCGCAATATTTTGTTCCTCACGCTGGCGGCGATCTACGCTTACCAGGTTGAAGCGGAATCCGTGATAACCGGCGTGTGCGAAACGGATTTCTCCGGTTACCCGGACTGCCGGGATGAGTTTGTTAAAGCGCTGAACCACGCGGTAAGCCTCGGTATGGCAAGAGACATCCGGTTTGAAACGCCGCTGATGTGGCTGGACAAGGCTGAAACCTGGGCGCTGGCCGATTACTGGAAGCAGCTTGAAACTGTCCGCCATGAGACGCTGACCTGCTACAACGGTATTCAGGGCGACGGCTGCGGGGAATGCGCAGCCTGCCATCTGCGTGCTAACGGCCTTAACCACTATCTGGCAAACAAACCTGCGGTTATGGCCGCCATGCAGCAAAAAACCGGCCTGAAATAACTCATCACGGCGTGGTGCTAAACCGCTGTCGATAGAAGAAATACCAAGCGGTTCGTAATATAGACCGGAAAATCACAAAGAGGGAAAAACCACGCTTTTTCCCTCTTTGTCAGCAATGTCAGGCACTCATCATCTGTTCCAGCTTCTCACGCAGTTCACCTTCCAGCGGCACCGCCTTTTGCGTTTTTAGATCAATGCAGACGAAGGTCAACAGCGCATCGGCAACGGTTTCCCCTTCAGGCTCCAGCGTCACAACCTGGCTAAGCACGCCGCTTTTACCGTTCAGCTGCTGAAGCTTGCTGTCGATACGCAGCAGGTCGCCAAGCACCGCCGGGCGGCGATAGCTGATATTGATGTTCACCACGATGAAGGCGATGTTGTGCTCCGTCATCCACTGGAAACCCGTGGTCTTTTCCAGCCCTTCCCAGCGAGCCTCTTCAAGAAACTCAAGATAGCGGGCATTGTTAACGTGCTGGTAAACGTCCATGTGGTAACCACGAACTTTGATATGTGTTTGCATAGCGCGAAACCCTTGTACTGTTTTTTATTGTCATCAGGTGAAGGTAAGCGAGGCCATACCTATGAACTGGTATGACCTCTCACTCAGCGTAGCAAACTTTTCCCCTCAGGGAGAAGCCTGAGCACGGAAACTCAAAGTTTTATGCGAGCCAGGTTACGTTCTACCAGTGAAGCGCCGATGCCCGGCACCTCCTGCAGCTGGTCGAGCGTTTTAAAAGGACCGAACTCATCGCGGTAGCTGACGATGGACTGCGCCTTTTTCAGCCCTACACCGTTCATCTTCTGGGCCAGCTCTTCCGCCGGGGCGCTGTTAATGCTGACCGGCCCATCAGCCTGTTCAACCACTTTTGCAGGGGGCGCTTTAGGCTGTGACGCAGCCGTACCAGCCTGAGCCGAACCGGCTTTTTCCGTGGCGGCCTGCGCGGGTACGCAGCCAATTAAACCAGCCAGAATAAGAGAGAGTGAAAACGCTTTGATTCCTGAAGTCATGCTGTGTCCTCCATATATGTTGACAGCCAGGTCACCATACCGGGGCACAAAATCAGCCACAAACGCCGCTTTTTAAATGTGGAAAAGGCCGCGAAAGCGGCCTTCAGGGATTACACTGCGTTGCAAAAATTTGCGAGGATTACTGCTGCTGGTCGACGATATCGCCCAGCTTGATCTTCGCCTCTTTACGCAGGTTGGACATCAGCGCTTCGAAAGCAATCTGGGCATTGTTCTGGGTGATACCCTGAACCATCGCTTTTTTCTGCTCGTCCGGCATAGAGCCCGCCTTCACTTCATCCAGCGACAGAAGGACCACGTTGCCCTGCATGTCGTTGGCGACGCCAAAGCTCGGCTTCTCTTTTGCCGGCAGAGGCAGCCCAAAGGCAGCCTGGCTAATCGGATCCTGCCCGGTGCGGCTCAGGGTTTTCGCTTCACCGAAGCTCAGGCCCGCCGCTTTCATTTCGTCAGCGCCTTTGCCCAGCTTCAGCGCGGTCAGCAGTTTGTCGGCATCCAGCTTCGCCTGCTGTTCCGCTTTCTGCTGCTTCACGGCGGCGATAACCTGGTCACGCACTTCCGCCAGCGGTTTAACCGCTTCGGCTTTGTGTTCAGAGACACGCAGGACGAAAGCACGATCGCCGTCGACGGTAATGATGTCGGAGTTGCTGCCCGGCGAGCCGTTTTCACCCACCAGACCGCCGCTGAAGATAGCGTCGGCAACCGGTTTGAAGTTCAGCTCATCAGGCAGGTTGTCATGACCGAACCAGCCGGTTTCAACCGCTTTAACGCCCGCCACCTTCTCGGCGCTTGCCAGAGATTCGTTGTCGTTGCTTGCGGCATCGCTCACTTTCTGCTGCAAAGCATAGTAGGCGTCAACGGCTTTTTCCTGCTTCACTTTCGCCACGATACCGTCGCGGACTTCCGCCAGCGGTTTTACAACGGCAGGCTGGATGTCGTCGAGGCGAACAATCAGGAAGCCAACGGAAGACTTAACCACGCCGGAGAGCTGGCCTTTTTCTTTCAGGCCGGCATTCTTCAGCTCGTCAGGCGTGGTGGACGCTTCCAGCCAGCCCATGTCGCCGCCGTTACGGGCAGAGATGATGTCAGCAGACTTCGCCTTAGCCAGCGCGGCAAAATCACCGCCTTTGCTCAGTTCGCCGAGAATCGCTTTCGCTTCATCTTCGGTTTTGGTCTGAATCACGCTGTAGCGGTTGCGCTGCGGCTGGGTGAATTCGTCTTTGTGCTGGTCATAGTAAGCCTGAATGTCCGCATCACTGGCCTCTTCCTGCATGGAAGCCGCGTCCAGCTTGATATAGCTGACTTTAAACTGCTCAGGCGTGATGTAGCGATTTTTGTTCTGCTCGTAGTTGGCGTTGATTTCCTGCTCGGAAGCCTCTTGCTTCGCGGCCAGCGCCTTCACGTCAATTGTCGCTTCACGGACAACGCGCTGCTGGGAAACCAGAGCAGCCAGCTCGTCGGTTTCACCGGTGAGCATGAAATCGGTACCCACAACGGCCTTGATCAGCTGATCTGTGGTGAGCTGGTTGCGCAGAGCCTGTGCATACTGGTCCGCCGTCAGCCCCATGTTGCCGATAATCGCGTTATAGCGGGCGTTATCAAACTTGCCGTTAGTCTGGAAAGCAGGCTGGCTGAAGATAGCCATTTTTACCTGTTCGTCGCTGATGCCGAGGCCCAGATGTTTGGCGTACTGATCGAGCAGCGCCTCGTCAATCAGCTGGTTGAGCACCTGCTGACGCATCTGCTTCATGTAGCCTTCGTTACCGGCGAGAACGGAGAACTGATCGCCCAGCTGCTGCTGCTGGCGATTTCGTTCGTTCGCCACCGCGTTCTCAAACTGGCCACGCGGAATCTCCTGGCCATTTACTTTTGCGGCATAATTATTGTTACCGCCAGTCAGGTAGCTACCTACGCCAGTCAGAACGAATGACAAGATAATCAAACCCAGAATGATCTTGAGCACGACATGGTTAGCCGCCGCTCGTAAATTGTCCATCATGGTGTAACAACACTCCGCTGTAGTATGACTTGGTAAACCTGCGCAGGCGCTAAGCTGGCATCCTTAGAAACTCAAGCTGCCCGGTGCTGCGCGCAAGGGCGTATTGTGACAAGAAACCCGCTGCAAATCATCAATACCTGCGTAAAATTAAGCTTCTGGCAATAAAAAAGGCACATCGAACGATGCGCCCCTGCGATACCTGACACCCTACACCCCATCAGCCGGGGCTAATAAATCAGTTAACAGCGTCTTTCAGCGCTTTACCAGCACGGAAGCCTGGTACTTTTGCTGCGGCGATGGTGATTTCTTTACCGGTTTGAGGGTTACGGCCAGTACGGGCAGCACGCTCTTTAACAGCAAAGGTACCAAAACCTACCAGTGCTACGTCTTCCCCGGACTGCAGAGATTCAGTAACAGAAGCAATAACAGCATCTAACGCACGTCCAGCCGCGGCTTTAGAAATATCAGCACCTGCGGCAATTTTGTCTATCAGTTGAGATTTATTCACTCTTCTCTTCCTCTCTTTATAATTTATATCGCACCTGATGTCCCTCAAGTGCGACCGCGCAGCAGTTATAACAGGCTCGTCATGCCCTTACAACAGGAGTTGTGGACGATAAACTCAGCCAGCAACTAAATTAGCGACACAAAAAAAAGCTGGCAAGTGACAATTCACCTGCCAGCCCTAATTTTATCGACTGTATTTGCGTCAGGTCACTATTTTGCGGTGACCACCTGCATACCGTAAGGCTCATTCTGCAATGCGAGGGCCAGCACTTCCTCAATACGCTTCACAGGATGAATAGTCAGGTCGGCAATCACATTGTCCGGAATCTCTTCCAGATCGCGCTTGTTGTCGTCCGGGATCAGCACGGTTTTGATGCCGCCGCGATGCGCAGCCAGCAGCTTCTCTTTCAGGCCGCCGATCGGCAGAACCTGACCACGCAGAGTGATCTCCCCCGTCATCGCGACATCGGCACGCACCGGGTTGCCCGTCAGGCAAGAGACCAGCGCGGTACACATGGCGATACCGGCGCTTGGGCCATCTTTCGGCGTTGCCCCTTCCGGGACGTGAACGTGGATATCACGTTTTTCGTAAAAGTCGCCGTTGATGCCCAGCTTCTCCGCACGAGCGCGTACGACGGTCAGCGCCGCCTGGATTGACTCCTGCATCACTTCACCGAGGGAGCCGGTGTAGGTCAGCTTGCCTTTGCCCGGCACGCACGCGGTTTCGATGGTCAGCAGGTCGCCGCCCACTTCCGTCCACGCCAGCCCGGTCACCTGCCCTACGCGGTTTTCGCTGTCGGCACGGCCGTAGTCAAAGCGCTGTACCCCGAGGAAATCCTTCAGGTTGTCGCCGTTGATTTCGATGTGCTTGAGCGATTTATCCAGCAGCAGCTGTTTCACCGCTTTACGGCACAGCTTGGAGATTTCACGCTCCAGGCTACGCACGCCAGCTTCGCGAGTGTAGTAGCGAATGATGCCCACAATGGCGCTGTCATCAACCTTAATCTCGCCTTTCTTCAGGGCGTTACGCTCGATTTGCTTTGGCAGCAGGTGCTGTTTAGCGATGTTCAGTTTTTCATCTTCGGTATAACCGGACAGACGAATCACTTCCATACGGTCCAGCAGCGGAGCCGGGATATTCATCGAGTTCGAGGTCGCCACAAACATCACGTCGCTGAGATCGTAGTCCACTTCCAGATAGTGGTCGTTAAACGCCACGTTCTGCTCGGGATCAAGCACTTCCAGCAGAGCCGATGCCGGATCGCCGCGCATGTCGGAAGACATTTTGTCGATTTCATCGAGCAGGAAGAGCGGGTTTTTCACCCCGACCTTTGCCATCTTCTGGATAAGTTTACCCGGCATAGAGCCGATGTAAGTCCGGCGGTGACCGCGAATTTCCGCTTCGTCACGCACCCCGCCCAGCGCCATACGCACGTATTTACGGCCCGTGGCTTTGGCGATGGACTGACCCAGAGAGGTTTTACCTACCCCTGGCGGCCCAACCAGGCACAGAATCGGCCCTTTAAGCTTGTTAACACGGCTCTGGACGGCGAGATATTCCAGGATGCGATCTTTCACGCGTTCGAGGCCGTAATGGTCGGTGTCGAGGATTTCCTGGGCCTGACGCAGATCTTTTTTGACCTTGCTGCGGGCATTCCACGGTACCTGAACCATCCAGTCGATATAGCCGCGCACGACGGTCGCTTCCGCAGACATCGGCGACATCATTTTCAGCTTTTGCAGCTCGGCTTCGGTTTTCTCACGCGCTTCTTTCGGCATTTTCGCCGCGTCAATTTTGCGCTTCAGCGCTTCATTTTCGTCTGGCGCGTCGTCCATTTCGCCGAGTTCTTTCTGAATCGCTTTCATTTGCTCATTCAGATAGTACTCGCGCTGGCTTTTTTCCATCTGCTTTTTGACGCGGTTGCGAATGCGTTTCTCAACCTGCAGCAGATCGATTTCCGATTCCATCATCGCCATCAGGTATTCGAGACGTTCGTTGATATCGGACATCTCAAGCACGGACTGTTTGTCCGACAGCTTCAGCGGCATGTGCGCGGCAATGGTATCGGCCAGACGTGCAGGGTCGTCGATGCTGTTCAGCGACGTCAGCACTTCCGGCGGGATTTTTTTGTTCAGCTTGATGTAGCCTTCAAACTGATTGATGGCGGTGCGAACCAGCACTTCCTGCTCGCGCTCTTCAATCGCCGGCGACTCCAGGTACTCAGCCTGCGCTGAGAAGTGATCGCCGTTGTCAGAAAGCGTGGTGATGCGGGCGCGCTGAAGGCCTTCTACCAGCACTTTTACCGTGCCGTCTGGCAGTTTCAGCATCTGCAAAATAGAAGCCACGGTCCCAACTGTAAACAGGTCGTTTACACCTGGCTCATCCGTCGAAGCTTCTTTCTGCGCCACCAGCATGATTTTCTTATCATGGTCCATTGCAGCTTCCAGGCAGCGAATGGATTTTTCACGCCCGACAAACAGTGGAATAACCATGTGCGGATAAACCACCACATCGCGCAGCGGCAATACGGGGATTTCAATGCGTTCAGAACGCTCAGGATTCATAGAGCTCTCTCTTAGTTTAATGTCCGCCAGGTGATTTGGTGAACGCTTCCGCTCCACCAACAAGTAAACCAGTATATGGGGCTGTTTCCCGGACATTCAACTGCGGGAATGCAGGAAAAATAAATGGGGGATAAAATCCCCCATTTTTTTATTAACTGACTGGTTATTCTGGCGAATTATTCACCGGACGCCTGCTGCGCTTCCGGCTTACCATAAATTAATAGCGGTTTGGACTGGCCGGCAATGACGGACTCGTCAATCACCACTTTTTCCACATCGTCCATCGAAGGCAGATCGTACATGGTATCGAGCAGCGCACCTTCAACGATGGAACGCAGGCCACGAGCACCGGTTTTGCGAATCATCGCTTTTTTGGCAATCGCATCCAGCGCTTCGTCACGGAACTCCAGCTCCACGCCTTCCAGGTTGAACAAGGCCTGATATTGCTTGGTCAGCGCATTTTTCGGCTCTTTCAGGATCTGGATCAGCGCGTCTTCACTCAGTTCGCTAAGCGTAGCCACCACCGGCAGACGACCGATGAACTCAGGGATCAGACCAAACTTGATCAGATCTTCCGGCTCGACCTGGCCGAGCAGCTGCCCTTCGCTGGCCTTCTCAGACTTCGCTTTTACCGTTGCGCCAAAGCCGATACCGGAACCTGTTTCCACGCGATTAGCGATGACTTTATCCAGGCCGGCAAATGCGCCGCCGCAGATAAACAGGATCTTAGACGTATCAACCTGCAGGAACTCCTGCTGCGGATGCTTACGGCCACCCTGAGGTGGAACGGCAGCCACGGTGCCTTCAATCAGCTTCAACAGCGCCTGCTGCACGCCTTCACCGGATACGTCACGGGTGATCGACGGGTTATCAGATTTGCGGGAGATTTTATCGATCTCATCGATGTACACGATGCCGCGCTGGGCTTTCTGTACGTCGTAGTCGCATTTCTGCAGCAGCTTCTGAATGATGTTCTCAACGTCTTCACCCACGTAACCGGCTTCGGTCAGCGTGGTCGCATCCGCCATAGTAAACGGAACGTCCAGCAGGCGAGCGAGCGTCTCTGCCAGCAGCGTTTTACCGCTACCGGTTGGCCCGATCAGCAGGATGTTACTTTTACCCAGCTCAACGCCGTTGGACGTGTCGCTGTTGCGCAGACGTTTGTAGTGGTTATAAACCGCAACCGCCAGCACTTTCTTGGCCTGCTCCTGGCCGATAACATAATCGTCAAGATGGTTACGGATTTCGTGCGGCGTTGGCAACGCACTGCGTTCACGGTGCGGCGCCACTTCTTTAATCTCTTCGCGAATGATGTCGTTACATAAATCGACACACTCATCGCAGATATACACTGACGGCCCGGCAATCAGCTTACGCACTTCATGCTGGCTTTTGCCGCAAAAAGAGCAGTACAGCAGTTTGCCTGAACCGTCTTTGCGCTTATCTGTCATCAGTAAAACCTCTTCTCTGTTTCTGTGTGCTACCGCCGGCAGCACAGGTGCCATTCTACGGCGCAGCCGATAGTGAAGCGTTAAGGTAGACCGCTACCTTTACTATAGTATAGCGGCCCACAGCTTCGGGCATTAGTTACGGTGAGTCAGGATCGAATCGACCAAACCGTACTCTACCGCTTCGCTTGCGGAGAGGAAACGATCGCGCTCGGTGTCTTTCTCGATTTGTTCAAGCGTTTTACCCGTATGCTCTGCCATCAGCTCGTTCATACGTGCCTTCACTTTCAGGATCTCTTTGGCATGGATTTCAATATCCGTCGCCTGCCCCTGATAGCCGCCCAGCGGCTGGTGAATCATGACGCGTGAGTTAGGCAGGCAGAAACGCTTACCTTTCGCCCCTGCGGTCAGCAGGAAGGCCCCCATAGAACAGGCCTGGCCCATACAGATGGTGCTGACGTCCGGCTTGATAAATTTCATGGTGTCGTAAATCGACATTCCGGCCGTAATTACGCCACCCGGAGAGTTAATGTAGAGATAGATATCTTTCTCTGGGTTTTCTGCTTCCAGAAACAGCATCTGCGCCACAATCAGGTTAGCCATATGATCTTCCACCTGGCCGGTCAGGAAGATGACGCGTTCCTTAAGCAGACGGGAGTAGATATCGTATGAACGTTCACCGCGGGATGTTTGTTCAACAACCATCGGCACCAGGGCCATATGGGGTGCTAATTGATCTCGTTCGCCACTGTATGACATGTCCGTCTCCTGGAGTAATTTAGCCTACTGTACTGATTCTACTTGAGACGCAGGATATTGACTATGTTCCTTGCGCCGATTCTGGACGGAGTCAGTCAGGGATTGTTAATGGAACCTCCCCCAGATAATGGGGATGATTTGCCCTGTTTCAAGCATAACAACCTTTTCTTGATACGCTAACCCTGAAAAGGGGATTTATTGATGGCTTATTGTGTGATTTCGCAATAAAAAAAGCCCGCCACCGTAAGGTGACGGGCCTGAGGCAGCTTTTTTTGGCCGATCGGCCAAAAAGCACTTACGCCTGCTGGTTCATCAGCTCGCTGAAAGTGGTCGCTTTTTCAGACACTTTCGCTTTAGCCAGAACGGCTTCAACAGCCTGCTCTTCCAGCGCAACGTTGCGCATGTTGTCCATCAGCTCTTTGTTTTTACCGTAGAACTCGATGACTTCAGTCGGATCTTCGTAGGCAGAAGCCATCTCTTCGATCAGACCTTTCACACGCTCTTCGTCAGCTTTCAGCTCGTGGGTACGAATCACTTCGCCCAGCAGCAGACCGACAACAACGCGACGTTTAGCCTGCTCTTCGAACAGCTCACGTGGCAGTTCCAGAGCCTGCTTCTCGTTACCGCCAAAGCGCTGTGCAGCCTGACGACGCAGAACGTCGATTTCGCCGTCGATCAGCGCAGCAGGTACGTCGATGTTGTTGGCGTTAACCAGACCGTCGATTGCCTGAGACTTGATGCGGTTACGCACCGCGCCTTTCAGCTCGCGATCCATGTTTTTACGCACTTCGGTACGCAGACCGGCAACGGAGCCATCTTCAACGCCGAAACGCTTGATGAACTCTTCGGTGAATTCCGGCAGCTCACGCGCTTCAACTTTCTTCAGCACGATGTCGAACTTCGCCGCTTTCCCTTTCAGGTTTTCAGCGTGGTACTCTTCCGGGAAGGTCACTTCGATAGTGAACTCTTCGCCCGCTTTGTGGCCCACGATAGCGTCTTCGAAGCCTGGGATCATGCGGCCCTGCCCCATTGCCAGAACGAAGTCAGAGGCTTTGCCGCCTTCGAATACTTCGCCGTCAACGGAACCGGTGAAATCGATGGTTACGCGATCTTCAGCCGTCGCTGCTGCATCGCTCTCTTTCCAGGTCGCCTGCTGCTTGCGCAGGGTGTCCAGCATCGCGTCAACGTCTTCGTCGGTCACATCAACAACCGGTTTCTCGACTTCGATAGCTTCCAGACCCTGCAGCTCAACTTCCGGGTACACTTCAAACTCTACCGCGTAGGTGAAGTCCTGACCCAGCTTGTATTCGCCCGGCACGTAGTTTGGTGCGCCGGCCGGATTGATCTTCTCTTTGATGATCGCATCAATAAAGTTGCGGCTCATCAGCTCGCCCAGCACGTCCTGACGAACGGAAGCACCGTAACGCTGCTCAACGACGGTCATCGGCACTTTGCCTTTACGGAAGCCGTCAATACGAACTTTTTTTGCCACGTTGACCAGCTCGCTTTTTACAGCGGTTTCGATGCTGTCTGCAGCGATAGTAATCGTGAGACGGCGGCCAAGGCCCTGAGTGGTTTCAACTGAAACTTGCATCTTGTTACCTCAAAAAATCACAGTGCTCGGTCAACTCCGGAAGCCCTGGTGGCTTCACAGAACCAGGATGTCCTCTGAATCAGAAACACATTCCTTGTCGTCAGAATCATCCCGAAGACATATTCCGAAAAATAAGACGCCGCATTATAGCGGCATCACTGGGGTGAGTCGAGAACGGCAAAGCGCACGGCTGCGGCCCTTTTCACACTTCTCTGTCATTTATTCTAAATTTGCCCGCATCCCTGGACGCGCGGACAAAACAAAACGGCCCGCAGGCCGTTTTGGGAAACGCAGTATACATACCGCAACATAACGGAAAAGTTCCCTTAGTTGCAAACGCTTAGCGGTAATTCAGGCGATACTGCCCGCGCCACGGCAGTTTGGCGACGCAAACACCGTGTCCTGCAGCCCTTCCCACTCTTTAATGGTGTAAGTGTGTAACGCCAGGGCGTGCACCGGGCCCGCCAGCTCTTCACTCAGGGTGCCATAAATCAGACGATGACGATTTAAAAAACGTTCACCCGTAAAGCGATCGCTGACCAGCACCACCTTGAAATGGCTTTCGGAGCCCGCCGGGACATTGTGACGATAGCTTTCATCCACGACTTCCAGGTACGCGGGTGTAAAGGCGGCTTTTAACTTCTCTTCTATCTGCTCGCGTATCAGCATGAACTTTCTCCTCGACCACGTAGAGATGCCACTCATCCCTTTAAATGTTAGCCGCTTTTAGCCAGCTTTTACGCTAAACACAACAAAAATTTAGCTTTCGCCTGCCTTTATTAACACGATGTTCTGAAGTGTCATGCCGTTAAGGCACTAAACCGAAGGAAAACTGTCAGAAGCTTTTGCTGAGATTCAGAAAAAAGGCAACGCGATGAAATTCCGTGCGTTAAGCCCTTCCCCTGAACAGCCGCAGTGTTATGATGGCGTGATTTTTTATCAGCCTGCCCTTTGAGTACATTGAGAAAGCGAACATGTTAAAAAAATTACTTTTCCCGCTGGTTGCCATGTTTATGCTGGCCAGCTGTGCCGCACCGCCGACTACCATTGAAGTCGCTCCGAAAATAACGCTGCCGCAGCAGGATCCAAGCCTGATGGGCGTAACGCTAAGCATCAACGGTGCCGATCAGCGTACCGACCAGGCCCTGGCTAAGGTGACCCGCGATAACCAGCTGGTGACATTGACACCATCACGCGATCTGCGCTTCCTGCTGCAGGAAGTGCTGGAGAAGCAGATGACCGCGCGCGGCTATATGATTGGGCCGAACAGCCCGGTTGACCTGCAGATCATCGTTAACCAGCTGTACGCTGACGTCTCGCAGGGTAACGTGCGCTACAACATCGCCACTAAAGCGGACATCTCTATTATTGCCACCGCTAAGAACGGCAACAAGATGACCAAAAACTACCGCTCCAACTACAACGTAGAAGGTGCGTTCCAGGCCACCAACAAGAATATCGCTGATGCGGTTAACTCCGTGCTGACCGATACCATTGCGGATATGGCTCAGGACACCAGCGTTCATGACTTCGTGAAGCAGAACGCTCGTTAATTTTGACCCCGTTGGCCTGCTCGCGCGGGCCAACAACAGAGTTTGCACAATTCCCCTATGTCCAATCATTATCTCCGCATCTTCCAGCAGCCGAAATCCGCCATCTTACTGATACTCGGCTTTGCTTCAGGCCTGCCTTTGGCCCTGACCTCGGGTACGCTCCAGGCCTGGATGACCGTCGAAAATATCGACCTGAAAACCATCGGTTTCTTCTCGCTCGTCGGCCAGGCCTACGTCTTTAAGTTCCTGTGGTCACCGGTGATGGACCGCTACACGCCGCCGCTGCTCGGGCGTCGCCGTGGCTGGCTGCTGATTACGCAAATTCTGTTGTTGGTGGCCATTGCCGCCATGGGATTCCTCGAGCCCTCCTCGCAGCTGCGCTGGATGGCGGCTCTGGCGGTGATCATCGCCTTCTGCTCTGCCTCTCAGGATATCGTCTTTGATGCCTGGAAAACCGACGTGCTGTCAGCCGAAGAGCGCGGCACCGGCGCCGCCATCAGCGTGCTGGGCTACCGCCTGGCGATGCTGGTTTCCGGCGGCCTTGCGCTGTGGCTGGCGGACCGCTATTTAGGCTGGCAGGCAACCTACTGGCTGATGGCCGCTCTGCTTGTCCCCTGCATTATCGCCACGCTTTTGGCCCCGGAACCGACCGATGCCATTCCCGTCCCCAAAAGCCTCGAGCGCGCCGTTGTTGAGCCCCTGCGAGACTTCTTTGGCCGCAACAACGCCTGGCTGATTTTGTTGCTGATCGTGCTTTATAAGCTCGGCGATGCTTTTGCCATGAGCCTGACCACCACCTTCCTGATCCGCGGCGTCGGCTTTGATGCCGGTGAAGTCGGCGTGGTGAATAAAACGCTGGGGCTGTGCGCCACCATTGTCGGAGCGCTGCTCGGCGGGATGCTGATGCAAAAGCTGACGCTGTTCCGCGCTCTGCTGATCTTCGGCATTTTGCAGGGCGTCTCCAACGCCGGTTACTGGCTGCTGTCGGTGACCGACAAAGACCTGTTCACCATGGCAAGCGCGGTATTCCTGGAAAACCTGTGCGGCGGCATGGGCACCGCGGCCTTCGTCGCGCTGCTGATGACTTTGTGCAATAAGTCTTTCTCCGCTACCCAGTTTGCGCTGCTTTCCGCCCTGTCCGCCGTTGGCCGCGTGTATGTCGGCCCGATTGCCGGCTGGTTTGTTGAGGCGCACGGCTGGCCAACCTTCTATCTGTTCTCGGTGGTGGCTGCGGTGCCTGGCATCCTGTTATTGCTGGTATGTAAGCGTACGCTGGAGTTCACTCAGCAAACGGAAACCTTCATGCAGCGCAGTGAATTTCATTCTGCCTACCGCCTGGCGCTGCGTATTCTAAGCTTTGGTTGCCTGCTGCTGGCGGCATGGCTGCTGGTGATTATCAGTAATGCGCTGGGGCTAACCGAGTGGACCTTTGGTTTACAGCTTCTGGAATGGGGGGCGTTGTTTGCCCTCGGCGGTATTTTGTTTGGCGGCGTGCTGGACTTCCTCGCCCTGCGTAAAACGGCGCTTATCTAAAGAGCATAAAAAAAACCGGGCGATAATCTGCCCGGTCTGAGAGAGCCGGAAAGGTCATCCTTTCCGGTTTTTTTTCGCTTTAAGCCAGCGCGTGTGCCGCCGCATTTTGCCCGGCAAGCGTGCCGAAGATGATGATATCGGCTACCGCGTTACCGCCGATGCGGTTAGCGCCGTGAATACCGCCGGCCACTTCCCCCGCAGCCCACACGCCTTTGATGACCTGCTGGTGCTCGCTCACCACTTCGGCGTTGGTATTGATGGTTACGCCGCCCATGGTATGGTGAACGCCAGGCGCAACGCGGATGGCGTAGTAGGGTCCGCTATTCAGCGGGAAGCGCATGCCGGTGGTGCGCCCAAAGTCTTCATCTTTATTCTGCTTCACAAAGCCGTTGTAACGGTCAAGCGTCTGCTGCAGGGCGCTGGCATCCATGTTCAGCTTCAATGCCAGCTCTTCTGGCGTTGGCGCGCTGATCACAAAGCCGCTGGCGATGTACTCGTCGGCCGCTCTGTTGTTCTGGCGCACCTGCTCGTCAAACAGGATCCAGGCGCTTTTCTCAGGCAGCGCAATAATTGCTGCCGAAACGTTGTCGCGCGTTTGCATTTCGTTGTAGAAACGCAGCCCTTCCTGACTCACCAGGATCGCACCGCCACCGCGAATGGATTCGGAGATGAGGTAGGAGGTGGTTTGCTCAACGGTTGGGTGGATCTGGATTTGATCCATATCTACCGTACCGGCGCCGATTTTTTCCAGCAGAGCGATGCCGCTGCCGGTCGCGCCCTTGTGGTTGGTGGTCACAAAGCCCTTCAGCTCTGGGCGGTAGTGAACCACCATTTTGCGGTTGGCGCTAAAGCCCCCGGTCGCCACCACCACGCTTTTCGCCAGCAGAATATGGTGCTCGTTGTATTCGTTAACGATTTTAACCCCGGTCACCACGCCGTTTTCGTGCAGGATCTCTTCGACGGTGGAATCCAGCAGGACGTCAATGCCGCGCTGATTGACCTGCTTCACCAGGCCGCTGATCAGATAGCCGCCGACGGCGGAACGGTCTTCAGGGCGATGCGTACGGTCAATGCTCATGCCGCCGGTGGTAGTGATATCGCTCAACGTGATGTCGAGGCTTGCGAGCCACTCAATGGCGCCCGGCGCGCGCTCGACAAACGCCTTCAGCAGCGGAACGTTATTCTTGAATTTACCGCCTTTCAGCGTCTCATCGTAAAACAGCTCTTTGCTGTCTTTGATGCCTTTCAGCGTCTGGAAGCGTGTTTCCGCGGCGTTCATCCCTGCAGATGCCTTAATGGTGTTGCCGCCGATGGTTGGCATTCGCTCAATAATCACCACGCGGGCACCGGCATCGGCAGCACGAATTGCCGCCGACAAACCCGCGCCGCCGCTGCCGATCACCACAACATCGTAGCTTTGAGGAGCATCAGGGTTTCCGCCTTCTTCGATGACGTGTTCTTTGCTGGAAGTCGTCAGCGCGCGGGATACGGCTTTCTTCAGCGCCTCACTCTGGGTGGTCGCCCCGGTCACCGCATCCACATACGGGCTGTTGGCCACCAGCATACGGGAACGCAGGATCTCGAAGCTTGGGGTAAAATCGACATCCACCGAATCATCCTGCACCAAGGTAATGTCGGTGATACGGTCAGTATCGAGCGTAACGCTGATTTTCAGCTTGAGCGCTTCGGCCTCCACTTTTTCCTGGAAGACCCCGGCTTTGTATTTGCGGCCAGTGGTGCTGGTATCGCGGATCATCGCATCGACCAGCGAGAAGCGCCACAGCGGTTCGGGGATCAGCAGCTCTTCACGCTTCGTGCTGTCGATGAACAAATCGAGCGTTTCATTTTTCAGAATGCGATCGGCCCAGTCCGGATAAGCGATGCAGGCTTTACCTACCGCAATCAGGTCATAACCTAAGCCCAGCGCCTCTTCGGCGTCGCTGCGATTCACCACCCCGCCCACGCCAATCACCGGGACTTTCGCCAGCGTTTCGGAGCGCATGGCCAGGTACTTGTCGATCAGCATCGTAGGGTCTTTGGTATCGACTATTGAGGCGCGTTTGAAGTAGCCCACGGAGAAGTGCAGATAGTCAACGCCTCTTTCTGCCAGCTTTTCCAGCAGGTACATGGTGTCGTCAAAGCGAATGCCCGGCACCTCAATCTCTTCCGGCGAGAAGCGGTAGCCGATAATAAAGGAAGCATCGGCAAAGCGGCTCGCCATTTTATGGGTGATCTCGAGCACTTCCAGCGGGAAGCGCGCACGATTGTCCCGGCTACCGCCCCACTTATCATCACGCTGGTTCGAGTTTGGCGAGTAGAACTGCTGGATCAGGTAGGTGTTCGCGCCGTGGATCTCAACGCCGTCAAATCCGGCTTTAATAGCACGGTTCACGGCATCACCAAATTTGGTGATCATGACGTCAACTTCTTCGGCGGTTAAGGCTTCCGGCGTCGTGGCCCCTTCACGCGGCGCGGCGATAGCGCTCGGCGCAACGGGTTTTTTACCGCCAATCAGCTCAGGCTCAACCATCCTGCCGCCGTGGTAAATCTGCAAAATGGCTTTAGAGCCCTGGGATTTGATGGCGCTGGCGATTCGCGCGAGGCCCGGAATTTTATTGTCGCTGTCGATGGCAAGGGCGCCCGGGAAAGCGGGGCCCTTAGGATCGATAAAGCAGCATTCGACGATAACCGTGCCGATAGTGCCAGCGCGCTCGCGGTAATACTCAACCAGGTCACTCGGCACGCTGCCGTCGTAAAAGCCCGTACAGGTGGTCATCGGCGCCATAATCAGGCGGTTTTTCAGCACCGCGCCGTTGGGCAAGGTTAGCGGCTTCAGGATCGGAGTTTTGGAGTTCATTCTTTCTCATTCCAGCAGGTGAGGTCGACATTGATCGGCGCGCGGTGAGTAGCGCCGACAGGCAACACAATTATCAGGGAGTAACCAAATTTGAATTAGTGAACAGAAACGGTTATTTCGCGGAATATATTTTTGGAATGTTAGTCAACGTCTTAAAAAAAGCAAATACAAATAATAACCATAAATAACAAAAGGTTTTATATGAAACCGCGTTTTCTGAATACTGCATAAGCCTATGCAAAGCGGCATCGTGCGATCGGCTCAACATTTGACCTTTAACCTCGATAAGACTATGGATATAAAGGGTGCGATTTTTTTAGTTAAATAAAAGCGTTGGTTTTTTGCTGAATAAAAATCAAAATCAAATATCTGATAAGGTTTGGTAAAATGCAAAAAATGGGCTAATCGCCTGTTGTTTCAGTATGATGAAGGATTAAGGAAGTAACAGATTATCACCCATTAAATATGAGGTTAAAGGGAGGCTGGGATCTGGTGCGATGAGCGGTCAGATTTGCACCGGTTAAAAAAACTATCATGAATGCATCAAATTCTGCCTATAAAAGATTAGGCAGAAATAAAAGTCAGGAAACAGGTTACGCAGGGAATATTAATCGAATTCATCATGATAACTTTAAGGCACAGGCTATGACGAACACCTCAACAATAAGCGCGACGGCGAAAGCTTCGCCCCCAAATGCGGGGAATAAAAAGCGCTTGATATTGCTATTTTTACCGATCCTGATCAGCATTATTATATTGCTGCTTCCGGTTCCCGCAGGATTAGAGCCGTATGCATGGCACTTCTTTGCCGTTTTCGTCGGCGTTATTGTTGGATTGATCTTTGAGCCGTTGCCGGGTGCGGTGATCGGGCTTACAGGCATCGTGGTGATCGCCCTGTTTAGCCAGTGGCTGCTGTTTAGCCCTGCCGAACTTGCCGATCCTAAATTCAAGCTGGCGGGTCAGTCTTTCCAGTGGGCGGTGAGCGGCTTTAGCAACTCCACCGTCTGGCTGATCTTCGGCGCCTTTATGTTTGCCGCCGGCTACGATAAAACGCAGTTTGGCCGCCGACTGGCGCTGATTCTGGTGAAATATCTTGGCCGACGCAGCCTGACGCTGGGCTATGCGATCACCTTCGCCGACCTGCTGCTCGCCCCGTTCACGCCGTCTAACACCGCGCGCAGCGGGGGCACCATCTACCCGATTATTGCCAACCTGCCGCCGCTCTATGGTTCGCTGCCAAACGACCCCAGCTCCCGCAGAATTGGCTCTTACCTGATGTGGGTTGCGATCAGCGCCGCCTGTATCACCAGCTCAATGTTCCTCTCCGCGCTGGCCCCTAACCTGCTGGCGTTAGCGCTGGTGAAAAGCATCATCGGCTTTGAGATCTCCTGGGGCATGTGGTTCCTGGCCTTCCTGCCGCTCGGCGTGCTGCTGATCCTGACGATGCCGCTGCTGGCCTACTGGTTCTACCCGCCTGAAGTGAAGGTCAACGACGAAGTGCCTAAGTGGGCTGCCGCAGAGCTGGAAAAACTGGGTAAACTTTCGCGCAACGAAATCCTGCTGCTGCTGTTCGTCTGTAGCGCCCTGCTGATGTGGATTTTTGCCGCGGCGTGGATTGAACCGGCGATGGCTGCCCTGCTGGTTATCGTCCTGATGCTGTGGACCGGGGTCCTTAACTGGAACGACATTATCAGCAACAAGCCGGCCTGGAATACCTTCGCCTGGTTTGCCACTCTGGTCGCTCTGGCCGATGGCCTGGCTCGCGTAGGCTTTATTGCCTGGCTGGGTAAAGAAGGTGCCTCGCTGCTGCAGGGCTTCGACCCGCAGGTGTCGGCGGTGATGCTGCTGGTGGCGTTCTATCTGCTGCACTATCTGTTTGCCAGCACCACGGCGCACACCACTGCCCTGCTGCCGGCAACCCTGACCATTGCCGCGTCTATTCCGGGCATCAATATGCCAGTCTTCTGTCTGATGATGGTAACGTCGCTCGGCGTGATGGGGATCATTACCCCGTACGGCACCGGTCCAAGCCCGATCTACTACGGCAGCGGCTATCTGCCAACCAAAGATTACTGGCGAATGGGCACCATCTTTGGCGCTATCTTCCTCTGTTCGCTGATGCTTATCAGCTACCCGTGGATGGTACTGATGTTCTGATGAACGGCGCTTGATGTGAAAGCCCCCGGCTTAAACCGGGGGCTTTTTTATTTTATGAAGTAGACCATTTCGATAATGATGCCGTAAAGCATGGGCAACAGCATCATGCCCAGCAGGTTCACCAGAGGAGGAAGCTGGCGAATAAATAAAACCGGGAACATCAGGGCAACAACCACAATTCTGATGGGCAAGTCACGCCAGTCGCTGCGCCGGTGCCATAGCGCCCACCCGACGGGGATAACCAGAAAGAGCATAATCACCAGCGCCCGCATCGTGATGACGTCTTTCCCCTGCCAGGCGCTTGCCCCTCGCCAGGCGCTGTATAACGCCAGCGCCAGCAGCACTACCGAGGCCAGCCAGAAAAAAGCATGAACGCATTTGCCTGCTGTCCCGCCAGGTTCAAACCGGCGCTCAAGGATCGGATATCCCCAGAGATACACCATCACCACACCCAACATAATTGCGGATTGAAGCGCCATTTTCGGTGACTCATGTCCCGGTAGCCAGGCCGTATATCCCCAGAAAAATACGGCAATAATGGCTCCCCAGCTGAGTGCCAGACCTGGTTTTTGCAGCGCCTCAAGAAGTTCAGGATTAAGGCGCTCCTGCAACGCGGGATACTGCTGACGTATTTCTCTGACCTGCTTAGCCAGCTGCGAGAAAAGATCCGGCCACAGCCTTACCCACCCTGAAATCTCCGTTCCCTTTTCCGCCAGCAAACGCCATTTCAGCTGCCCATAACGACTGCCGCCATACTGCCGGGCCAGGTATTGCCAGTAGTTTTCCTGGTCCGTTACAGCAATCTGCTGTTCGAGGGCATCAACCAGCCAGTCAGGCAGTTGAGATGAGCGGTAGCTGTCGATTCGCCAGTCCATCACCGCAGAAACTTCATTCAACAGGCTGCGGTTAAGCCATCGCTGCCCGCTTAGCGCTTCGGCAAGCATCAGGCTAAACGCGCGTCTGGCTTCAAGCGCATCAGGGATCTCTTCATCAAGATACTGGTGCAGCTCACCTAACCCTTTGAGTTCATCCCTGATTAAAAGAGCCGAAATTGCCTGCGCTTTTTCCCAGAGTTCATTTCTACTCCAGCTCTCCCCCGGCACTTCAGCTTGTGCAGAAGGCGGAGCGTCTTCCTCATTAAACTCAGGGCTAAGCTCATCGACTAACACAATATCCCGCGCATCTATCCAGACAGTTTCTGGCGCCGAACTGGCATAGCGTTTAGCGCTATCAAACGCCTCGCGCAACGCCTGAAAGCCCTTTGGATCTTTGTCCGGCCGCCGCAATTTTAGCTCGCGGGCATAAGCCCGACGAATTTCACTTTCATCTGTTGTAGGCTCAATGCCCAGCACATCCCATATTGTCGCCATCTTTACAGTCCATCGTTAAGCTGGTCTAACACCCGGCGCAGCTCATCCCGCGCGGCGGCAATAATTCGCAGATCCTGGCGTTCCAGCGCTTGCTCAAATTGCGTAGCGTAATGATCGATAATCTGCCGTCTGTCCCCCAGCGTCTGCTCATAGCGCTTTGCCGCTTCGGCCACCAGCTGGCGATTTTCCGGCACATCCCGGGGATGCTGTTTGAGGGCATCCAGCTGCTTTAAGCGGTTTGCAATATCTTCGGCGCTGAGCATGCCCGGCGATTTCTCGATCACCATTGTGGAAGCGGTTTGCTCGCCGTCGACTTTGCATTCCACTTCCAGGATGCCGTCGAGCGTATAGGTGAAACGCACGTCCACGCTAACTTCCCCCGCTTTGCGCGGTGGGATCGGAATCGACATGCTGTCCAGCCGCAGGTTGTCGCTTACTTTACGGGACTCCCCCTGGTAGACCTCAATATCGATCTGCCGCTGGTTGTCATTCATGGTGCTGAAGGTTTGCATCACGCTAACCGGCACAAAAGCGTTGCGTTCGATCAGCGGGGAGAAAAAGCCTTCTTCCACTCTCTCACCGTTACGACGCGATACGGCAATGCCCAGTGAATATGGCATCACGTCGGTGAGCACCACATCGTCCAGCGCTTTGTCTTCGGCGATAAGCCCGGCCTGCACGCCGGCGCCCAGCGCCACCACTTCGTCAGGATTCAGTTCATTGCGCGGGAAGCGCCCAAACATGCGGGTCACCAGCTGGCGCACCAGCGGCATACGGGTTGCGCCGCCGACCAGAATAACGTGGTCGAGTTGCGCAACGTCAAACTGGGCATCCTGCAGCGCCTGAACCACCGGCTTTTTCAGGCGGGACAGCAGCGTGCTGCAGCAGGCCTGGAAAGCCTCTTCGGTCAGTTCCCAGCTATATTCCTCCCCACCATAAGCCAGCCTGGCATTTGCTTTGTCCTGGCTGCTGAGCTGCTGTTTCAGTGATTCGGCCTGGCGGGTCAGTTCTGCGGCAAAAGTCGGGTCATCGAGCGTGAGCAGGGGATAGCGGCTCAGCATCCACTGGCGCAGGACTTCGGTAAAATCATCGCCACCCAGCCAGGCGTCTCCGCTGCTGGCGCGAACTTCAATCACGCCCTCGAACATATCGACGATAGAGACATCAAAGGTGCCACCGCCCAGGTCGAAAACCAGGAATTTTTGCTCACGGCTGTCGGCCAGCCCATAGGCCAGCGCGGCCGCCGTGGGCTCATTGAGAAGGCGCTCAACTTCCAGCCCGGCCATTTGCCCTGCTGCCTGAACCGCTTTGCGCTGGGTATCGTTGAAATAAGCCGGCACGGTAATGGCCGCGCGCGTGATGCTGCAGCCAAGCGCCACTTCGGCATCCGCTTTTAATTTTCTCAGCACCAGGGCGGAAAGCTCTTCGGCACGAAATGACTGCGGGCCGAGCGTGAAAACTTTGTCGGTGCCCATATAGCGCTTAAAGCTGGCAACCGTCAGGTGTGGATGGCTCACCAGCCGCGCCTTTGCCGCCTCGCCAACCAGAAGATGTCCTTCATCGTCCAGCCCGACAACGGAAGGCGTTAAGCGCCGATCTTGTTGACCCAATACCAATGACGCCCTTCCCTCGCCAAACCAGGAAACAGCGCTATTGGAAGTGCCGAGGTCGATGCCAATAATGGGTGAAATATGTCCTGTCATTATTTTATCCCTGAAATTCTGAGGGTTATTCAGCGACCTTAATCCCGCTATTTCCATCCGGTTTTAAGGTCAACATGAAGTAATTAATACCGGGAGGTTACTTTTTTTGTCTATTAATCACTCACGCCCTGAACTGTTACCGCCGAGAACTATTTATCGTATTTAAATACAGTTTTCTTTAATTACTTTGTTCGAGGCGCATTAAACGTTTATCCTTAACGATTCAGCCCGGTGCGAAATTAATATTTGTTGGAAATATGTGACAAATGCTGCCGCATTGTTAATTAAATGTATTTCAAACGTATTGTTTATACCCATTTCCCCGGACTATTTCCGCAAGCATAGGTTTTCGTTATAACCTTATGGGCCCGCGTGCCAACGCTAGATTTTACAGTTTGTTGCATTCTGTGTGACATTGACGGCAGAACCCGGTAACACCCTACTGACACTGCGCCATTCATGTTTACAGTAATGTAACCTTACCGTAAAATGCCGGCACACTTTAAACGACAATAGAGCTCCCCGGAATTGAGGTCGTTAAATGAGACTCAGGAAATACAATAAAAGTTTGGGATGGTTGTCATTAATCGCAGGCGCATTTTTACTTAGCGGCTGTGATTCTGCACTCCTGGATCCCAAAGGACAGATCGGACTGGAACAACGTTCATTGATACTGACGGCCATCGGCCTGATGTTGATTGTCGTTATCCCTGCAATTGCAATGGCTATTGGTTTTGCCTGGAAGTATCGGGCTTCAAACAAAGACGCCAAATACAGCCCAAACTGGTCGCACTCGAACAAGGTTGAAGCTGTCGTCTGGACGATTCCTATCCTTATCGTTATCTTCCTCGCGGTACTGACCTGGAAAACCACTCACTCTCTTGAACCTAGCCGTCCGCTGGATCATGAGACGAAGCCGGTGACCATCGAAGTTATCGCTATGGACTGGAAATGGTTCTTCATCTATCCGGAGCAGGGTATCGCTACGGTGAATGAAATCGCCTTCCCGGCCAATACTCCTGTGGAATTCAAAATCACCTCTAACTCGGTGATGAACTCCTTCTTTATTCCGCGCCTGGGTAGCCAAATCTACGCAATGGCAGGTATGCAGACCAAACTGCACCTGATTGCAGATGAAGCCGGCACCTACGACGGTATTTCGTCAAACTACAGCGGTAAAGGCTTCTCCGGCATGAAGTTCAAGGCTATCGCCACGCCGGACATGGACACCTTTAACCAATGGGTTGCTAAAGCGAAACAGTCTCCGGAAGTCATGAACGACATGGCAACCTACGAGAAACTGGCTGCGCCTAGCGAATACAACAAAGTCGAATACTTCTCCAGTGTTAAACCTGATTTGTTTAAAGACGTTATTAACAAATTCATGGGACACGGGAGCATGCACATGGCCAAGCCGGAAGGTGAACAGGCTTCCCATGACGATATGAAAGGCATGGAAGGTATGGAAGGCATGGACATGAGTCACGCGGAAACCTCTCACTAAGGGGCCGAGGAATAATACGATGTTCGGAAAACTTACACTGGATGCAATCCCGTACCATGAACCCATTGTCATGGTTACGGTTGCGGCAATCATCGTCGGGGGACTGGCGCTGCTTGCGGCTATCACTTACTTCGGTAAGTGGGAATATTTATGGAAAGAGTGGCTGACTTCCGTCGACCATAAACGCCTTGGCGTAATGTACGTTATCGTCGCTATCGTCATGCTGCTGCGCGGCTTTGCGGATGCGGTGATGATGCGTAGCCAGCAGGTGCTGGCTTCGGCGGGCGAAGCGGGCTTCCTGCCGCCTCACCACTACGATCAGATCTTTACCGCCCACGGCGTTATCATGATCTTCTTCGTGGCGATGCCTTTTGTTATCGGCCTGATGAACCTGGTTGTGCCGCTGCAGATTGGCGCACGTGACGTTGCCTTCCCGTTCCTGAACAACCTGAGCTTCTGGTTCACCGTTGTCGGCGTAGTGCTGGTTAACCTGTCACTGGGCGTCGGCGAGTTCGCACAGACCGGCTGGGTGGCATATCCACCGCTATCGGGGATTGAGTACAGTCCGGGCGTCGGGGTCGACTACTGGATCTGGAGCCTCCAGCTCTCCGGTATCGGTACGACACTGACCGGTATTAACTTCTTCGTGACCATTCTGAACATGCGTACCCCGGGTATGACTATGTTCAAAATGCCGGTGTTCACCTGGGCTTCGCTGTGTACTAACGTACTGATTATTGCCGCGTTCCCAATCTTCACCGTGACCGTCGCACTACTGACCCTCGACCGCTACCTTGGCACCCATTTCTTTACCAACGATATGGGTGGCAACATGATGATGTATATCAACCTCATCTGGGCGTGGGGCCACCCGGAAGTTTATATCCTGGTGCTGCCGGTGTTTGGTGTGTTCTCTGAGGTGGTTGCAACCTTCTCTAAAAAGCGTCTGTTCGGTTACACCTCTCTGGTGTGGGCGACCATCGCGATTACCGTTCTGTCGTTCATCGTTTGGCTGCACCACTTCTTCACCATGGGCAGCGGTGCAAACGTCAACGCCTTCTTCGGTATTGCCACCATGATTATCGCCATCCCGACCGGGGTGAAGATCTTCAACTGGCTGTTCACCATGTATCAGGGCCGCATCGTCTTTAACTCTGCGATGCTGTGGACCATTGGCTTCATCGTCACCTTCTCTATCGGTGGGATGACCGGTGTTCTGCTGGCGGTCCCGGGCGCGGACTTCGTGCTGCACAACAGCCTGTTCCTGATCGCCCACTTCCACAACGTTATCATCGGCGGCGTGGTCTTCGGTTGCTTCGCAGGTCTGACCTACTGGTGGCCAAAAGCGTTCGGCTTTACGCTGAACGAAACCTGGGGCAAACGCGCCTTCTGGTTCTGGATTATCGGCTTCTTCGTGGCGTTTATGCCGCTGTACGTGCTGGGCTTCATGGGCATGACCCGTCGTCTGAGCCAGCAGATCGATCCACAGTTCCACACCCTGCTGGTTGTTGCAGCCTGCGGTGCGGCGCTGATCGCTCTGGGCATTCTGTGCCAGCTGATTCAGTTCTACGTCTCTATCCGTGACCGCGAGCAGAACCGCGATCTGACCGGTGACCCATGGGGTGGCCGTACGCTGGAGTGGGCAACCTCTTCTCCGCCTCCGTTCTATAACTTCGCCCACCTGCCGCACGTTCACGAGCGTGATGCATTCTGGGAGATGAAAGAGAAAGGCGAAGCGTACAAGCAGCCTGCGCACTATGAAGAGATTCATATGCCGCGCAACAGCGCAGCCGGTATCATTATTGCAGCATTCAGCACCGTGTTTGGTTTTGCCATGATCTGGCACATCTGGTGGCTGGCGATCGTTGGCTTTGCCGGCATCGTTATCACCTGGATTGCGAAAAGCTTCGACGAAGATGTGGATTACTATGTTCCGGTTGCTGAAGTCGAAAAACTGGAAAATCAGCATTTCGAAGAAATCAAAAAAGCAGGGCTGAAAAATGGCAACTGAGACTGTAAATAACGCCCACGCCACGGAGCATGGGCACCACGATGCGGGAACCAATAAGGTCTTTGGTTTCTGGATCTACCTGATGAGCGACTGCATTCTTTTCTGCTGCTTGTTCGCCACCTATGCCGTTCTGGTGAACGGCACCGCAGGCGGCCCGGCCGGGAAAGATATCTTCGAGCTACCGTTTGTCGCCGTTGAAACCGCCCTGCTGCTGGTGAGCTCCATCACCTACGGCATGGCGATCATCGCCATGAACAAAGGCAACAAAAGCCAGGTTATCTCCTGGCTGGCGCTGACCTTCCTGTGCGGTGCAGGCTTCGTTGGGATGGAAATCTATGAATTCCATCACCTGATTGCGGAAGGCTTCGGCCCGGATCGCAGCGGCTTCCTGTCAGCGTTCTTCGCGCTGGTCGGCACCCACGGTCTGCACGTCACTTCTGGTCTGGTGTGGATGGCATTCATGATGATTCATGTTTCCCGTCGCGGCCTGACCAACACCAACCGTGCGCGTCTGATGTGCCTGAGCCTGTTCTGGCACTTCCTTGACGTGGTGTGGATCTGTGTATTCTCCGTAGTCTATCTGATGGGGGCAATGTAATGAGTCATTCAACTGAACATAGCGGCGCCCACCACGGTAGCGTGAAGACCTACATGACAGGTTTCATCCTGTCCATCATCCTGACGGCTATCCCGTTCTGGATTGTAATGGAAGGGACGGCCTCTCACGGCACCATGCTTGCCGTGATCCTGGTGACTGCAGTTGTCCAGATTCTGGTGCACCTCGTGTGCTTCCTGCATCTGAACACCTCTTCGAGTGAGCGCTGGAACCTGGTGGCCTTTGCCTTTACGGTGCTGATTATTGCCATTCTGGTGGTCGGCTCGATCTGGATTATGTGGAACCTCAACCTGAACATGATGGTTCACTAAGAGCGGCATGTATGATTAAGCAATACCTGCAAGTAACGAAACCAGGAATTATTTTCGGTAATTTAATTTCTGTCATTGGGGGATTTTTACTGGCCTCGAAGGGCAGCATTAATTACCCGCTGTTCCTCTATACGCTGGTTGGCGTGTCACTGGTGGTCGCATCAGGTTGTGTTTATAACAACTTCATCGACCGCGACATCGACCAGAAGATGGAGAGAACCAAGAATCGGGTGCTGGTAAAAGGCCTGATTTCACCGAAAATTTCGCTGGTGTACGCCACCTTGTTGGGTATTGCTGGCTTTATGCTGCTGTGGTTTGGCGCCAACCCGCTGGCGATGTGGCTGGCCGTGATGGGCTTTGTGGTGTATGTCGGGGTTTATAGCCTCTACATGAAACGCCACTCGGTCTACGGCACGCTGATTGGCAGCCTGTCCGGTGCGGCTCCGCCGGTTATCGGCTACTGTGCCGTGACCAACGAGTTCGACACCGGCGCCGCTATCCTGCTGGCTATCTTTAGCCTGTGGCAGATGCCGCACTCGTACGCGATTGCCATCTTCCGCTTTAAAGATTACCAGGCTGCCAACATCCCGGTTCTGCCGGTGGTAAAAGGCATTTCCGTTGCCAAGAACCACATCACGCTGTACATCATCGCTTTTGCGGTGGCGACGCTGATGCTGTCCCTTGGCGGCTATGCCGGATACAAATACCTGATCGTCGCCGCGGCGGTCAGCGTCTGGTGGCTGGGCATGGCGCTGCGAGGCTATAAAGTGGAAGACGATAAGGTCTGGGCGCGCAAGCTGTTCATCTTCTCTATCGTTGCCATTACCTCGCTCAGCGTGATGATGTCGGTCGACTTTATGGTGCCAGATTCACATAATCTGCTGACTTACGTCTGGTAAGTTGCGAACAGTATAAAAGGGCACCTCGGTGCCCTTTTTTGTCAGTATCATCAAAGCATCCACGCTGTAATATCTGTTAAATAACTAACGATTTACCCTCCCCTGCCCTCGCACTACACTATGGCCGACTTTTTATCTGAGGTGGTAATGAACGATTACAAAATGACGCCCGTCGAACTGCGAGCGACGTGGGGTTTAGGCACCGTGTTTTCCCTGCGTATGCTGGGTATGTTTATGGTCCTGCCGGTTCTTACCACCTGGGGCATGGCGCTGCAGGGCGCAAGCGAAGCGCTCATTGGCCTGGCGATTGGTATCTATGGCCTGGCGCAGGCCCTCTTCCAGATCCCGTTTGGGCTGCTTTCCGACCGCATTGGCCGCAAGCCGCTCATCGTCGGCGGGCTGGCCATCTTTGTGCTCGGCAGCGTTATCGCCGCCCTTAGCGACTCCATCTGGGGCATTATTTTAGGCCGCGCGCTGCAGGGCTCAGGCGCCATCGCCGCCGCAGTCATGGCCCTGCTCTCCGATTTGACCCGCGAACAGAACCGAACCAAAGCCATGGCCTTTATCGGCGTCAGCTTCGGCGTCACTTTCGCTATCGCCATGGTGCTTGGCCCGATTATCACTCAGGCGCTTGGCCTGCAGGCGCTGTTCTGGATGATCGCCGTCTTAGCCAGCTGCGGCATTCTGATTACCGTTTGGGTTGTACCGAATACCTCAACGCACGTGCTGAACCGTGAATCCGGGATGGTCAAAGGCTGCTTCCGCAAAGTGATCGCGGAGCCGAAGCTGCTGAAGCTGAATTTCGGCATCATGTGCCTGCATATCATGCTGATGTCGACCTTTGTCGCCCTGCCGGGCCAGCTTGAGCAGGCAGGTTTTCCGGCGGCCCAGCACTGGAAAGTGTACCTCTGCACCATGCTGATTTCGTTTGTTTCGGTGGTGCCTTTTATCATTTATGCGGAAGTCAAACGCCGCATGAAGCACGTATTCGTTGGTTGCGTGGCGGTGTTGCTGATTGCCGAGATCGTCCTTTGGGGCGCAGGCCCGCATTTCTGGGACCTGGTGATTGGCGTGCAGCTGTTCTTCCTCGCGTTCAATCTGATGGAAGCTATTCTGCCTTCGCTTATCAGCAAAGAGTCGCCGGCGGGCTATAAAGGCACCGCTATGGGCATCTACTCCACCAGCCAGTTTATCGGCGTGGCTATCGGCGGGTCGCTCGGCGGCTGGCTGAACGGTCTGTTTGATTCACAAACCGTTTTCCTGGCGGGCGCATTGCTGGCAACGGTCTGGCTGTTGGTCAGCTGGACCATGCAGGAGCCACCGTACGTCAGCAGCCTGCGTATCGAGCTACCGGAAAGCAGCGTCAACGATGAAAGTTTGCGGGAAAGGCTGCTGGCTCAGCCGGGCGTCAGCGAAGCGAACATCATTCCGGAAGAACGCAGCGCGTACGTGAAAATCGACAGCAAGCTGACGAACAGGTATGAGGTTGAGCAGGTGGTGAAAGGGGCGTAAACGCCCCAAAAAAACGTCAGTCGCGGAAGTTCTTGAACTGGAACGGCTGCCCCAGATTGCCGCCGCGAATCAGCGCCATAACGGCCTGTAAATCATCGCGGGCTTTGCCCGTAACGCGGATCTCTTCGCCCTGGATCTGGGTCTGAACCTTAAGCTTGCTGTCTTTAATCAACTTAATGATTTTCTTGGCAACGCTTGCTTCAATACCCTGTTTCAGCTTAGCTTCCACGCTCCAGGTTTTGCCGCTGTGCACGAACTCTTCCGGCACATCAATAGAGCTGCCTTCGATGCCGCGCTTAAGCAGCTTGGCACGCAGGATATCCAGCAGCTGGTTTACCTGGAAGTCAGATTCGCTGGCGACTTTGATGGTCTGATTTTTTTCATTCAGCTCAAAGCTTGCCGGCACGTTGCGGAAGTCAAAACGGGTAGCCAGCTCGCGCTCGGCGTTCTCTACCGCGTTGTTCACTTCCTGCAGGTCAATTTCAGAAACGATATCAAAAGATGGCATGTGTTTTCTCCCTCTCTGGTTTGCGTTGCATAATACCCGCTGAGCAGCGCAAAACAACCTGTTAAAGAGCCGGAAATTCGATAACGCTATAATAGAAAGTAAGTTTAGCCTTCGCGAAGTCGGCGAATGGGGAGGCAACAATGAAAATTACCGTGCTGGGCTGTGGTGCTCTGGGTCAGCTGTGGCTGGCCGCACTTCATAAGCAAGGGCATGAGCTTCAGGGCTGGCTGCGGGTGCCGCAGCCGTATTGCCACGTTAATCTGCTAGATAACACTGACGGTCGCGCCGTGAACGAGTCTTTCACGGCTAACGATCCTGAATTTCTCGCCACCAGCGATCTCCTGCTGGTCACGCTGAAGGCCTGGCAGGTTTCCGATGCGGTTCGCACGCTGGCCGCTCAGTTACCCGTAAACTGCCCTATTTTACTGCTGCATAACGGCATGGGGACGCTGGATGAGCTCGGTGATTTACCTCAGCCTCTGCTGCTTGGGTTAACGACTCAGGCGGCTAAAAGAGACGGCAATGTGATTGTTCATGTCGCTTCTGGCGTCACCCATATCGGCCCGGGTAACGCTAAAGCAGGCGTCTACAGCGCCCTTGCCGATATGCTGCACGCCGCCCTGCCCGACGTTGCATGGCACAACAACATCCAGCCGGCAAGCTGGAATAAACTTGCGGTAAACTGCGTGATAAACCCGCTTACCGCGCTGTACGGCTGCTCAAACGGCGAACTCAAAAATCACGCTGAAGAAGTTGCCCGCATCTGTGAAGAGGTGGCGCAGGTGATGGAGCGTGAGGGACACCATACCTCACAGGAAAGCCTGCTCGATTATGTCGGGCAGGTTATTGAGAGCACGGCAGAAAATACCTCATCGATGCTGCAGGACATCCGCCTGGAGCGCCACACGGAAATTGACTATATCACCGGCTACCTGCTGCGCAGAGCGAGGGCTCACGGCATCTCTGTGCCGGTGAACGCCCGCCTCTACGAGCGGGTTAAACGTAAGGAGAATGAATATGAGCGCACAAGCGCTGGTCTGCCTGGCACCTGGCACTGAAGAGACCGAAGCGGTTACCACGATCGATCTGCTGGTCCGCGCAGGGATCAAAGTCACGACGGCAAGCGTAGCCACCGACGGCGACCTGAAAATTGTTTGTTCACGCGGCGTGAAGCTGCTGGCGGACGCGCCGCTGGTTGAGGTTGCCGACGGCGACTTCGACATTATCGTGCTGCCCGGCGGTCTTAAAGGCGCCGAATGCTTCCGCGACAGCCCATTGCTGGTGGAAACCGTGCGCCAGTTCCACCTTTCAGGGCGTATTGTGGCCGCGATTTGCGCAGCCGCAGGTACGGTGCTGGTTCCCCATGAGCTGTTCCCGATAGGCAATATGACCGGGTTTCCGGGTCTGAAAGAGACCATTCCCGAGGGGCAATGGCAGGATAAACGGGTGGTCTGGGATCCGCGCGTCAACCTGCTCACCAGCCAGGGGCCGGGAACCGCGATTGATTTTGCTTTGAAGATTATCGACTTACTGGTGAGCCGTGAGAAAGCTCATGAAGTGTCGCAGCAGCTGGTGCTGGCGGCGGGGATTTACAGCTTCAGGGATTATCAGTAAGAGCCCCTCACCCTAACCCTCTCCCCAAAGGGGCGAGGGAACCAGAACGGTGTTCACCCTCACCCTAAAAGGATGAGGGTCAATCTTTTAAGGGCGATAAACCTTAATATTCTTAAAGCCCTGCTCGCTCAGGTACAGCGCCTGCAGGCGACTCATCACGCCACGCTCACACCACAGCAGGTAGGTTTTGCTCTGATCGAGATCGCCAAACTTAGTGCTCAGCTTGTAGAACGGCAGCGCAACAACCTCAACGCCTTCCAGCGTGAAAGGTTTCTCATCGACTTCGTCGTTAGAGCGAATGTCCAGCAGCACTTCATTTGGCCCAAACGCTTTAACCGTTTCGACTTCCACCACTTCCTGCTGGGTCTGGGTCGCAATATCACGGATATCGATATTGGTCGCTTCGGCAACCACACGGTCCAGAATGGAGAAGTCGAACTTCTGCTCTTCTTCTTCAATCTTCGCCTTCACCGCTTTTACGGTTGGGCTTTTCGAGATCACGCCGCAGTATTCTGGCATGGTACGGGCAAAATCAGCGGTACCGATTTCTCGCGCCAGGTCGATGATATGCTCTTTATCATGAGAGATAAGCGGGCGCAGGATCAGCGTATCAGAGACGTTATCGATCAGGCGCAGATTGGTCAGCGTCTGGCTGGAAACCTGTCCCAGCGCTTCACCGGTCACCAGAGCCTGAACGCCGTAGCGCTCTGCAACCTGGGATGCCGCACGGACAAACATCCGCTTCAGCACCACGCCCATCTGGCCATCTTCAACTTTTTCGAGGATCTCGCCGACCACCGGCTCAAAGTTAATGGCCACGAAGCGCACGCGGTGAGAGCTACCAAAACGATTCCACAGGTAGTGAGCCACCTGCTTAACGCCGATCTCGTGAGCGGCACCGCCAAGGTTAAAGAAGCAATAATGCACGCGACAGCCGCGGCGCATCAGCATATAGCTGGAAACGCCGGAGTCGAAACCGCCGGAAATCAAGGACAGCACGTCTTCCTGGGTACCAATAGGGAAACCGCCGATGCCCTCATAGCGGCCTTTGACCAGCAGCAGGCGATCGTTCTCAATCTCCAGGTTAACCGTTACATCCGGATCGCTCAGTTTTACCCGCGCGGATTCAATATGCTGATTCAGACCGCCGCCAACGTAGCGTTCAACGTCGATAGAGCTAAACTCATGTTTACCGCGACGTTTTACACGCACGCAGAAGCTCTTACCTTCAAGCTTATCGCGATAAAGCTCCAGCGCCTGCTCAAAGATATTATGCATGTCGGTGTAAGGCACATCTTCGACTTCAAGAATGTGGTGGATACCCGGAATGCGGGTCAGCGCTTCACGGATCGCGATACGCTGGTTTTCCTCTTTGGCACGAACTTCGATGTTGTCCCAGTGGCGAACGACCGCCAGGCTCTCGTCGTAGTGCTTTAAAACGTTACGAATATTCCCGGTGAGCATCTTAATAAAGCGAATACGCACAGATTGGCTCTTGATGGTGATTTCCGGGAACAATTTAATGATAAACTTCATGGCGGTAAGGTTTCGTTTAGTCAGCCGGGCTGGCTGCGCAGCACGCGGGCATAAAGAGAAGTACTTGCAGCGGCGAAAGGCCCCCTGCATCCGAGGCGCGCAAGTATACCACCATCCCGCAAAGACTGCGCACCTTAACCGACTTGCACGAGCCAGCTTGATAATCACATTGACTCCGCTACCATGGCGGCGTCGAATAAAAACAGAGTCAGACATTCACTATGCCGAAAAAAACTGAATCCCCGGCCAGCTTCGAAACCGCGCTGGTCGAACTGGAGCAAATAGTTACTCGTCTGGAAAGCGGCGATCTTGCTCTTGAAGAGGCGTTAAACGAATTTGAGCGCGGCGTACAGCTGGCTCGCCAGGGGCAAGTGAAACTCCAGCAGGCGGAGCAGCGCGTACAGATCCTACTGAACGACAGCGAAGAAGCCCCTCTGACGCCCTTCACCCCGGACGCCGAGTAACATGGATTTTAATCAACAGCTTCAGGCGCATGTTGTGCGGGTCAACGACGCCATTTCACGCTTTCTCGCGCCGCTGCCGTTTCAGAACAGTCCACTGGTTGAAGCGATGCACTATGGCTCACTATTGGGCGGGAAGCGTCTGCGCCCCTTCCTGGTGTACGCCACGGGAGAGATGTTTGGCGTAGCGGATGAAGCGCTGGATGCGCCAGCGGCTGCCGTGGAGTGTATCCACGCCTATTCCCTGATCCACGATGATTTACCGGCGATGGACAATGACGATTTACGTCGCGGCCAGCCCACCTGCCACATTAAATTTGGTGAAGAGAACGCAATTCTTGCGGGCGATGCCCTGCAAACGCTGGCGTTTTCTATACTGAGTGATGCGCCGATGCCTGGCGTGGAGATAGCCGATCGCTTAGCCATGGTCTCAGAACTGGCCACCGCCAGCGGCGTGGCGGGCATGTGCGGCGGTCAGGCGCTCGATTTAGCGGCCGAAGGCAAACAAATTGACCTGGCAGCGCTGGAACGCATCCATCTGCATAAAACCGGCGCCCTGATTCGTGCGGCGGTTCGCCTGGGGGCCTTAAGCGCCGGAGAGCGAGGGCGCAAGGCCCTGCCGATTCTGGATCGCTACGCCGCAAGCATTGGCCTCGCCTTCCAGGTGCAGGATGATATTCTTGACGTGATTGGCGACACCGCCGTGATTGGCAAACGCCAGGGCGCCGATCAGCAGCTTGGCAAAAGTACCTATCCGGCGCTGCTGGGGCTTGAACAGGCTCAGGCAAAAGCGCAGGATCTCTATCAGGAAGCCTTGCAGGCTCTGGCCGAGCTTTCTGAGCTGTCGCTGGAGACGGCGGCGCTCGAAGCGCTGGCAAACTACATTATCCACCGTGATAAATAACGCATAACAACAATGAGTTTAGATTTCTGATGAGTTTTGATATCGCCAAATACCCGACCCTCGCTCTGGTGGATGCCAGCCCGGATCTGCGAGTGCTGCCAAAAGAGAGCTTACCCAAGCTTTGCGATGAGCTGCGCCGTTATCTGCTGGACAGCGTAAGCCGCTCCAGCGGGCACTTTGCCTCCGGCCTCGGCACGGTCGAACTGACCGTGGCGCTGCATTACGTCTACAACACGCCGTTCGATCAACTCATCTGGGACGTAGGCCACCAGGCCTATCCACACAAAATTCTGACCGGCCGCCGCGATAAAATTGGCACCATTCGCCAGAAAGGCGGCCTGCATCCGTTCCCCTGGCGGGCGGAGAGCGAGTACGACGTGCTGAGCGTGGGGCACTCCTCCACCTCGATTAGCGCCGGTATCGGGATTGCCGTTGCCGCAGAAAAAGAAGGCAAAGACCGTAAAACCGTCTGCGTGATAGGCGACGGCGCAATCACCGCCGGCATGGCCTTTGAGGCGATGAACCACGCGGGCGATATCCGTCCGGACATGCTGGTCGTGCTTAACGATAACGAAATGTCGATTTCCGAGAACGTAGGCGCGCTGAACAACCATCTGGCGCAGCTGCTTTCCGGAAAGCTTTATTCGACGCTGCGTGAAGGCGGCAAAAAGGTCTTCTCCGGCGTACCGCCGATCAAAGAGCTGCTGAAGCGCACCGAAGAGCATATTAAGGGCATGGTTGTACCGGGCACGCTGTTTGAAGAGCTCGGCTTTAACTACATCGGGCCCATCGACGGCCATGACGTGATTGGCCTGGTGAATACGCTGAAGAACATGCGCAGCCTGAAAGGGCCGCAGTTCCTGCATATCATGACCAAAAAAGGGCGTGGCTACGCGCCAGCGGAAAAAGATCCGATTAGCTTCCATGCAGTGCCGAAGTTTGATCCGCAGAGCGGGACGCTGCCCAAAAGCACCGGTGGCCTGCCGAGCTACTCGAAGATTTTCGGCAACTGGTTATGCGAAACCGCAGCCCACGATGACAAGCTTATGGCCATTACCCCGGCCATGCGTGAAGGCTCGGGGATGGTGGAGTTTTCGCGCCAGTATCCCGACCAATATTTTGACGTGGCGATCGCCGAGCAGCACGCGGTCACCTTCGCGGCAGGCCTGGCGATTGGCGGCTACAAGCCGGTGGTGGCTATCTACTCCACCTTCCTGCAGCGCGCTTACGACCAGGTGATCCACGATGTAGCGATTCAGAAGCTGCCGGTGATGTTCGCCATCGATCGCGCGGGCATTGTCGGTGCCGACGGCCAGACGCACCAGGGAGCATTTGATATCTCCTTCCTGCGCTGCATTCCGGACATGGTAATCATGACCCCGAGCGATGAAAATGAATGTCGACTGATGCTGCATACCGGCTACCACTACAGCGAAGGTCCAAGCGCCGTACGTTATCCGCGTGGGACAGGTACAGGTGCAGAGCTGGAACCGCTTTCTGAGCTGCCTTTAGGTAAAGGCGTGGTGAAGCGCGAAGGCGAAAAAATTGCGCTGCTGAATTTTGGTACTTTACTGCCCGAGGCCGCTGCGGCAGCCGAAGCGCTGAACGCCACGCTGGTCGATATGCGCTTTGTGAAGCCGCTTGATGAAGCCCTGATTCTTGAGCTTGCCGCAGGCCACGACTCTCTGGTCACCCTTGAGGAAAACGCCATTATGGGCGGCGCCGGCAGCGGCGTGAACGAAGTGCTGATGGCGCACCGCAAGCCGGTTCCCGTGCTTAACCTTGGCCTGCCTGATTTCTTCATTCCTCAGGGCACCCAGGAAGAAGCTCGCGCCGCAATCGGCCTTGATGCCGCCGGTATCGAAGCTAAGATTCGGAGCTGGGTAAGTTAACTTCATCCATACACTAAATAATTCAACCCACAGCACGACGGCAAGTGAACATATCCCGATGAGCTTACTCAGGTAAGTGATTCGGGTATGAGAGCGCCGCCAACACCGCTGTGGTTTGAAATATGACCTGTACGGCCTGCTAAGCTTAATAGATATTCCTACATAGCAGGAGCGACATCGTGCAATACACCCCGTTAGGCACCACCGACCTTAAGGTCTCCCGCCTTTGCCTCGGCTGTATGACCTTTGGCGAACCGGATCGCGGAAGCCACGCCTGGACGCTGCCCGAAGAGAGCAGCCGGGAAATCATCCGCCACGCGCTGGATAAAGGGATAAATTTCTTCGATACCTCGAATAATTATTCCGACGGCAGCAGCGAAGAGATCCTTGGCCGTGCGCTGCGTGATTTTGCCCGCCGCGAGGATGTAGTCGTTGCGACTAAGGTTTATAACAAAGTCGGCGATCTCCCCCAGGGACTCTCCCGTCCACAAATTCTGCGCGCCATCGACGACAGCCTGAAACGGCTCGGCACCGACTATGTCGATCTGCTGCAAATCCACCGCTGGGACTACAACACCCCCATTGAAGAGACGCTTGAGGCGCTTAACGACGTAGTTAAGGCCGGTAAAGCACGCTATATCGGCGCCTCTTCAATGCGCAGCGATCAGTTTGCTAAGGCCCTCGCTTTGCAGTCTGAGGAAGGCTGGGCGCGGTTTGTCACGATGCAGGATCACTACAATCTGATTTACCGTGAAGAAGAGCTGGAGATGCTGCCGCTGTGCTACAAAGAAAAAGTCGCGGTGATCCCCTGGAGCCCGCTGGCGCGAGGCAAGCTGACTCGTCCGTGGGGAGATACCACGGCGAGATCCGTCTCAGATGAAGTCGGAAAATCTCTGTATCAGACGAACAATGAAAACGACGCCCTTATTGCTGAACGGCTGGCAAACGTCGCGGCCGAAAAAGGCGCTTCACGTGCGCAGGTGGCTCTGGCATGGCTGCTCAGCAAGCCGGGTGTCGCGGCCCCTGTCGTCGGTCCATCAAGGCAGGAACAGCTGGATGATTTACTGGGCGCGGTGGATTTAACGCTGAAGTCGCAGGAGATTGCCGAGCTGGAGACGCTTTACCAGCCTCATCCTGTGGCGGGATATAAATAATTACCCTCTCCCCGACCCTCTCCCAAAGGGAGAGGGGGAAACCGTTGCCGCCTTTAAGTCCCTTTCTCTTTAAGACTGAGAAGAAACCTTATTGTTTTAATCACCCTCTCCCTTTTAGGGAGAGGGTCATGGCCATCCACTACGAGAAGTGGTCGTAGCCCTTCATCTCTAGCGTCACCGGTTTACCCTGACGGATAAACTGCAGCCCTTCCGAAGCAGAAACAATCTGCCCGATGCAGGTGTAGGGCACGCCCAGGTTACCGATAGCCACCTCCAGCGCCCCGCGATTGAGTTCCGGCACGGTGAAGCACAGCTCATAATCCTCACCGCCGGACATCGCCCACTTCAGCGCCTGCTCCGGATCCACGTGCTCACGCATCGCCTCGGAATAAGGCAGCAGATCGAGATCGATACGGGCTCCGCAGTCGCTGGCCTTAAGCAGGTGTCCAAGGTCGGAAATCAGGCCGTCAGAGAGATCGATAGCGCTGTTGGCCAGATCGCGCAGCGCCTGGCCGTGCAACACGCGCGGCGTCGGGCGTAAGTGCCGCTTGAGCAGATAATCCGCATGCTGCTTATTCTCTACCTGCAGGCGCTCCAGCAGGATAGCCAGACCGGCAGCGCTGTCGCCCGGCGTACCGGTGACGTAGATCCAGTCTCCGGCCTTCGCCCCGCTGCGCTTAAGCGCGCGCCCGGCCGGGATCATACCGTGGATGCCCAGCGTCAGAGAGAGCGGGCCTCGCGTTGTATCACCGCCAATCAGCTGCATATCGTAATAATCCAGCTGTTCGAACAGGCTGTCGCTGAACGCGGCAAGCCACTCCTCATCGACTTCAGGAAGCGTTATTGCCAGCGTAAGCCACGCCGGATCTGCGCCCATTGCCGCCAGATCGCTTAAATTTACCGCCAGTGCTTTATAGCCCAAATCGCGCGGATCGATATCCGGCAGGAAGTGATTGCCGCTGACCAGCGTATCGGTGCTAATAGCCAGCAGCTGTTTTTCAGGAACCGACAGCAACGCACAATCGTCGCCAATACCGGCTTCCACATCACGACGGGAACTTGTTACGCGATCGAAGTAACGGGCAATCAGGGAAAACTCACCGCATGCCATGCGTAATACCTCAAGAGTGTCAGTTGCAGAAAAAATGAGGCCGGGATGACCCGGCCAGGAGATTACTTCTTGTGGGGACGAATAGCTGGAGCGGCTTTGTCGAGAACGCCGTTAACGAACTTATGGCTGTCTTCGGCACCGAAGGTTTTAGCCAGTTCAATCGCTTCGTTGATGGCCACTTTGTACGGCACATCATCGCGTTTGGACAGTTCAAACAGCGCGATGCGCAGCACCGCTTTTTCCACCTGACCCAGCTCTTCAAGCAGGCGAGACAGATAAGGCTTCATCAGCCCATCCAGATACTCGCTGTTGGTAGCCACACCGCTCAGCAGCTCGCGGAAGTAGATAACGTCAACGTCTTTGACGTCCTGTTCCGCCAGGAACTGGTATTCGACATCAGCGATGTCGTTTTTAGACAACTGCCAGGAGTAAAGCGCCTGGACGGCACACTCACGGGCGCGGCGACGAGCAGCAGGTTTCACAGATTTCCCCTTACAAAAATCAGGCCTTAATGGCTTTCAATACATTAATCATTTCAAGCGCGGTCAGTGCAGCTTCTGCACCTTTGTTACCGGCTTTAGTGCCAGCGCGTTCGATGGCTTGTTCAATACTTTCAGTGGTCAGCACGCCGAAGGCAACGGGAATACCGCAGTCATGAGCAACGCTTAACAGACCGTTGCTGGCACCGCCGGCAACGTATTCGAAGTGCGCAGTGCCTCCGCGAATCACGGTACCCAGCGCGATCACAGCATCGTATTTACCGGTTTTCGCCAGTGCATTGGTAGCCAGCGGCAGCTCGTAAGCGCCCGGTACCCAAACTACGGTGATATTTTCGTCTTTCACCTGGCCAATACGTTTCAGGGCGTCGATAGCCCCTTCCAGCAGGCTGTCGTTGATGAAGTTGTTAAAACGCGCGATGGTGATGGCGACGCGAGCGTCAGGAGTAGCAACGGCAGCTTCAATAATGTTCATAATCTTCCTTTACGGGTTCTGTTTAGCCCCGCAGGGGGGCGGATTTTATCATAATCTTTTCGTGACTGCTTACGTTTTACTGGCGTCCATAAACGGGCGTCAGGTGCAGACACAAATCGGGACCGACCTGGCGGACTTCGCTAAAGCTGAACTCCGGCACATCAGCAAGTTTTTCAAGGCCTGGAAGCTCGCACAAACCGCGGGCATCATTGCCTAATAATTTTGGCGCGACGTAGACAATAAGCTCATCCACCAGGCCCGCCTGCAGCAGCGCACCAGCAAGCGTTGCCCCCGCCTCAACCCAGACAGAGTTCACCTGGCGTTTGCCCAGCTGCATCATCAGCACCACCAAATCAAGATGGCCGTTATGTTCAGGCACCAGCAGTTGCTCAACGCCTTCAGGCCAGATTTGATCATCGGCATGGCTGCGGGCAAGCCAGGTCTGACCCGGGTTGGCGATAATCTGATGCTGCGGCGTCACGCGGTTTTGACGATCAACCACAATGCGAATCGGCTGGCGTAAATCCTGTTGAGCATAGATGGCCTGGCTGGCGCCATCCAGTTCATCCCAGCGTACCGTTAATGACGGGTTATCCGCCAGCACGGTTGCGCTGCTTGAGAGGATAGCGGCACTTTGTGCGCGTTGACGCTGAACGTCACGACGCGCCTGAGGAGAGGTAATCCATTTGCTCTCTCCGCTCGCCATCGCGGTACGCCCATCCAGCGAGGCGCCGAGTTTAAGCTGGATATACGGAAAACCGGTGCGCATACGTTTGAGGAAACCGCGGTTCAGCGCTTCGGCCTCGTTCATCATTAAGCCGTGGCTGACTTCGATGCCCGCCTGCTGCAGGCGATAGAGACCACGCCCGGCAACCTGCGGATTGGGATCCTGCATGGCGGCGACAACACGAGATACGCCTGCGGCAATTAAGGCGTCGCAGCACGGCGGGGTACGCCCATGGTGGCTGCAGGGCTCGAGCGTCACATAGGCCGTTGCGCCCCGGGCCTGCTCACCCGCCATACGCAAAGCGTGTACTTCTGCATGAGGTTCACCGGCACGAAAATGGAATCCTTCTCCCACAATTTTGCCGTCTTTGACAATCACGCAGCCGACATTGGGGTTCGGCGCCGTGGTGAAACGCCCGCGCTTTGCCAGCTCAAGCGCACGAGCCATAAACTGTTCATCAAGGGACATCAATATTAATCCTGTAAACGGGCGATTTCTTCACCGAACTCTTTGATATCTTCAAAGCTACGGTAGACCGATGCGAAGCGAATATAGGCGACTTTATCCAGCTTTTTGAGCTGCTCCATCACCAGGTTACCAATAAGTTTACTCGGGACTTCACGTTCTCCGGTTGCTCGAAGGTGCGACTTAATATGGCTGATGGCCATTTCCACGTCGTCAGAGTTGACCGGGCGCTTTTCCAGCGCTTTCAGGATGCCGCTGCGCAGCTTGTCTTCGTTGAAAGGCTCGCGTACCTCATTACTCTTCACGACTCTTGGCATCACCAGCTCCGCAACCTCAAAAGTGGTGAAGCGTTCGTGACAAACAAGGCACTGGCGCCGACGGCGTACCGAGGAGCCTTCACCCACCAGGCGAGAGTCAATAACTTTGGTGTCCACGGCGAAACAGAATGGGCAATGCATAGCGTTTCCTGCTGGGATTATAAAGATGAACAACAGTTTACCGCGAAGTCGCGGGAGTACAAAGACGGCACCGGCCCAGGCGGCATTAAATATGACTTTTCAAGCGCGGAGAACTACGCTTAAATCAGCAACAGATAACAAGGAAAAACGAACCATGACAAAGACTTACTTAAGAATTATCCTGGTTTCAAGCCTGATGAGCCTGACCGCCTGCGCCCAGCAAACCGAAGTGCGCCAGATGCGCAGCCAGATTGGCTCGCTAAATCAGGAGATGACCAAACTCAGCCAGCAAACGGTAAAACTTACCCAGCAAAATGCTCTGAACGCGAAGTCCACCAGCGGCGTTTACCTGCTGCCCGGTTCAAACACCGCGGCTCGCCTGAATAGCCAGATTGGTAATCTGAAAATGTCGCTGACCAACGTTGCGGCAGAAGCCAACGGTACCCGCGCCACGCTGCTGATCAAAGGGGAATCTAACGATCCGCTACCGGCCTTCAGCGGAAAAGTTGAGTGGGGCCAGATCCAGGGCACAACGAACAATTTCCAGGAAGTTAACGTCCAGACCCAGCAAATAGACGCTCCGGCCAGCATTCTTGCCCCAAGCGATATCTCGATCCCTCTGCGTCTGTCCGGGATTACGCCAGAGCAGTTAGGGTTTGTGCGCGTACACGATATTCAGCCGGTTTCCGGCGCACAGCCAGACCCTGTGCAATAGCCCTCACCTCCCTCGTCTTGCGAGGGAGTTCGTCACACTCTTTCATACCGCCCGCACAATATGTGAAGCAAAGCGCCTGTTGCCACCCCGCCCATAACGTGACCAGCGTCACACTTATATGTAACAACCCGGCATACGTTTGCGTAATTTGACGAAGCAGGTACAATCACGCCGTTTTTAATGTGCGCAAACGTGAACGCAATCGATTACGCATATGAGAAGAATGTGAAATAGAACATATTTTTGTGAGCAGGGATTTCTATAATAGTCGCGCTGCAGAGGTCCTTTCCCTGAGACCGGCGGCCAGGGATGACATCTCACATCCGCATCGCACCAAAATTACGTAAACAGTGGCTAAAAATATGAAAAAAATTATTCTGGCAGCCGGCACCGTTCTGGCGCTTTCCAGCTCCTTCTCTGCCAGCGCAGAAGAAGCAAAAAACAGCGAATACCTCTCCGACTGGTGGCACCAAAGCGTTAACGTGGTCGGCAGCTACCACACCCGTTTCGGGCCGCAGCTGCGCAACGATACCTACCTGGAATACGAAGCGTTCGCCAAAAAAGATTGGTTCGATTTCTACGGCTACGTGGATGCGCCGGTCTTCTTCGGCGGTAACACTCAGGCAAAAGGCATCTGGAACCACGGCTCCCCACTGTTTATGGAAATCGAACCGCGCTTCTCCATCGACAAGCTGACCGGCACCGACCTGAGCTTTGGCCCGTTCAAAGAGTGGTACTTCGCGAACAACTACATTTACGACATGGGTCGTAACCAGGCCAACCGTCAGAGCACCTGGTATATGGGTCTGGGTACCGATATCGATACCGGCCTGCCGATGAGCCTGTCGATGAACGTATACGCCAAATACCAGTGGCAGAACTACGGTGCCTCTAACGAAAACGAGTGGGATGGCTACCGCTTCAAGGTGAAATACTTCGTGCCGATCACCTCCCTGTGGGGCGGCAAGCTGAGCTATATCGGTTTCACCAACGTTGACTGGGACTCTGACCTCGGCAACGAGCAGTACCGTACCAACAACTCCGTTGCTTCCAGCCACATTCTGTCGCTGAACTACGATCACCTGCACTACTCCTTCGTGGCTCGTTACTTCCATAACGGTGGCCAGTGGAAAGATGGCGATCAGCCGTTCTTCATGAACGAGCGCGTGAAGTCTACTGGCTTCGGCTACTACGTGGTTGTCGGTTACAACTTCTAACCGTCGCTGCATATAAAAAACCGGCCAACTGGCCGGTTTTTTTGTACCCAAAAAAAACCGCAGCACGAAGGCTGCGGTTTTATCAAACGGACATCTCACATCATTACGGCAGAATGGACGGCTGATCCGCCCCTTCTTTCTCTACCTTCTGCTGCAGCATGTGCTCGCGCTTCATGCCCAGCTTCAACGCCAGCGCAGAGGCGACGTAGATAGAGGAAACGGTACCGATGGTGACGCCGATAAGCATCGTCAGGGAGAAGCCCTTCAGCAGAGCCCCACCGAACAGATACAGCATCAGAATAACCACTAAGGTAGTACCGGAGGTGATCAAGGTCCTTTGCAGCGTCTGGGTCAGGGAGACGTTAAAGATCTCGTAAGGCGTCCCGCGGCGGATCTTGCGGAAGTTTTCACGAATACGGTCCGAAACCACGATGCTGTCGTTCAGCGAGTAGCCGATAACCGACATCAACGACGCGACGATGGTCAGGTCAATTTCGATATGGAACAGCGACAGCACGCCCATGGTGATCACCACGTCGTGCGCCAGCTTGATAACCACACCGGCAGCCAGACGCCACTCGAAGCGGAACCCTACGTACACCAGAATCGACAGCAGCGCGACAAGCAGGGCCATCGCACCATTTTGAGCCAGATCCGCACCCACGCTCGGGCCGACAAACTCAATACGTTTCACTGCCGCATTCTGGCTGGTCGCTTCGTTAATCACGCTCACAACCTTGCTGCCGAGCACCTGGCCGCCGGTTTCGCCTTTAGCAGGCGGCATGCGCACCATGATATCCCGGCTGCTGCCGAAGTTCTGCACCAGCGGCTCTTCAAAGCCAGCCTTCTGCAGCGCGGCGCGCATGGTGTCCAGCTCGGCTGGTTTTTCCAGCCCAATTTCGATAACCGTACCGCCGGTAAAGTCCAGGCCCCAGTTGAAACCTTTCACGCCGATAATCGCAACGGAAAGGATCAGCAGAATGCCGGAGATGCCGAAGGCCCAGTTATCCCAGCGCATAAAGTCATAGACTTTACGGCCGTGGTTCAATTGTTCAACAGTATATTCCTGTGCCACAACGCACTCCTCAGATAGACAGCTTGTTGATGCGTTTGCCGCCATACAACAGGTTCACGATGGCACGGGTGCCGACGATTGCGGTAAACATCGAGGTCGCAACGCCAATACCGGTGGTAATAGCAAACCCTTTGATCGCCCCGGTGCCTACGGCATACAGGATGATAACTTTGATAAGCGTGGTGATGTTGGCATCGAAAATGGAGCTGAACGCGCCCTTATAGCCCTCATCAATCGCCTGCTGTACCGAACGCCCGTTTCGCAGCTCTTCTTTGATACGTTCGTTGATCAGTACGTTGGCATCCACCGCTACCGCAAGGGTTAAGACGACACCCGCAATACCCGGCATGGTCAGCGTTGCCCCCGGCAGCAGGGACATAATCCCGACAATCAGCACCAGGTTAGCCAGCAGCGCAGAGGTCGCAATCAGGCCAAACTTCTTATAGAAGAACAGCATGAAGATGATGGAGACCACCAGACCCGCCAGACACGCTTCCAGGCCCTGCTTGATGTTTTCCAGACCCAGGGTTGGACCAATGGTACGCTCTTCAACAATCTGAATCGGCGCAATCAGCGCACCGGCACGCAGCAGCAGAGAGAGCTGGCGAGCTTCATTCGGGTTGCTGATCCCGGTGATACGGAAGCTGTTACCCAGGCGAGACTGAATGTTCGCCACGTTGATAACTTCTTCTTCTTTCATCAGAACGGAACGGCCATTCGCGTCTTTCTTACCGCTGTCCTTGTACTCCACAAAGAGCGTTGCCATCGGCTTACCGATGTTGTCTTTGGTGAAGTTAGACATGATGTTACCGCCAGCGCTGTCCAGGGAGATGTTGACCTGTGGCTGGTTGTATTCATCCATGCTGGACGTGGAGTCAGTGATGTGGTCACCGGTCAGAATCACTCGCTTGTACAGCACAACCGGCTGACCTTCACGAGTCGGTTTCACTTCGGAGTCGCCCGGTACACGGCCAGAGGCTGCAGCAGTTGCATCCACATTCGTGTTAACCAGACGGAATTCCAGCGTCGCGGTCGCACCAAGGATTTCTTTCGCGCGAGCGGTGTCCTGAATACCCGGCAGCTCAACCACGATGCGGTCAGCGCCCTGACGCTGTACCAGCGGTTCGGCTACGCCGAGCTGGTTAACACGGTTACGCAGGATATTAATGTTCTGCTGTACCGCGTATTCACGCGCTTCGCTCAGGCGAGCATCACTCATCACGGCACGCAGCGTGTTGCTGCCCTGGTTTGAGAACACCAGCTCACGATGACGAGAAGAGAGATAATCTCTGGCAGCATCGCGCGAGGCCGAGTCACGGAAGACGATGTCTACGCCGTAGTTGTCCGCTTTGCGCACGTTAGTGTAGGCGATGCCCTTGTCGCGCAGGTCGCTACGCAGACCGTCGATATTCTGTTCCTGGAGTTTGCCAAGCGCAGTGTCCATATCCACTTCCATCAGGAAGTGAACGCCGCCGCGCAGGTCAAGGCCGAGCTTCATCGGGTTCGCACCGATAGTCGACATCCAGCGAGGAGTAGCCGGAGCGAGGTTAAGCGCCACAACATAGTTGTCGCCCATCACGCTCATCAGCGCTTCACGAGCACGCAGCTGGGTATCAGTAGAGTCGAAGCGAGCGAGAATAGCGCCCTCTTCCAGCGCCACAGACTTAGCGGTAATTTTTTCTTGTTTTAAGGTGTTTTCGACCTGGATCAGCGTTTGTTCACTGGCGGCGGCACCGCGCACGCCAGTTAATTGAACGGCCGGATCCTCACCATACAGGTTGGGAAGCGCATACAGCAGACCAATCGCAAGCACGACGATCAGCATGATGTACTTCCACAAAGGATAACGGTTTAACACGTGTAGTTCCCTTAGGGAAAACGAAAATTACAGCGCCTTCATGGTGCCTTTCGGCAGAACGGCAGCTACGAAATCACGCTTAATGACCACTTCGGTGGTGTCGTTCAGCGCGATAGCAATGTAGCCAGTTTCAGCTACTTTAGTCACGCGGCCAACCAGACCACCGTTGGTCAGCACTTCATCCCCTTTAGAGATGGAGTCCATCAGTTTTTTATGCTCTTTGGTACGCTTTTGCTGCGGACGCAGGATCATAAAATAGAAAATCAGGCCGAAGACCACCAACATTGGAATCAAAGTCCATTGACTCTGTCCTGGAGCAGCACCCGCAGAAGCGACAGCATCAGAAATGAAAAAGCTCATTAAAATTCCCTCATTATTAAATTAATCAACGTTCAAAGGTGGAACCGGCTTACCTGTCCGCTCGTAAAAATCCGTCACGAAGTGCTCTAATTTACCCTCTTCAATGGCCTTGCGTAAACCAGCCATTAAACGCTGGTAATAGCGCAGGTTATGAATGGTATTGAGACGCGCGCCCAGTATTTCGTTGCAACGGTCAAGATGATGCAAGTAGGCACGTGAATAATTGCGACACGTATAGCAATCACACTCTGCATCCAGAGGTGCGGTGTCATCTTTATGCTTAGCATTGCGGATTTTCACCACGCCGTCAGTGACGAACAGGTGGCCGTTGCGCGCATTACGAGTTGGCATCACGCAGTCGAACATATCGACACCGCGGCGTACCCCTTCCACCAGGTCTTCCGGTTTACCTACGCCCATCAGGTAACGTGGTTTGTCGGCAGGGATTTGCGGGCAGACGTGCTCCAGAATACGGTGCATGTCTTCCTTAGGCTCTCCTACCGCCAGGCCGCCGACAGCGTAGCCATCAAAGCCAATCTCTACCAGACCTTTTACCGAGATATCTCGTAAATCTTCGTAAACGCTGCCCTGAATAATGCCGAATAGCGCATTTTTATTGCCAAGAGAATCAAAACGATCGCGGCTACGCTGCGCCCAACGCAGGGACATCTCCATGGAGCGCTTGGCGTAATCCCAGTCCGCCGGATATGGCGTACATTCGTCGAAGATCATCACGATATCAGATCCAAGATCGTACTGAATTTCCATGGATTTTTCAGGATCGAGGAAGATAGGATCGCCGTTGATCGGGTTGCGGAAATGCACGCCCGCTTCGGTGATCTTACGGATGTCGCCGAGGCTGAACACCTGGAAGCCGCCGGAATCCGTCAGGATAGGGCCTTTCCACTGCATAAAATCATGCAGGTCGCCGTGCAGCTTCATAATTTCCTGGCCTGGACGCAGCCATAAATGGAAGGTATTGCCGAGGATAATCTGCGCGCCCGTCGCCTCTACTTCTTCCGGCGTCATCCCTTTTACGGTGCCGTAAGTGCCCACCGGCATAAAAGCCGGAGTTTCAACGGTGCCACGCTCAAAGACCAGACGGCCGCGGCGCGCGCGGCCGTCTGTGGTATCTAATTCAAATTTCACATTTCCTCCAGCACCAGAGAAACAGTCTGGTAGCTTACAAAAGCCGTACAGTCTAAACCAACAGTCAAAGCCGTACCACAGGCCAGTCGCCAAAGTTACGCCTTGCTGATTTTTGTACCCCATCGTATCGGTGTGTCATTTTTGTGGCACATTCTTGTCACAGTCTCACAGAGCATTAGCGCAAGACGAATCGACACCATCCCTGGTTTTGAGTTGTTTTGCGCTAATTTTTTGCCCCATGCATGCCACATCAGGACTGAACAGGAATCACGAAGTCACACTCAGGGCAAACCCAGCACATGATCCCATGCCATAGCTTCTCTTCCATTACACTCCCACAGATAGGGCAGAACTTAACAACCGCAGCCTTATCTGACACCTCTTCCTTCACCTCTGTTTTTTTCTCTTTAGCCATTATTAAGCACCTTTAGAATATTTTGAAATTACTTCTGCCCGATCTGCATCGTATTTAGCTTTTCGGTCATTTATTTGTTGGATGACGGCATTCTTTTTTACATCCTCGTTAATTCCATCACTTACCGCAGCAGCAACCCAGGAATTATTAAGAGCACTAATATCTTCCTGATATTTTTTTGAAAGATTAGTTAGCTCAATTAACATCATTTCAGAATCAGGGATTGGAGCGACGTTAAGCCAAGAAGGATAATTATCATTTCCTGGCCCCCTTACCTTACCGGCAGGCGGTTTGCCTGAATATATTAAAAAGATATCGTCGCTTACCTCCACACCATCGGAAGGCCATATACCAGATTTTTCATAATCATCTTTCAGTCCAAATGGGAAAAATGAATTATTTTCAGGGCTATATATATACACATTATTCTCCGATGGCATAAACAAATACGGCTGTTGCAACCCTAACACCATTGACATTATGGGCTGTAACAAGAAAAGTCGAATTGCTAAATATTGCTGCTGATACAAAGTTAGGGTTGTTTACGTCAGATGCAGATGCGCAAACCATGTGTGGACCGGATGGGAAAACAACAGGGAAGCTTGCCTGAACTGCCGAAGATGGCGAGGTTGAAACCTGAGTCCACTGAAGAATCTTACCATTTGGCAACTTACACCATCCAGGCCCACTGGAAAATCCAGACATGTCAGGAATTTGTCCTGATGAAAATCCGACATCTCTTGTTGAAGAAGAGCCAAGGCCAAGGCTACCTCTTGCCGCTTCAGGTGTCGTTGCCCCGGTTCCACCCCTGCTGACCGTCAGAGGGGCTGTGTTACCGGATTTATCCTGGACACCCCACGCTCCACCATTGGCAATAAATAATTCAAGCAACCCATTGGGAGATGAAATTGAGTTAAATGCTCCCGGAGTGTTGCTTTCTACTGATGATACGGATTGGACTCCAAGCGCCTTACGGGCTCCAGCGGTGCTTGTTTCACCGGTTCCTCCCTTTGAGATTGGAAGAATATTCTCAGTGGCGACGCTTCCAATTCCTAGAGAGCTCCTTGCCGATGACGCATCAGTTGAACCAGTTCCACCCTTGTTTACGGGCATGATGTTTTCTGTTGCAGTAGATCCAAGGCCTAGGTTTGATCTCGCCACCTCTGGAGTGATTGCTCCTGTCCCGCCCCTGATGATAGCTAACGGAGAAGGCTGACCTGTCGATCTATTCTGAACCCCCCCACTGCCCCCCGTTGGCTATAAACATCTCCAGATTACCGTCAGGAGATGAAATGGCATTAAATGCTCCAGGGGTTTCATTGTTTTGTGAGAAAACAGATTGCACACCCAGGGCCACCCTTGCGTCATTGACATTTGACGCTCCAGTACCCCCCTTAGCAACAGGTACGATGTTTTCCGTGGCCACACTCCCAATACCCAACGAATTCCTTGCTGAGGCTGCATTAGTTGACCCTGTCCCCCCCTTGCTCACGGGTAAAGTATTCTCTACAGACACAGAACCCAAACCTAAGTTAGCCCTTGCTCCTTCAGCCGTCGTGGAATTGGTTCCGCCCCTTCCTACAGTTAAAGGCGCTGACTGTCCGGTGGTATTGTTTTGAGCACCCCATTGCCCATCATTAGTAACAAAGACATCAATCATTCCGTTAGGGGATGTCATGGAGCTAAAAAGGTTCGGAGACAAGCCAGGGATTGTGTTGAATCCGCTAATCCCAAGGTTAGCCTTTGCTGTATTTACTGCTCCATCAGCCTTAATGTCCCCAAATGGATTGCTCCTGTTCAAATACTGATTTGAAAAGTTAATCCACCCAGTACCTGCCAGGTCTGGATTTGATTGGTTTCCGTCAATAGCGTTAATGAAGATGGTGGATCCGTCATCAGAAATCAAAACCGAAGACTTTGGATATCCTCCTATAGCAGCAGCAAAAGAAGAATCAAAGGAGTTCAATGCGCCTGTGCTGGCCCACCTAGATAAGTTTGATAGTTCATAGAGAATCTGGTTCATGTCTTGCCCTTTTGGGGGCAATCCGCCAGCCGCTTTCAAAATCATGGTTACAGGGGGGAAACCCTGGTCGTAGGATGCTGTGTTATCTCCGGCTGGCGTTGTAGGGAGTAAGTTTTCCCTTGGTCCATTTATACCAAATGGGACCGGTTGTTTCTTCGGGGCGTCTGATCTTTTCATTATAAGTCTCTGTAGAATGTACCGTCATTAAATGGATGAGAGTCTTTTGTGAAACCAAAATATGGAGTCACGATTTGCCGGGTTATCGCCAGAACCCCGCTGGGTATTGGGAGAACATCAAAATTTTCCAATATTGCTTTTTCAAAGGGAGCAAGGAAGAACTCGCACACAATACCCATTGTCATATCGCCAAAATCTATTGAGTATGCCTTTCCACGCCCTTTAAATAGCATGACCAAGAATTTGTTTATCTCAGGAATGGTAGCGATACTGATATTAGAAAATGCCTTGCACAGAATTAATGTTCTGTATGCATCATCACCAAGCCTTACCGAGTTAGTTTCCTGAACTCCTGCATAAAATGGCTCATCATTGAACGGCGAGGGGTATGCGAATTTATCTCCAGAATTTGCCTCTGAAAAGCCAAAGCTATTGTTATCAATTTCAGAAGTAATATATCTTGATACGCCTACTATCTTTCCCCACACATCAAGTCCGTATGAACCATTAGTTGACACATCCCACACGTCATTTATGAAGGATTCAGTAAATTCATCTATGGATATTGCCTGGTCGAAAGTTGAGATTATGGAGAGTAATTTATTGCTTGAAGAATATTGAGTTAATATTGTCTCTTCCCATTTCACACGAGCACCACCTCAATGTCGTCAAGTTGAATAGTCGGAACCTGGTCTATGCCTACAGTCACTGATGGGTTGTATGTTGAACCATCCGTTGAAATCTCCAGGCTTGATATATTCAGATATTGAGGGGAAACAGAAATAACAGGAGCGTAGTAAACTCCTGAGTTAATTCTGGACCCTATCCTTGCTTTCACAATCCCACTGTATTCTCCGTTAAAAACGGTTTGCACCATACTCTTAACCTGAACGGTAACATCAGAGGGCAAGCCTTGGTTCTTTTCTATCTCAACCCTGAACCTGATGCGAACAGGAGATACACGCTGCCATTGCATGGTGTATTGAGGATAAGGAGCGCTATAGTTTTCCTTATCCTCAACAATAAATGTCGTATTTCCATTCAGGTTAGAGCCAGGGTTCTTTGTCTCGAAGATGGATTTGGCAATATCCTCATCGCTTCCACCGTATACTCCGATATAAATTGAATGCGCTGCGACAGGGAAATTTGTAACCCCCTGGTTAACCGTAGCAGAAGTCCTGTTTGACCAGACATATGCATCAAGAACGCCATTTACCGCCAGCAATCCGGCCAACGTTGCTCCGTCCATATTGCGGCCATTTCTTGCCACTGATTGCTGCCGACGCTTCTCAAAAGAAATCCTGTTTTCAACATCGACGCCCACCACGCCAGGGGATGCGTTGTTTACGCCTGACCAGCCGTTTACCGCGCGGAAGATTGTATTCAGCGCTCCTGAGGCGCACGGTATTGGCCCTGGGGTTTGGTTTTGAAATTGAATATCAACAGCCCCGCCGGCAGGAATGACCACCGACGACAGCGACGAGTACAGATACCCTTCAGCGTCCTGAGCAACACTTCCTTCCGGTATTCTCGTGCCAACGAGTCCAGTACAGGTTGCCGTAACAACGGTCCCCTGCGATGCAATGCGGTCCATGAAGTAAATACGGCCAATGGCGTCCTGCATCCTTCCAGAAGCGAAGTCGGGGTTAATCTGGCTAATAAGCCATGCCAATGCTGAGTTTTTTGCCGCGATAATGGCCGTGTCAGTCATGGCAATCTGGCCCTGAGGCGTCGTGAGACTTTTGCTCATGCCGCCCCCCATTGCGGTATCAAGGTCAGACATCCTGCCGTTTAGAATGTCCAGTTCATCGGGCAGCGCAACCCCGATATCCGACAGGGTTACATCTGGTACCGATGTGCTTACGGTTACGTCTGCCATTTTCGGCCTCAGAAGTTAATGGTGGATTGTTGATTGTTCGTGTCGGTCAGCGTCATGACGCCTGACGCGGCTCTGTCGCCGTTGCTGATAGTCACAGTGCAGAATGCGTCCTGGACATACGGGAGCTTTTTGGCCTCTGTCGCCATCTTTGTATTAATCAACTGCGAGCCCGGCCAGTGGCCTAAAATACGCTCGTAGTAAGGCAGCCCGAGAGTGGTGTCATACCATGCCTCGCCGAGGAAAGTTGAACAGGAGCATGCTGCATCCTGAGCAACCGCATATGGGTTTTGTGTGGAGGCTATGTTTCCGGCCGCATCAAGCGACAAGTCCCAGGAGTCCACATCCAGAAGGAATGATTTGGTTATCACTTTTACTCCGGAAATAAAAAACCCGCCGAAGCGGGTTGGTTTTGTTTTGGCGACATCCAGAAAGCAAAAATCCACCAGGTGGGCTAGTCTTATCGAACTTTAGTGGGCCAAAAGTGAATTACGTGCACGATGGCGGACGACACCCCAACCCATAAGGCCAGCAGCATAAGTGCATACCCGGGGCTAATATTCATCAGCATATCTACAGGTCGTGCCACAAAAGCAAAGGCAAAGGCGTATATAAAGAAATAAAGTAGAGAATTCCTCACATTTATACTCCATTAGGTCCTTGTGTATTTGAATTACCTGATTGTACACCGCCGTGCGTATGCGTTGAAAGCTTGATTCCTGATCCTGTGACTTCGCCCGCAGCCGTAACAGAGCCACCAAAACTGGCATTACCTCCATGACTCCCGGAACCCTGTGTTAACGCCCCGTTTAGCTCAATCACCGGGGCGTTAACTGACGCTTTCGCCTTCGCGTTTATAGCTACGTTATTCCCGTTAATATTCACATCCAGAGGAGATACGATATCAATCCCGCCATCGTGGAGCCTTGCGTATTGGGTTGGCGCTACGTTCAGTAATCCACCCATGTAAATGGCATCGCCATAATTGTGCTTTCTGGATGATGCTGGCAAGGCTGGTGAATGCGTCTTTTTAACGTTCCTGATATCTTCATCGCAGCAGGCAATCCAGCCTATATCCCCAACTACCGGATCCATTATAATCGCGCTGGAGCCTCGCTGTATGCGGAATACTGGTACATTATGGATAACGCCGCTTTCCACCAGATCGCCCGCGCCTGTTGTCCCGTGAACCATCGGCTGTACATCAACGAAGCTCATCTTGTTTCCCTCTCCAGGGTAGGAAGCTTTCACCATAGCAACAGTTATGAATGCTTTGCCTGACAGGAATTTATCCATCACGAAATGCTGGACGTTTGCATCCGTGTTTATATCGTCAGGTCTGACCTTGAGCCTTGGCATCTGGTGCTCCTTGAGTGAATAGCGAGAGGTTGCATTGCGTGTACCACGGGCCTCCCTCCTGCCAGGTGGACAGAATATGTGAGGACTCATTTATGCCGTAAACACCGGAGGCATTAGGCAGCTCAGTTTCCAGCTTCAGATTCCTTCCCCTAACTAGCATACTGCTAAACATAGTGGTTATCGTTACACCAAATCCATTGAAAATCGGATAGCCGATCAGCCCGTTTTGCGCAGAAACAAAAGGCATAACTTCATCTATCTGGCCGCCATACTTCCACACGTAAACAGCGCCGTTCCTGAAGTCCCATGTTAAATCGTGAGCCCTCATACAGGTCGTCATCTGCTGATAAAGGTTTCCGTGATAGAAGGGGTCAGTCTCTACTTCGGTAACATCACTGGTTATCACCGCGGCGAAGCCCATCTCCTTTGCCATCGCAGTGATTATGTCAGCGACCTTCACCTCTCCTTTCACCGTGAAGTCGGCAGAGGTTAACGACTGGTCGTAAAATGTTGATGTAGCCTGGATGATAAGAGGCGCTTCCGGCATCCTGCCAAGGTCGATATAGCACGAGCCAATGGAGCCCGTGAAAATCAGCTCATCGTTAGCCCACACCCTCATCATGTTCTGAAGGGTTTGTTCGTACTGAATCCCTTTAAAGCTAAGTAGTGCCATCTTATCCAGGCTCAGACCGTAAACTTCCGCATTCATCACTGTTCCGGTAGTTCCACCATACCCACCAACGTTTACGCTGGCTTTGATATTGTCGATGGTGAGTATGTTGTCACCATCCTGGTTGAACGCGCCCTTTTCCAGCTTGAACTCGAACTTTAGCTTTCTCTTTTGATAGGTCATGCCGCCATCTCTTGCTCAGTTGCGTAGAAAAGCTTGAACCGGCCACCGAGTCCATCATAGGAGGGGTCGAGATCGCCTACCGTGTCGGCAAAGAAAAGCTCACCTCTAAATCCCAGGTGTTTGTACCGAACCAGTTTGTTGCAGTTCAGGCACGGTATGCCCTGTGCTATCCAGAGGTTATCCAGGCCAATATCCATGAAGAGGCCGGCTGTCGTCTGAGTGATTTTTAATGTCGCGGACTGACCATCGAGATCAACGTTTACCTGCTGCCCCTTTATGGGCTTAAGAGTGACAACCAGCATCAGCTTATCCCCTTAACCAGCTCGTTTATTGAAGTTCCCAGCTTATCAATGGCGCTCGTGGCCGCCCCGTTAATCGCGCTTGTTGCTCCAGAGGTGGCGTTGCTTACTGCAGAACTCACAGATGTTGCCACCGCATCTGCGGCATTTGATAGAGAGGTCTTCAGCCCCGACAAAGCCCCTTTCACCTCGTCCAGAGTGGATTTCTGAGCGCTGGCTTTTCCTACTACGGTGCTAACCGTACCGGCACCGCGCGAGTGAGAATCATCTGCTGCCTGGTCTTTCGCTACCGTACTGGATGTTGTGACTTCTGCCACTTCCAGTACCGCCTGAAATATGGCCTCTACCGTCAAAAGGGTTACATCGCGATTAGACGTGCGGTAGTTGTAGCGGATGAGGTCGTAGCTTTCGTAAGTGGTATCCGGGGTCTCAATGTCATAGGTATCAGCGGAATCAACCATCGCATCCAGTTTCTCAAGCATGTCAGACCTGCTGGTTAACGAGAAATTTGTCAGGTTTGGAATGCTACCGCTGTAGCCTGTCCACCCCTGCAGGACAAACATCACCCTAATGATTGGTGGTCTTTTTACCTTATTGAAAGAGGTATAAGACCCTTTTTCTACCGGTGATGAGACCACGGAAGCATCAGCTCCGTACTCGATGCCCAGAAACGAATCTGGAGAAAGCGCCTTAGCACCCGACTTGAGATAAATCCCGTACCCAGGAGAAAGGACACTGTTGACGATGGAGAAGATATTCCGGCTTCGTATGGCGCTGAGTAGCGTTGTTTCATTCAGCGAGAAAGCCATATGCTATTGCCCCGTGCTGTAAGCCATGACAAGACCATTTCGCTTAGTGGATGCATGCACATCATCACCCAGCGCCTTGATGCTTGAGGCGTTAGATTGAACCGTCATTTCACCGATGTGAATATCCGTTTTATTGCTTGGTTGCTGCTGTTGGGCGTTAACAACATTGGCATTTGCAGACGCCCCTACTTTGATGCCAGCAAGAACCTTTGGCACGTATGCCTGCGTCTCGGACGGAGCATTTTCCAGGCCTTTACGCTGCACGTTGCCAATTCCCCAGTTGTAGGAGGCCAGAGCCTTGTTAAGGTCGCCACCATTCTGTCGTAGAAGTTGTGAAAGGTATTTAGCCGCAGCTTCAGCTGACTTCATCGGATCGAAGACATCGTTACCCTTAAGGCCCATATCCTTGGCAGTGCCATCCATGAACTGGAATAACCCCTTCGCACCTGCCCCTGATACTGCGTAGGGATTACCGCCTGATTCCGTAGTTGCTACGCTGCGCAGTAATCCAAGAGGAAGGTTGAACGCCTTTTCAAGGGCGTCCAGCTTTGGCTGCATCCATCCAAGAAGTGCTGCGCCAGCCTTCGTCGGCTTCGGAGCTTCTGCAGGTAGTTGGGGGTGCTCTCTCATCAGGTAACCGGCCTGGTCCTGCACATTGCTTTCAGGGGGCTCTTTATCAGACAGCAAGGAACCAACCTTTTTAATTCCATCCAGGATGTTGAATAGAAGTCGGTTCGTTTCATTCTGCGCCTGACGAGACTCCCCGCGAATATCACCATCAGACACTATTTTTTCAGTCGAGTGGTGGTTAACAATGCTAGATTCTTGGTTTGGCTTAAGGGACTTCAGAGCTTCAGATATTGAATTTGATATTTTATCGGAATCATAATTTTTATCGCCTGCCGACAATGTATCTTTTGGAGCATCATACCTGACCTCTGTCGAGTGATAATTCACGACGCTGGGTACAGGTGCAGGGTCGGGCTTTATTTCCTTCAAAGGATTAGGCACGACCTCAGTTGAGTGATAATTCACTACACCAGGCGCAGGTACTTGATCAGGCTTCACGTCCCTCAAGGCATCAACTGCTGAATTCAATAGCGAACCGGCCCGGCTATCTCTCCCCTGAGTGCTATCAGAAGGCTTTTGAGGCTCTCTTTTTGCCGACTGCGCCTTCTGTTCTGGCTCCGCATTATCGCGATGAGGTATCGTGCCATAGGCGGTGTATTTATTGTCGCTATCAAGTTTTCCGGTTAGTTTTTCCCACCAGGCAATAATTTTCGCAGATGGCGTGTCGCCTGACTGCTGTCTTTCTTTTTCCTTCTGTTTCTTTTTGTTGATGAGGTTATCACCAACACTAACGCCATTCTCCTTGGCGTCCTTCTCTTCGCCTCCCAGCTTATCCCAGGCGCTAATAGCGGCCATCGCTGCGATAATGGGACCAAACCCTTTCGCAACCCTTGAGATTCCGGTAAGCATTTTTAATGCCCAGCCTCCAGCCACAAATGCAGCCAAAATTGCTAGTGCATTTTGCCAGCCACCAACCACATCAACGACCTTGTTTACCTCACCTGCTGAATCAGAGAAAAACTTAGCTATCTCTGGCCCATGAGATGAAATCCAGTCTGATATTTTCATCAACACTGGCGGTATCTCTTTGACATATGGAAGCATTGCGGTGAAGAGAGACTGCCCAGCGGCTTCAAAATTTCTCTTCAGCAAAACAAACTGTATGTTTAACTTTCTTGCGTCATTGCCAAGGGAGTCGGTGGCCTTCGATTGATTTTCGAACTCTTTCCTAAGGTTGCTAAATGACTGATCGCCCTTTTCTGCCCAGCTCTGGATAAGGGCGTCATCGGCACCAATATCCGCACCAACTTTTCTTTGTGCGTCCTTGCTTAACTTGCCCCAATTATCAATAACCTTCTGGAGAATGTCTGCTCCAGACATGGTGCGGAAATCAAACTTCTCTCCAGTAACACCGCTAATTCCACCTAGAATTTTACCAGTGGGTTGTTGCTAATGTCACCACCACCCCGAAAATCGTTAACTAATTTCTGGAAGTTGCCGAGAATTCCCGTGACCTTTTCGGTGCTTGACCCCACGGCTTCAGCGGCACCAGTCCACCCCTCTAACTGCTTCGGCGATAAATCCAAAGCCTTTGAGGTGACGCTCAGCTTTGTCAGGCTTTCCGTCATTCCCGTTACGAAGTTTTTAACCCCGATGAGCGACAGGGAAACACCGGCAAGAGCTATCACTTCGTTTCGAATTGACCCAAAGAAAGAGGCCGCTCTTTTACCTGCGGCCTCCATGTCTTTCGCCGTTTGTTCGGCGTTATCTTTGGTGTCTTTTAGCCCTTTACCTACATCCTTCTGGCCTTTCTTGAAGCCGGAAGAGTCAAGGCCGAGCGTAACGACCAGTGAATCAATAATCGTTGGCATCAGCCTTTCTCCTGCGCTTTGTTGATGACCATCTGGTTGTAGTTATCCACGGTTATGATTTCGAGCCACCACCACAAATCCTCTGTTCCCAGGTTCGTGCTCAGCTCTGTCAGCGAGCATTTGCCCGACGACAGAACCGTGGCGATTGTCTTTGGAACGTTGGCATAGTCCGCAAGCCCGACGACCTCCGAACTCATGACGGGAGGAATATCTAGCTGGCGGCGGCGGTTAAAAAATCTACGTGGAGCTTGAGCACTTCGGTGCGAAGTTTGAGGCGGGTGGAGACTTCTTCGGTGTCATCTTCAATCAGGCCGCGCTTGATGCTGCGATCAGATGGATTAGGCACCGCCTGTACGCATGACATCAGTTCTTCCAGGAGCGGGCGCGCATCCTCGACAGGAATCTTCGCAACCATTTCAAGACCGACTTTTGCCATTCCCGCCATACCCAAATCTGAAAAGTTATCAGGCAGGTTAACTCCGCCTTTCGCCATTGCCAGTCCGGCGCGGATGGCCCACCATTCTGCTTGAGAGGCTGGCATTTCTGTGATGTGGAATACTTTTCCCTTGTCACGCCCCTTGCCCTCAACTGTGTAATAAAGCTCTTTACGTGCCATTGTGGCTCCTTAAGGGTTGTAGGCTTCGCCGACTACGTTTTCCCAGTTGATCTGGAACGTCATCGCCTGCAGGACACGCTGCGCATCCGGGATGGCTTTAACGCGCTGCAGCACCCCGTTGGTAAGCGTAAACTTGCGGCCCAGGGATGGCAGGATGATTGTTGCGTTGCAGCGGAATACGGCTTTCGCAGTCGTTGATGTGAGCTGCCACGTTTCGAAGATGCTGCGCGATGGGCTGTCAGGCATGATTGTGATGGTTTGCAGGAACTCGCCGAAGACGTAACCGGCAGAAAGCTTACCGTCAGCACCACGCACCGCCTGAGCCATCTCCGTGTCGCCCAGGGCAAACATCGCATCAGCTGCGTACCCTTCAATGCGCTGCGCGCTCGGGAACAGATTTGTTACTGTCAGTGCAAAGATGGAGTCAGCACTGGTAATTGTGTTATTCGCCATTTACTGAACCTCAATCGATGCCAGAGTGATTTTCTGCACTGCGCCGCCGTCGCAATACCACAGAGTCATTGGCGGGCTTGTGCGCTCCGCTCGTTGCGTTGGTGTCGGGTCTCCGATGTACAGGTAGTAACCCTTGGCAATCAGAGATGGTGAGATGTCAGCGCCAACGGCGTTCTGAATCTCGGAAATCTGCTGACTGGACAGGTCGACGCCGGTACGGATTCCGCCAAACGCGATACCCTGATTGATGGTGTCCGCGAATGATGCTTCGATGATCGCCTTGCCAGATGCGTTGTACGGAATGCTGCGGTTTGACTTGAGAACCTGAATCGCATCTTTAGCCAGGGTAGCGTTCAGCCACATCTGGAATGCGAAGGTGTCCAGCCACTTAAAGTCACCGGTGATAGTGCCGGCTGCCCAGTAGTCCTCAACGACCTTGTTCTGCGCATAGTTGCCGTAGAAGTTGTATCCATTGGCGATCAGGGCGTCATATGCCGCGCTGGTTTTTACTACTGCAGGCAGGCCGGAAAGCTCACGGAACTTAGCGGTAACTCGTCCTTCCTGGCGGTCAAACGGCAGTGATGCGACGTAACCCAGGATGGAAGCTGCGTGGATATTGCGCCCATACACCGGCACCACGTTTGAGTAGTTGTTAACCGCGATGATTTTGAACGCCAGCGTATCAGCAGAGCCAGTTACCAGCGCAGAGGCTTCCATGGTGTACGGCACGTAACCGAAGCGATAGTTCTGGCCCGTCACCCAGGATGACAGAGACAGCGCCAGTTCTTCTGTCGTCTCAAATGAGGTCGTTACAAACGCCCAGTTCTGAGAGTTATCGAGCACGGACTGCATGGCATCGGCAACTGACGGAACGTCTGCGCCATTAGACAACACGGCCCCAGTGCCGGCAGTCAGTTTCAGCGGAGCGGCAATGGTGCCGGATGCGAAGCTGATGCTGCTTGCTGCGCCGGTAGTCGCAGACTTGATGATGAATGCTTTCTGGTTGGTGTCGAAAGTAACTGTAACGCTGCTGCCGATCGCAGTCTGGATAATGTCTGCAGCATTCGCAAAGCTTGTAGCCGCGCCCAGGTCGACTGCCGTTGCTGCATGCTGAGTGCCATCTACAGTGATGGTCAGGGTGCCGCTCATCGCTTTTAACTGCTCAAGTGTAACCGCAGCCATAGAGCCACCGCGAAGCCATGCTGAAACTGGAGCATGATTGAAGGCAGAGAAAAGCAATGCGCCTGGCGTTTTCAGTGAGTTGTTGTACCCAGAGAAGTAAACATTCGCCATCGCATATTCTTCTGACAGGCTGCCGAAGTATTTGGAAACGTCTTCTTTGGTGGTGAACGTCAGCACCTGCCCGATTGGGGCGTAAGCGTTGTCGGTCAGGATAAGGCCATTCAGGTCAAGCGCAGAGCCCCCAGCCGGGAGTACTCCGGGGTTGATCTGCACATCTTTACGTAGTGGGATTGCCATTTATGCACTCTCCGGTGGGAATTTGATATCTGCGGCAACAATGCCGACGTTAATTTCTTTCATGAAGTCCTGGCGTATGGTGACGACCGGGTCATACTGAGCGACAAACTCCATCGTCCATCGGTCTTCATACTGCTGTTCGCCATTTATCATCGTGGTTTGGTGGGGCTCGGTGCAGTGGCTTGGGGAAAGAATCCCACCGTTTGCCCTGAACCATTCGCATGAGTAATCGCTACGGGTTAGCGTCGCGATGACTGTAGCCAAATTCGCAGCGCCCTCGCCGTAACAGTCAATCTGGCATGGCCACTGTGTTGTGCGGGAGTTAAGCTGCTTACCCTCGCCGAATACGCCATTGTCGTCATACACCATGCGGTTTGTGGACAAGCCCACTTGCCGAAGCGGCGTCATGATGATGAAGTTCTCCAGCGGCATTGGCGTGAGGTTCTGCTGCCCCTTCAGGACGTGGTCGATATCCAGGCCGGTTATCTCCATCAGGAACGCCTGCAGCGGGATAAGCAGGTCAATCTCTTTGATGCTAAGCGCCGCTGTCATTTCTGCACCTGCTGCGTAACGATGACCTTTATCCAGTCCGGCCACATCTCAACTACCTTCGCAACCAGCCACGTTTCACCGTTCACCAGCAGGAAATCACCACCCTTCTGATTTGGCCGGTTAACACCATCAAAGCGACCGTTCAGGTATGCGGTTCGCAAAATCCCCTGAATGTTCACGGCGTCAACCTGCCGAAGGTCGGTAGATGAAAGCTCCTGCAGCTGGACGGTGACCGGTAGCTCTGTGTAGGCGTTCTCACGGATGCCTCCCGGCTTGGTGACGTAACCAACATTCACCTTGAACACGCCTTCAACATCAGGGTTTACGGTGGTGATCGCCCCCCTTACGATTTGATGCAGGTTCATCACGTCACCTCGTAATTAACATCAGAGAACATCACCCCGGTGTCCACGAGCGGCTTGGTGGAATCATTCTTCCGCTCCTTGCGCGTCCTGCGACGATGAATCGTTACTGGAGATAACGCTGGCTCCATCAGCTCAGAAATAGACTCTTGGATGTCACCCTTTATCTGAGCGCCTACCACTTCGAGAACACCTTTGGCGTCAATTCCAGAAGCCAGGCCGCGAGAGATTGAGCCTTTCCACTCCTCCTGCTTATTGGTGATAGCATTTCGGAAGAACGGCCTCGGCGGCTGATTATTTGCCGGGTCTCCGTACTCGTTTCTCGCGGCCACCATCGCAACACTGGTACCATCTGGATAAGTTGCCCCGCTGTAAAACCCGGCCTTGACCTCAGAGGCATTAAGCTTGTCTGCGATATCCTGCAGATACTTCTCCGCGTTAGTCATAAGCGCTCCCCGGGTAGTAGTTAGCCATTCTGTAAACCTTCGTGGCTTGCCAGTAGTCCATACCGTATGGGCTCTGCGTGTACCATGCGTAACGGAACTCAATGGGGCCCAGGTCAGATGAAACAGACACGCTGCCCTGAGTTGCAGAAGAAATGCGCCCCACCATTCCCGAGCCACCTCTTTTCCTGTTGTCCCCGTAACGCACATACGCCAAGTGCGCCATCAGCAGGTAGAGAAACCTCTCGCGCTTGATGACGTCGATGACAAGTGAGTATTCGGTGTTATTCAGGTAATCAGTGGCCTGGTCGAAAAGGAATGGCAGGAGAGCATCGTCTACATTTGAGAGCTCAGGAAACATGGCGCGGAACTTGGGAATATCCAGAGTTACGACGCCCATGGCTTAGTCCTTATCGGGATCGGTCTGCTGCTTTTTCGGGTCGAGTTGCTCCAGGCCGGTTTTCTGGTCCTGACGCTCTTTTGATGCCGACTGCGCTGATTTTTCGTCGGCCACAGCAAACACCACTCCGTTTTTAATCAGGGGCTGATCAGCAAAAGTCTTTGCGAAGGCATCCCATAAATCAGCAGGAACATCACGCGTAATACCGAAGCCGTTGAGCAGCAGGGAATCATTTGTGCCAGCGAGCTTAACTCGCTGACCTTCGTGATTGATTACCAGGCCGTTAGGAAGCTTGCAGCCGATGATGTAGGTAGAAGATTTAGCAGCCATTATGCCCCCAGCATTTGTGCGAACAGGAATGGCTGGGTGATTACCGCGCCATAAGTGGTTCCAGAGTATTTCTGCTTGTAGGAAGACACTTCAGTTACAAGCGGGTGAGCACGGAGCTTTTCGCTGTAAGCCATGAAGCCAACTTCCTGACCCTGAGCGGTCTCTACAAACATCTGAATAAGCTCACCAGCAGCAGTGCTGTACTGTGGTGCGGTTTCGTACCGCATGTTCGGAAACGCTTTCTTCAGCATGTCTTCCAGAGAAGTAGCGAAGATTTCGTTCGCAGACTTCAGATTTACGCTGAGCTTGTTTGACATCGCCAGCACGAGGTTAGATGACATATCCACGCCGTCGCCTACGATGCCGTTGGTACGAGCAACCAAGTCTTCGTACAGAGCAAGAATATCGTTGTATTTGTCTACAACCTGCTTTGCACTCCACAGCACATTGCCGCCCACGCTAATCGGCGTAATTGGTGCTGGCAATTCTGGGTCATTCAGCAGACCGTAGTTGCGCAGGCCAGCGACGCCGTAGAAGTAGAACTTGTTCTGGTCTTGGTCGAGAACGTTAATTGCGGCGCGTTGCTTCTTAGCGACATACGGCAGCATAGCCAGCCCGTAACGCTCTTGCTCCAGCTCGCCATAGGTAACCATTGTCTGGTAACGGTAGACGTCACGGTTTTCCCATGAAGGGGTAACCTGCACGCCGCCCTGCTCGCTGTAGTCGTCATACGCAACAGTGTCACCGGTTTCTTCGATACGCTGAATCATGAAGCTGTCCTGAGCCCATGCACCACGCTTCTCTTCTCGCCCCAGAATTGCTGTGGCGCGGTTAGGGGCGAACAGAGTTTCAACGATAGTTGGATCGATGAACGTTGATACGATTGCCGGAATGCCGCCGTTTGGCGCCAGTGACGGCTGAGGGTCGGCATCCATTGCCAGGCGGGTTACTGACGGCTGAAGGTAAATACCCTGGGCGTTAGCAACCTGGATGAAGTCTTTAAATGATGGTTGAGCCATTATGCTTTGCTCCAGGTAGAGATGATGATCAGGTCGCCTACTGCTGCACCCTGTGAAACGTACCACTCGGTCTCGACATGACCAGCTACGGCAGCGCCGGCAGCGCCGGTAGCAATGGTGCCGTCAGTTACGCTTGCGAAAACTTTCTGGCCGTTAGTGGCAACGGTAGTGGACTTGGCCCAGAAGTCGCCGCCAACTTTCGGAGAGACTTCAACACCGCCACGAATCAACATGCTTGCACTCTGGCCGTAGCCGATGATTGCCTGACCGAGGTTCTGGATGAAGCCAATCGGCTTGGAATCGGTAGTCGGTGCTACGTTGGACACTACTTTAGGGTCTGCTGCATCACGGAACACAAAGGTTGCGATGTTCACGCCTGCGGTTGCAGCCTTGAACGCGCCAGGGCCACCGGCAGCAGCGATAATTGGTGAAGTTGATGCGGGGTGACCGACCTGGCCTACACCGCGATAAATGCCTACGCTCTCTTGAAACGCCATGTTATTTGCCCCCGCGAATCATTTTCAGTACATCGGATTTGGTGTCGCCGCTCAGATGGTGAGGGGCAGAGTCCTGCGCCATAGTTGGTGCTTTTGCCAGTGCGTTAAACACTGAGCGGAGAGCGCCTTCAGGCAGGCTTGCGTGGTCTTCACAACCCATCTGTTTCAGAGCGGTGCGATAAACCTCTTCTGCGCTGTCACAGGCCAGGTCGCCAACCACTGGACGAACATCACGCTCGGCCTGGCGAAGCGCTGTAAAGCGAGCTTCAACGCCTTTAATGGCGGCATCCATTGCCAACCGGCTGTCGTTTGCCATCTTCTCTTTCTCTTTTTTGTCGTCGTCCTCGTCGTCAGCCGTTTTCGACTTTTTATCTTTGTCGTCTTCGTCTTCGTCTTCGGCGCGGTCACGCTTACGATCTTTGTTTTCGCGCTCTTCACGCTCTTTCAGCTCGCGCTCTTCGCGCCTCAGGCGTTCTGCTTCGGACTCGTTATCTTTTTCAGCCTGAGTGGCCTCGTCTTTGATAACGGCGTCGACTTTCTTTTCGACGTCCTCGGGCTTTTCGTCGTTAGCTAATGCGGTTTTGAACACCGACATCAACTTTTCGGTCAGTTTTGACATTAGGTTTCTTCCTGTTGGTTTGGAGTCATAAACAAACACGTCGGGGCCAGCCCGACCACTTGGCACTATTGCCACGTGATTACAAACGATGTCGCGCATAACTCCATCGTATGCCTCGCCCTCGTACACGCCTGGCGTAAGGTCAAGCCTGTAGCGGTAGGAGGATGAAATCTCTTTTTGGCGCTCAGTCTCAATGCCCATGATGGAATCCAAATCCCATACGACCATTGAGTTTTTCAGGTAGGTGTCATCGAACTCAGCACTCTCACCGGTTGAACCGATGATGGCTTCCTTCGGCGGCTCGGCGACCATTACGCCGATGTGCTGGTTAAGCACCGGCTTGTTGTTGAACGTTGGCGCAGCTTTTCGCAGCTCTTCAGGGTCTCGCAGCAGGCGGTATGCCTTTTCAGGAATCAGCCCTAACACCTCGGAATCTGGAATCTCTTTCCCGTAGTAGACGCACACGTTGGCTTTGCTGATTGGCGTTAGCGCAACATGCATCATCCCGTCTGCGTCGTAGGTGCGAACACTTGCCCGGTCAAAGGCAAACTTCACGTCTTTCATGCTTCACCTTTCTTCAGGCAATAAAAAAGGCCACCGAAGTGACCTTGTGTTGTTGGTTAAATCAGAAGGGCAGCACCGGCTTCCAGGTGCAACCGCAATTCGGCAATTGTCCCGGCATGATGTACTCGCCATCAATCAGGCAACCTTCGGATAGCTTGAAGCGCTTGCGCTCTTTACCGGCTTTAACGTGGCTCTGTCGTGGCTTATGGCCTCCGCCGCTATGCACCCACTCACCTTCAGTGATTCCGGCTGCTTGCTGCCTTGCTGCTGACAGTGCGCTGGTTGCCTTTCGAGTCTGGTCACGAGCGATAAACTCAGCCCTGCGCCGGGTGATGCCGTGCCGCTTACCGAAATTAGCCTCAATCTCGTCTGCCAGGGCTTTACGGTCACCACCTCGAGCAACAGCCCGGTATACCATCCCTTCTACCTCGGTGAAGTATTTCTCAGGGATGGAGCGAATCAGAGACACGTTTTCAGCAATGATGGCATCGACCTTTTCAGTCATTGCCGGAGTCCATTGCATGTTGATGGTGAGCGATTCTTTGCGGGCTGAGGCCAACAATCCCCGATCAACCGCTGACTCTGTTTTCTTAACCAGGCCATCAGATATCGGGAATGCTTTGTTGATGAAGCGGTCTACCCATTTTCGGGCCAGCGCATCGAGAGCGCGTTTGACCAGTTGAACCGGGTTGGCGTCCATCGCCAGTTCTGAGTTCATCGCCAGTGGGTTATCACGAATGATATCGAGCACCTGACGCTTAACGTCATCATTCATCTCGCGTATCTCTGCGAGCAATTCCCGCTGATACCACTTGAT